>CAJCIT010000069.1 GCA_903970405.1 Acidobacteriaceae bacterium | reverse complement strand
AGCACGGAGCGGCTGGCCGCCCTCAGCGACGGGATATTTGCGTTCGCGATGACGCTGCTGGTGCTCGAAATTCACACTCCCGCCGCCCCGGCGATCCATCAGGAAAGCGACTTGCTCCACGCGATTGTTGAGCTCGGCCCGCGCTTCGCGATGTACATCATGAGCTTCCTCACGCTCGGCATCTTCTGGACCGGGCAACAGACGCAATTCAATCAGCTTTCCCGGGCGAACCGCGATTTGACCTGGCTCCATATCGCCTTCCTTTCGCTGGTCTGCCTTATGCCCTTCTCAACATCGCTGCTGGCGGAGTTCATCACGTTCCGTTATGCGCTGTTGTTTTATTGGGCGAATATTCTGCTGCTTGGTTTTTTCCTGTACGTCAGTTGGCGCTACGCGAAGCACGCGTCGCTGGTCCGCGACGATGCCGACCAGGACGTCGTGTGCGCTATTGAAGGCCGCATTCTGACGGCCCAGGGCCTTTACGCCGTGGGAGCGGCCTTGTGCGTCATCGATACGTACGTCAGCATCGCTTTCATCGTGATGGTTCAGTTGAACTACGCTCTGGCGCCGCGCTGGCCTTTCCGGCGGATGTGAACGTCATTGCGGTTTCGGCTTCATCGCCGGTGTGAGCATCGCAATCTTGTGTTTTGCGCTGTTGCGGATGTCGGTAATAATCTGCTCAGGGTTTCGCTGCCCCGGCGCGGCGAGCTGCTTCAGCGCCACCTGGTAGGCGTCCCGTAGCCCGAGCCACCTGGCCGACGGCGCCGTCTTCGTCCCCAAGGAAGGATCGTAGGATCGCTGCTTCTCAACCTTCGCTTCCAATCTCACCTTCAGCTTTTCCAACTCATCGGGGTCGCCTTCATCCGTCTCACCGATCAGTGCCTTCAGGTTCTCGAGATACGACCGCCGACGTTCCTTGAGGAACTCCGCCAGTGCCGGATCGCCGTCGATTGTGCCGTCCGGAAGCAAAGCGCCATAGCCCATGAACTCGCACTCGACGCCCTCCTCGCCGCCGCAGGAGAATACTTGCGAATCGTTCGGGGCGATTGTCTTCTGACCTTCGTTATATAGGTTGTCGAGGAAGGTGAGGTTAACCGCGCGGGTGCCGGCAGCGTTGTTGACCTGCCGGAACACCACCAGCAGACTGCTGAGCGGCGCCGGTCCTTCGTTTGAAATCGTGACGGACAGCCGCCCGCCCTCATGCCCCGCGACGGACGAACCCACTTGCGCGTCGGCCTGCGAGGTAAACACCAGCAATGGAACGAAGATCAGGAGACGGGACATATCCACCGAACGTAGAACGCGATCAGCTCTGCCGTTCCGTCACCAGTTCCACAATCGACGTCAGAGCCCGCTGGGCCGGATTCTCCGGGAACTCGGAAATCAACAGCCGCGCCTTGTTCGCGAAGCCGTGAGCCCGGTCGTAAGCCCTGGTAATGGCATCGTGCCGCTCCAAGATTTGCACCACTCGCATGAAGGGAACCTGATCGTAGCCGCCGTCGGCGATCACTGTGTCTACCGCCTGCCGCTCATCGGGGGTCGCCTTCTTGAGAGCATAAATCATCGGCAGCGTTACTTTGCCCTCGCGCAGGTCATTGCCGGCGGGCTTGCCCAAAATCTTCTCTGTCGACGTGAAATCCAGAATGTCATCCACCAGTTGGAAGGCCATGCCGAGGTTCCAGGCAAAGTCGCCGAGCTTGTTCTCTTCCTGGTCGCTGGCGCCGGCGGCGACTGCCCCCATCCGCGCGCAAGCAGAGAACAGGCTGGCGGTTTTGCGGTCCACCAGTTCCATATAATCGGTTTCGCTGATGTCGGCCCGGTGCAGCCGCTCCAACTGTAACAATTCGCCCTCCACCATCATCTGAGTCAGCGAAATCAGCACGTCCAGCAGGTGGAAGTTGCGCTCGCGGAGCGCCACCTGAAAGGCTTGCATATAGAGCCAGTCGCCCGCCAGCACCGCTGTATGATTGCCCCAGACCACGTTGGTTGAGGGCCGTCCGCGGCGCGTCTTGGACACGTCAATCACGTCGTCGTGAACTAGCGTCGCCGTGTGAATCATCTCCACCACGGCCGCCAGGCGCCGCGCGCAGTCGCGGGGTTCGCCAAACAGCCGCGCCACCAGCAGCAGCAGCGTGGGCCGGAGCCGCTTCCCGCCGCCCGCTTGCAGATACTGGTTGATGGTGGTGATGGCTTCGACTGACGCCACCGACTCCACGCCGATCTCCTGTTCAACTGCCTTCAGGTCCGTTTGAACAAGTTCAAAGACCTCGCGCGCGGTGATGGATTGCCGTAGTTTGCTGAACATGTTCGTGGTGGAGGGGAGAGCGTTCAGAATTCCTCAGTGCGTGACGCCGGGCGGTTGGGACTCCTGGACGGGAAACCCGAAGAATCGCTCAAAGTTTGCCGTGGTCTCGCGCGCTAGTTGTTCCAGCGGGACACCCCGGATTTCGGCCACCGCTTTCGCCGTATGGACCACGTACGCCGGTTCATTTCGCTGACCGCGATGGGGAACAGGCGTGAGGTACGGGCTGTCAGTCTCAAGCATGATTCGGTCCGATGGCGCCATGCGCGCAGCTTCCCGGACTTCGGCCGCCTTCGGATACGTGGTGACGCCACCGAAGGCCAGATGGAAGCCCAAATCCAAACATTCGCGCGCCTGTTCCGCATCGCCCGAAAAACAATGCATCAAGCAGCCGAGACCCGTCGGCGCCCAGTGCTCGCGCAACAGGTCTAACGTATCCCGCCAGGCATCGCGCGTGTGAATGACGATGGGCATTTTGGCTTCAGCGGCTATCTGCATCTGCTTTATGA
Organism: Acidobacteriaceae bacterium; assembly: GCA_903970405.1. Taxonomy (GTDB): domain Bacteria; phylum Acidobacteriota; class Terriglobia; order Bryobacterales; family Bryobacteraceae; genus CAJCIT01. Next base: position 8,210 of record CAJCIT010000069.1, on the reverse strand, counting down.
ATGCCGGGGTCTGAATCTCCTTTGGCGTGTCCCAGTGGTAATCCAGCCCGATCTCACCAACCGCCTTAACCTTTGGATGCCGGAGCAGTTCGGCCAGATTCTCGAAGGTGTTCTCTGCTATTTTACTCACGTCGTTCGGATGAACGCCGACCGTCGCGTAAACGAAGGGAAACCGGTCGGCCATGCGCACCGCCGCTTCGAGACCGGGCGGCCCATCGCCGGTCCCGATTGACAACATGTATTTGACGCCAACGGCCCTGGCGCGGGCGATGGTGGCATCACGATCGCCATCGAACTTCCGGTCGTCGAGATGACAGTGAGAATCGACGAAATCCAATGAGATTGACCTATTTAAGGCGCGCCCCCACCGGGACGTCCTCCAAGAATGCGGCCAGCACCGGGGCGCCGCCCTCCAAACTCGCCGCCACAATCATTCCCTGCGAAGTAATGCCGCGCAGCTTGCGCGGAGCGAGGTTCGCCACAATGACCACCTTGCGGCCGATCAGTTGCTCCGGCTTGTAGGCTAAAGCGATACCGGCGACAATGGTCCGGGGCTCCGCCTCGCCGATGTCCACCTTAAGGTGCAGCAATTTGTCCGCGCCCTTCACCGGCTCAGCCGATTTGACCTGCCCCACGCGCAAGTCCACTCTTGTGAAGTCATCGATATCGATATAGACAGGCGCGGCCGCTACTTCCGCCGTCTTCGGTACGCCCATCATCTCAGCCTGCCTGTTCTTTTCGACTATTTCCAATTCCTGCATTTTCTCTACTGTTGGCTTCAAATCCAGGCGCGGAAACACACCCTTGATTTCCGCGATCTTTTGTCCGGCCAGTGCGGAGCCCCATGCCAATGCATCGGTCCGGAGGGCGGCGACAGGCTCGTTAAATCCCAACTGCCGCCAAATCGCCTGTGCCGCATGCGGTAGGGCCGGCGAAACCAACGCAGTCACCACGCGCAACGCCTCCGCTGAAGTCAGCAGCGTCTCATCCAGCTTACGTTGCGCATGCGGATCCTTTGCCAGCTTCCACGGCGCCCGCTCCACGATGAACTTATCCACCACCGAGATAATGTTCCAGATGGCCTCGAGCGCTCTCGAGAATTCGAACTTTTCATAAGCATCAAGCGCCGCGGCCGTCCCGCCAGTAACCGCTTCGCCGATCGCAGCATCGCACTCCGCGTCCGGAACCACGCCGCCGCGGTACTGCTGAATCATGCTCAGCGTGCGGCTAGCAAGATTCCCCAACCCGTTCGCCAGGTCCGAATTATAGCGGCCAACCAATGCATCGAAGCTGAAACTGCCATCTTGGCCGAAGACAATCTCGCGCAAGAGGAAGTAGCGCAGCGCATCCACACCCATCGTTTCGGAAATCGGCGCCGGACGCACGATGTTGCCGCGCGTCTTGCTCATCTTGTCGTTCTCAAACAGCAGCCAACCGTGGGCGAAGACTTCTTTGGGTAATTCCCAGCCCGCCGCCATCAGAAACGCGGGCCAGAACACGGCATGGAAGCGCAGAATCTCTTTGCCGATCAGGTGCAAGTCGGCCGGCCAGCGCCCTTCACCATCCACCGCGCTCATATAGGTGGTCAGCGCATCGAACCAGACGTAGAAGACATGCTTGGGGTCGTGGTTTACTGGAATGCCCCAGGTGATGCTGGTCCGCGTAATGGAAAGATCCACGAGCCCCTGCTTCACAAAGGCCACAACTTCATTCTTCCGGAAATCCGGCCGGATGAAATTTGGATTCGCCTCGTAGTACTCCAGCAACCTCTCCGTGAAGGCCGACAACTTGAAGAAGTAGTTCTCTTCGGTTACTTCTTCGTACGGCTTGCCGGTTTCCGGATCGAGATCGCCTGGCTTCGCGTCATTCACAAACGCCTCACTGACCACGGCGTATAGGCCTGTGTAAGTGCCTTTATAGATATAGCCATTGGCTAGGCAGCGTTCGAATAACTCATTGACGATCCTGGCGTGGTTCTCATTCGTGGTGCGCTGGAACCGGTCAATCTGGAGCTCGAGCTTCTTCCACGTGCTTTGAAAATCAGCGGAGATGATATCCGCGTACTCTTTGGGCGTCTTACCCTTTGCTTTGGCGGCCCGTTCCACCTTAGTGCCGTGTTCATCTGTACCAGATGTGAGCACCACATCATACCCCTGCATGCGCTTCAGGCGCGCGATGGTCTCGGCGGCGATGGTGGTGTAAGCGTGCCCAATATGCGGCGCGGCATTGACGTAATAGATCGGCGTCGTTAAATAGTATTTCCGGTTACTCATTCCATTCCTTAGCGAACGCGGCTGTTGTTCCAATAAACCGAGTTCGCGGCCGCCAGCACTTCCTTGAGCGCGATTCCCTTCGCTTCCGCCAGTGCCCGGCAATCCTCATACTCCGGCGCATACCCGGCGCTCGATATTTTCATGCGCACGCGTCCAAACTCCGTCTCCACTTCTTCAAACCGGCGCTCCTCCACGCGCCGCTGCGCCTCAAAGATCCGCACGCCCAAGGTAGACGTTTCCGCAAAGACCACGCGCGCCAGGGTATCCACATCCGCCGGATTCGCAAGCACCGTCACTTGCGTAGCGGGCCGGCTTTTCTTCATGAAGATGGGCGTCAGCGTAACATCCAGCGCTCCGGCGTCAAGCAGGCGGTCCATCGCATAGCCCAGCACCTGCGGCGTGGAGTCATCGATATTCGCTTCGATCACTGCCACCGTCGCCGTCTCGCCGGCGCCCGACCGTTCGCCCACCAGCACGCGCAAGACGTTCGCCTGCAGTGGGAAGTCTTTATCGCCGGCGCCAAAGCCTTGGGCGGTCATTCGAATCGCGGGCAAACGCCCAAACTCCTTCGCCAGCGTTACGATGAGTGCCGCGCCTGTCGGCGTTGTCAATTCTGTCTCGGGACCCGCGGAGTAAATGGGCGTCTCTTTCAGCAATTCGGCGGTCGCCGGAGCAGGGACGGGCAGCACGCCGTGCTCGGTTTGTACCGTTCCGCTGCCCACGTTGATGCGCGAGGCGTACACCTCTTCAATTCCCAGCGACTCCAGCGCGACGCATGCTCCGACGATGTCGCTGATGGAATCCACCGCGCCCACTTCATGGAAATGCACTCTGTCAAGCGGCACATTGTGCGACTGCGACTCTGCCTCCCCCAGCCTGCGGAAGACGGCGATGGCGTTCTCTTTCGCCCTGACCGGCAGCTCTGCCTGCCTGATGATCTCCTCAATGTGCGTCAAGTGCCGGTGAGCTTTCTGCTCGCCGCCGCGGACATGGAACTTCGAGGCGGCAATCCCTTTGCGCTTTGTCTTTTCCACTTCATAAGAGGCGCCCAGATTGAGGCTCTGAAGCGCTGAGATTAGGGCTTCCCACGAAGCTCCGGCATCGAGCAGCGCGCCAACCGTCATGTCGCCGCTAATGCCTGAAAACGCGTCGAAATAGCAAATTTTCATGGAGGAGAGATGGGCGCGTTTAGCGGCAGCGCGTGCGCTCTCTTCATTTTAAGCGACGGTCAAAAAGTGGCGACGCGGTGGCCTGCCGGCGGCGCTTGTCGTGACCTATGGGTGCTTCGGATCGCCGGGCTTGTTTGCCGGAATCGTGCTTCCGCCATGTAGGCAAAGACGAATCAACTCTCCGAGCCCACTTTCTTACCAATCAAATATCCCAAAACTGTAGAGAAGGCAGGGAGAAGGGCCTTGAGGATCAGCAGGTCAAATAGCTTCGACGTACGTTCCCATTGCATGTCGCCTATCGACTTTGCGGTTTCGAGCGCCGTCTTCATATCGGACTGGCGCGGGTCCAAGGCCGGCATTCCGCGAAAGCACCAATCTAAAATCACGGCGAGAATGATGAGACTGATTAAAGCCAAGAGCCAGTATCCAAAATGGACCACTACCCGATCGGTCGGATTCAACGATTTCACCTGATCGGAGGGCAAGAGCGGGACCGTTTCCGGCGCTGAGAAAGGGTCCCTTTCAAAGGATTTCGCTAAGTCAGTCGCCATGAATCACCAAAACCTTGACCGACGGGAGGTCCGAAATAGTAACTACCTCGTCCTCAGGCTCTTCTGTCTCCGCAACCCCTTCGGGGAAGGGCTCAGGAATGTCCCGCTGATGTTGGGTAGGGCGGGAAGTTTTCACGACTAACGGTTAGTATAAGCCTAGTTTGCCGCCCCCTCAATCGGCTCTGGCTAAGGATTAATCTTCCCCGAACGACGATTGATCCGAGATTATGCGCGCGGTCGATTTTGCGCAAGAGGTAAGAGGCCGGGCACCGCAATGATCTTCTCAACGTTCGTCTTGCCGCCATTCTCGCTGACCACGGCAAGCGATCTCGACTCATTGCGAAGGTTGTTGACTATGTATATGTAAAGCGACAATGCACTCCTGAGGACTTCTGCCTTTGTCGTTTGCAAGGCTTCCGAGAGGTTATCCAGAGCCGCGGAGGCGTCCGAATTGAATTGAATCGTAGTTTTTGTTTGTGGCATTGGTACTCCAGGTTGCCGAAACCGGCCTAAATTCAGTATCGGCATTTCTACTCCAAAACGATGGCAAAATGCCAGCTTATTGCCGCCGTTTTGGTTAGGAGGATGGCCATATCCATCTGCAAGCAATAGGGTTGGCCAGGACGAATGCAACTTTCACAAATTTCTTCTTCCTGTTGTGATCGTCTTGGCCAACGTCGCAGTGCTTGGTTTTCAATGCACGATCACGATCCCGAGGCGCGCATCGCTTTCACGCCGACCGGCGCTGGCCGGGTGAACATCAACCCAGGAACGGCGATGACCTTCTCCACCTTCGTTTCTCCGCGTTCTTCACTCACCACGGCAAGCGCCCGGGCCGTACCTCGCAGGTTGTTCACAACATACATATAGAGCGATAGAGCGCTCCTGAGTACTTCGGATTTTGTCGTCTGAAGATCCTGCGAAAGATGGTCTAACGCGGCCGAAGCGTCCGAACTGAACTGGATAGTGGTTTTGTTCTGGGGCATGAGAGTTCCTCGGCTTCGCCGAGCTCGATACCCGGCGATTCCAGTATAGCGTAGTTTTGCCACCTAATATCCATCTAAAAGGAGTCAAAAAGATGGCCAACAGATGTAGCCCACTTGAGGCTTCCCCGGGTGGCTACTCCTCCCGGAGCGCGATCATCGGCTCCAAACGCGCCGCGCGCGTGGCCGGCACAAAGCTAGCCGCGAGCGAAACCAGAATCAGCAAGACTAGCGCCGAACAGAGCGTCAGCGGATCGGTGGGGCGTAGGCCATACAGCATCGAGGTGCCGAATTGCGCCGCCGCGACAAACAAAACCGCGCCCAGCGCGCACCCTATAAGAACCAGAACGCCGGCCTCCGAGAGAATCATCTTGATCACGGAAGGCCGGTCGGCCCCGAGAGCCATCCGGATACCGATCTCGCTCCGCCGCCGCGCCACCATGTATGAGATAACGCCATAAAGTCCCAGCGTCGCCAGCGCCGCAGCCAGAAATCCGAAGAACCCGGAAAGGGTGGCCATCAAACGCTCCAGCACCAACGTTTCTTTGATCTGCGTTGCAAACGGCTGAAAGTCGACGATCAAGCCCGCATTCTCTTCGCGCACCGCTTGTTTTACATCGGCCAACAGTGGGCCGAAGCTGCCGCTGGCGCGGATCAACAGCCTGATGCCCAGGTCTGGCTTTCGATCCTGGCCCGCGCAGAGAAAAACCGTAGGCTCGAACTCCGACCGAAGGCTCGTATATTTCGCATCCTTTGTTACTCCAACAATCTGGTAAGTGAGCGGCTCCTCGCCTGGGCCGGTAACAGTTCGTACCTGCAGGCCGATCGGGTTGGCGCCATTCAGAAGTTTGCGAACGAAAGTTTGATTCACAACAGCCACCGCCGGCGAAGACGCCGTATCGTTCTCACTAAAGTCGCGCCCCGCCAGGAGCGGTGTCTGGAGGGCCTGAAAATACTGGGTACTTACCCGGTTGAAACTACTGCCCTCCGGACCGGCGTGTTTGCCGTCCAATATCTGGATGCGGTCGTTCCAGTAATCGCCACTAATTGGAATATCGTTTACGGTGGCCACCGCTTCCACCTCCGGGATGGCGCGCAAGCGCAGCAGGAGATCGCGATACAATTCACCCCGCCGCTCGGCGTTGAACTGGAGATGGCTCGCGTCGATTGTTGTAATCATCAGACCCTCGGCCCGAAACCCGGTTTCGGCTGTCAGCAGGTTGCCGAGGCTGCGGGTAAACAGCAGCGCCGCGCAGAGCAGCACCAATGACAGCGCAATCTGCGCCACCACCAGACCGCGCCGGAGTCCGTTGCGCTCGCGCCCGGCCGTAGCCGATCGGGAGGAGTTCTTCAAAGCGGCGCTGGTCCCCATTTGCGTGCCTCGCAAGGCGGGGACCAATCCGAACAGCAGACACGTGCTAACGGCCAGCAGAGCGATAAATCCAAACAGCCGCCAGTCAGTACCCAAGTCCACAAAGAGCGGGCTGTGGCTGGTGGTCAGCAAGGCCACCATATACCGGGTCAGCCCTTGCGCCAGAGCCGCGCCCGCAATGGTTCCGATCACAGCGAGCAGCAGGCTCTCCGCCAGCAGTTGCCGGATGAGGCGGCCGCGCGAAGCGCCGATCGACAGCCGCACCGCTATCTCGCGTTCTCTCGCTCCGGCCCGGGCCAGCAGCAGGTTCGACAGATTCGCGCACGCGATCAGAAGCACCAGAGCCGCAATCGAAAGTAGAATCCAAAGCGGATTAGCGTAATCCTTTCGCAAGGTCGAGACACCCGAACCGGCGGGTGTGGATTCCAGTTTGTAGGTCACATAATACTTCTGAAAATCAACTGTGTAATCAGGAGGTATCGTTTCCCCGAAGACAGCCGGGGAGATGGCCTGTAACTGCGCCGTGGCCTGAGATATCGACCAGCCTGGCTTCAGCCGTCCCATTGCCGCTAACCACCAATCGTGCCGCCGCGCCAGGTGGCTGTCTTCCCCATCGATCAGGGGCTCCGTGCAAAGGGGAACCGCGACGTCGAACCGTTTGCCCACCTCAACGCCAAAGAAATAGGCCGGCGAAACCCCGATAATCGGAAGCGCATGCCCCTCAATGGAGATAGTTGAGCCGAGTACCGCCGGATTGCCATCGTAGTTGCGCCTCCAGAACGCATAACTGATCACCGCGCCCGGATTCGCGCAGCCATGGTGGTCATCGTCCGCATTGAAGAGACGCCCGAGTGCCGGATTGACGCCCAGCGTCGAAAAGAATTGGCCACTTACCCACAGACCCTGCGCGTATCGAACTTCATTGCCCGTGCCGATATTGAAGCGCCGGTCGCCGAAGGCGAACATGCTCGTAAACGCCCGCTGCCGCCGGCTGATCTGTTCCCACTGCGGATAAGTGAGATCCGGATGGCGATCGCTGAAATTGCCATTGCAACAGTGCTCGTGCTTGGCGATGTGCACCGTGGCCAATTGTTGAGGATCGGCTACCGGCAGAGAGCGCAGGCGCACCGCGTCGAGCAGATGGAAAATGGCTGCATTGGCGCCGATGCCCAGGGCAAGCGAAGCGACGGCGATCAAGAAAAAGCCAGGGCTGGCACGCAGTTGGCGGGAGGCGTACCGCAGATCCTGCCAGAGTGTTTCAATGAAGCCGATGGTATTCATGTCGCGGTCAATCTCCCTGATCCGAGTAACGTTCCCAAATTTCCGCATCGCGGCAGCGGGGGCCTCCCGCGGATCCATCCCTAAAGCGAGGTTGCGCGCGGTCTCTTCCTCGAGGTAAGCCTCCACCTCGGCGGCGAAGTCTTCTTCCCTCCGCTTGCGATGAAAGAATCGAAACCTCTCGCGCGCGTTCATTCGATGGCCGGTCCCAGCACGCGGGCCACCGCCTGTACAAGTTCTTCCCAACGCACGCGCTCCGCGGTCAAATGCTTCTTTCCGGCCGGAGTGATGCGATAGTACTTCGCTTTGCGATTGTTCTCTGAAGTGCCCCAGAAGGAGGCTATTAGCCCTTTATCCTCCAGCCGATGAAGAGCGGGATATAACGATCCGTGTTCTACCTGAAGGACGTCTTCCGAGGAGAACTCGATGGCATGCGCGATGGTGTGGCCGTGTGCCGGCGCAAGAAGGACAGCCTTCAGGATCAGCATATCCAGGGTTCCCTGCATCAGAACCCCGCCGTCGCCATTTGGCTTTTTCGTCATGGTGGAATCGTCAGCGACGATCATACCAGAAGACGATCTACC
>CAJCIT010000068.1 GCA_903970405.1 Acidobacteriaceae bacterium | reverse complement strand
GTGCCGATGGAACAGGCGATGAACGTGATGAAGCACTCGCGCTTCATGGCCCTGCCGCTTCTGACGAATGAGACTTCATGCGGTCACATCACAATTGTCTCCGCGATGTTCGGCCGAAAGGCCGTCATCGTCACGGATTCGATCGGTATAGCGGACTACTTCCCGCCGAACGACGCAGCGCCAAAGATCCCGGCCGGCGACGCCAATGCCTGGGCGGCCGCCCTTCGACTCCTCTGGAATGATCGGGATTTTTGCGAGTCGTGCGCTCGCAAGGGTCAGGCGTTTGCGCTCCGGTACTGCACGCACGAGGCGGCGCTTGAGAATACGTTGGCCGTCTTTCGCAGGGTCGGCCTGGATTTGGCTTAGAGAGCGGCGCCTTGCCATCGCCTTGAGCGCGCCAAGGGCGTGCGACGCGGCGATGTTAGGGCACGATCGTCACGAATGACACGCCGTGCGGCGCAACGGTCGCCGAGTACGATCTCGCGCCTTTGGCGATGTCCTTGTGCGCCCACAGATCGTGAACAGTGGCCGTGAGTTTTTCGGGATAGCCGAGCTCGGTCCACTTGACTGAAATCTCGTGCGGCTGCTCGCTTCGGTTCAGCAACACCACGGCGCGGCTGCCATCGGCCAGTTGTTTCACCCAGACTTCGAAGTCGCCGTCCTTGCGGACGCGCCGGCCCTGCTGACCCAACGGATCCTGGTCAATCGCGATCGCTTCTTTGTTGGTCAGGATGCCGTGGATCTCAGGGCTCATATGGCGGATATCGTTGCCCGCCATCAGCGGCGCCGAGAACAGGCACCACATGCTGAAGTGCGTGATGTATTCGGTGTTGGTCATGCCGCCGTTCCCTACCTCCAGCATGTCCGGATCGTTCCAGTGGCCGGGGCCGTTATAAGATTCAAGGCCGTCCATCAGATCGATGATCTGGACCAGCCCGTTCCCGCCCCACTTCTCGGTTTTGCTCCAATGATCGACGATGTCGCCAGTGGAGCGCCAGAGATTGCCGATGTCCTTCGCCCACAACCAGGGCTTCGTGGATCCCCATTCGCACAGACTAAAGACAATGGGGCGGCCGGATTTCTTCAGTGCATCGCTCATCAGCGCGTACGACGAGGCCGAGTCCTGCGTGCTGTGGTTGCACCAGTCGTATTTGAGATAATCGACGCCCCATGCCGCATATTGACGGGCGTCCTGGTATTCGTAGCCGCGGCCGCCGGGGCGATTCTGGCAGGTGCCGGTGCCGGCATCGGAGTATATGCCGAACTTCAGACCCTTGGAGTGAACATAGTCCGCAACAGCCTTGATGCCGTTGGGAAACCGCTGAGCGTCGGCAACAATGTTGCCTTCGGCGTCGCGGCTCACTTGCCAGCAATCGTCGATCACGACATAGGTGTAGCCGGCATCTTTCATTCCTGAAGAAACCACCGCGTCGGCGGCGCCTTCAATCAATTGCTCGCTGACGTTGCAGGCAAACTTATTCCAACTGTTCCAGCCCATGGGCGGAGTTCTGGCCAAGCCGTTTTCCAAGGCGAAGGCCGGCATGGCGATGACGAGAAGACAAGCCCCGGCCAGAATCCAGCGGCAACGGGGGCGCAGCGAAGGTAGAGTTTTCATCGCCCTCTACTGTATCGAGAACACGCCGAGGACGACAAGTTCAACCGGGCCGCGACGGTCAAAAGCGGTGAAAAGATCGGCGCCGGACATATGCTCCCGCGATCCTACTGAGCCGCGACCGTCAGGGAGCGACCGGTCGCCCGCTTGCTTACTTACTCGCGCGGTTCAGAAGGGGTGAGAAGCGTGCCCGGCACAACCGGTCGCTTCCTGACGGTCGCGGCTCAGTAGGCGGTGCGTCGATAACGCGTTTAGTACGGATAGACGCCCACCGGCGGCGGCGCGCAGGGGTAGTAGCCGTAGGGGTCGCAATAGCCGTAGGCGGGGTAGCCCCAATACGAACCGTAATAACCCGGGTAGTACCCGAAACCAAAGCCGAAGCCGTACCCATAATAAGGACGATGGTAACCGCCGTAATAGCCGCCATAGGCCCGGCCGTAGCCGTAAGCTGGGGCTCGGTAGCCAGAGCCATAACCATAGGCGCCACGGCTCGCGTAGGCAGAGCCTCGGTAGGCGCCGCCGCTATAGCCCCGCGAAGGAGCTGACATCACATGACCGCCGCCACCATGCGATCCTCCCCCTCCCCCGGCGTGACCGCCGCCGTGCTGGGCAAACAAAGGAAACGTAGTGACCGCAAAGATAACAACTAGGAAAAACAGGCGTTGCATTTGCCTCTCCTACCTCCAGGCTAGCTCCGTTTAGGGCATTTCGGGAAGGTTGCCAAGAAAAAACTGATGCCATGCCTCACGGGCAGTGGGCAGCGGCGTGCCTTGCGGTCGCGACCGTCAGAGTCAGGGAGCGACCGGTTGTGCCGGGCACGTTTTGGCGCTCCCACTCGCGTTCTTCTGATCTCGGCATGAGGCTTTCCTGTATGACTCTTTCATTCACTACTCGACGCCAGTTTTTACCAGCGCACCAGGCTGAAGGCCCGCGCCACGGGCGAGGCGGTAGTCGGAACGAGTTTTCATCGTTTGGGGGTGAACGCTCCGTGTCAACAGGCATTCAGAGCGTGCGTGAAACCGTACCAACGATTCTAGGCCAACATCCGAGATAAGAGCCGTGTGCGTTAGTAGCGCATGCACGGATCTGTGCGGGGGGTGCCGGGTAACCGGCATCCCTACCGCGACCTGAGCCGAGAGTCGTGTCGGCTGTTGTTTGGTTTCAACAGCAGCCAGGCACAGCCGGGAGGGCCTCTTGGCGGCGCCTAACTCCCGTGCTCTCACCGCCGGTGTTTCTGAGCAGCCGCGAGCGTGACGGTCGCGGCTCTGAAGCGCGAACGAAGGGCGCCGGTTCTTTCACACGTTCTGATCCTGGCGGCCCGCGCCACGTGTGCCCAGCATGGCCCGCGCCACGCGCTGGAAGGGGTCGCAGGGTGCTGGCCCATTCCTCCAAGAACTGCGATTTATCTGGCCTTTAGGAACTCTGCGCTCACACGCTGCCAAATCTTTTCGGAAACCGCTTTAATGGGTTCGGCGCCATCGAACATAACCACCCGCTCCGGGTCCAGCGCGGCTATCTGCAGATACGCCTCCCGAACTCGCTTGTGAAACTCGAGTCCTTGCTCATCCAGGCGCGCTTCGCCGCCGCTTCGATTCTCCCGATTGCGGCCGCGGGCGCGGCTCAAGCCCAGCTCAAGATCGATGTCGAGAAGAATGGTCAAGTCCGGATACAGGCCGCTCAACGCCAACCGGTGCATGGCGAGTACGAGATCGAAGCCGATCTCCCGCCCGCCGCCTTGGTACGCCAGAGAGGAATCGGTGAAGCGGTCACTCACCACAATTTCGCCGCGCGCGAGGGCCGGCCGAATGGTCTCCGCTGCCGCCTGTGTCCGCGAGGCGAACATCAACAGTAATTCCGTCAGCGGCGCCATGTCATGATTCTCGGGATCCAGCAGGATCTTACGTACCTGTTGGCCGATGCCCGTGCCGCCTGGCTCCTGGTTGATCGTGACGACTCGCCCCTGATTGCGGAGTCGCTCGACAAGAATCCGCATCTGTGTGGATTTGCCGCTGCCGTCGGGCCCCTCAAACGTGATGAACAGCCCGCGTCCGGCCGCTGGGTTAGTCATACACAAAATGCAATAGCGTCTTCAGGTCTTCCCAGGCCTCTCGCTTAGCTTGCTGATTGTACTGGCGAAGCAGGTATGACGGATGATACGTGATCATCACCGGGATTCCGTTCCATTTGTGCCACTGTCCCCGCAACTTCGTGATGCCGTCTCTGGTATTCAAGAGGGCCTTCATCGCCGTGGCGCCCAGCGCACAGATTGCTTTGGGCCTTATGACAGTCAGTTGCCGGAACAGGAACTGCCCGCAAATCTCCATTTCGTCCGGTTGCGGAGTCCGGTTGCCCGGTGGCCGGCACTTCACCACGTTGCAGATATACACATCTTTTCGCTTGATCGGAATGCCTTCCTTTGAGGCGGTATTATCGATCATCTGGGTCAGCAGTTGCCCAGCGCGTCCCACGAACGGAAGGCCCTCTTCATCTTCGTCGGCCCCGGGTCCTTCTCCGACGAACACCAGCCTCGCCTCCTCGTTCCCTGAACCGAACACAATGTTCTTGCGCTCCTCGCACAGGCGACAACGGCGGCAATCGCCGATATCGTTGCGAATGGCGGCGAGCGAATCGTTATCCGGCGCGAGGCCAGGCAGTTCAACCATCGGCGACACCGCTGCCGCATAATCGGCTCGGGTGCTTCGCCGGTAGATCACGTCGAAACCAAGATCGCGGTAGTACTCCAAGTATTCGCGGATTTGATTCTTGTCCATGGGACGTGGCGCTTTCAACCGGCGATCGGGGCTGGCGCTCTAGGCGGTCTCGCCAATAGCCCGTAAGGTGAGGCGCAAACGCAGAATCTGATCGAGAATTCGTTCCGCGATCTCGGACTTCTCGGCTGGTCCGGCGTGGATTGTTTCGCCCGCCCGGGTGAGAATCGTCACTTCATTCAGATCGGCCTCAAACCCCGTGCCTTCCTGTCCCACCAGGTTCGCAACCACCATGTCGCAGTTCTTCGTCACCATTTTGCGGCGGGCTTCATCGATCAGATGATCCGTCTCGGCGGCGAATCCGATCAACATGCGGCCGCCCTTTTTTTGTCCGACCTCGGCAAGGATATCCGGCGTTGGATCGAGTTCCAGGGGCAGCCGCGCCGCCGTCTTTTTCATCTTCCGGTGTGGAACGGCCGACAAGTAATAGTCGGCTACAGCCGCGGCTTTGATGATAATCGACGAGTCCTCCAGGCAGCTCATGACGGCGTCGCGCATTTCAACCGCGGTCCTCACATGGATCGCCGTCACGCCCAAAGGCACGGGCAGGGAAACCGGACCCGAAACCAGCGTGACTAAGGCTCCCCGCGCTACAGCCGCATTCGCCAGCGCGTACCCCATCTTGCCGCTTGAACGGTTCGTAATGTAACGCACCGGATCCAGCGGTTCCTGAGTGGGACCCGCTGTGATCAAGATGTGTTCGCCTTCCAGGTCATGCTTGGTCTGGGCGAATCGGCCCACCAGTTCGGCGATGCGGTCAGGCTCAGCCAAGCGGCCCGGCCCCGTCGTGCCGCAGGCCAGCCAGCCATCTTCCGGGTCGGCAAAGGAATGACCGCGCTCCCGCAGCACGCTCAGATTTCGTTGCGTTGCCGCGTGGTTCCACATGTTGCTGTTCATCGCCGGCGCCAGAACCACGGGCCCGGTGAATGCCAGATACAACGTCGTCAGGAAATCGTCGGCGATGCCGTTCGCGAACTTCGCCAGCAGGTCGGCCGTGGCCGGCGCCACCACCAATACGTCATAGTCCTGGGCCACGCCGATGTGCTCAACGGCGCTTGAGAGAGTGTCCTCCGAGCTGGTGGCGCCGGCGAACAGCCCGGTGATGACCTTCTGTCCGCTCAACGCGGCAAACGTGAGCGGCTGCACGAACTGCTGCGCGGCCGCCGTCATCACCACCTGCACCTGGTGACCGCGCTTCTCCAGCGCACGCACCAACTCGGCTGCCTTGTAGGCCGCTATACCGCCGCCGACTCCCAGGACGACGCGCATCGCTTCCTATTTCGCTTCAGCGCGGGCCAGTATTTCGGCGTCGCGAGTCGCGTCTTCGTACGGCACCAGTCCGCGCCGGACTTCTTCCATTCCCAACACAGTGGGCTTCTTGTTAGTGGCGGGCAAAACACTTCTTTGCCCGTTCTGCAACTGCCGCGCTCGCTTAGCCGCGACGATAATGAACCGATAGGTGCTCCCTTCCGGATCGTCCGGAATGGAGTGGATGGCATTGGGACGGGGACGTTCTGACATAAACCTCTTCTATCTCAAACAAACGTGTCCTGCACGTTCTTGGCTCAAACAAACGTGCCCTGCACGTTCGACTGCACAATCTTCTTGCCGCCCGCGCGGCACTAGAACAGCATGGGCGGCTTCTGATCGAAGCTCGCCAGAATCGGCCTGATCTGCTCCTCCATCCGGGAGCGGCGTACCCGCTCGGCCCGAATGATGGAAGCCAGCGTCTCCGCCGACTCATTCACATGATGGTTCACCACCACGTAATCGTACTCGCGCCAATTCCGGATTTCAATCGCGGCGTCGTGCAGCCTGCGCTCAATGACGTCTTCGGAATCCTCAGAGCGGGTCCGCAGCCGCTGCTCCAGAATGTCCCGCGACGGCGCCAGGATGAAAATCGTCACCGCATCCGGGATCGACCTCTTTAATTGTCTCGCACCTTGAACATCGATGTCGAGCACCAGGTCTCTTGCCTCCGCTTTGGCCTGTTGCAAGGCGTTGCGGCTTGTTCCGTAATAATTGCCAAAAACCTCGGCATACTCCAGAAACTCATTCCGCCTGATTCGCTGCTCAAAGTCCTCCCGGCTGATGTAGTTGTAGCTCTCCCCGGGTTGTTCGTGGCCCCTTGGTTTCCTGGTCGTATAAGAGACCGAAAACAGCAGGCGCGAATCTCCGCTTCGCACTAAATTTACAAGCGTCGATTTGCCGGAGCCGGACGGCGCCGAAATAATGAAAACCGTGGTCACTTGTCAGTTATTCCAGGAGGCTCGTGCCGTTCGGGTGTGCCGGCTATTCCAGGTTCAAAGCTTGTTCACGTATCTTCTCGATATTAGCCTTAGTCGCCAGCGCCAGGTTCGTGATCGTCAGGCCCTGGTCCCCCAGACCGGAGGTTTTGGAAAGGATAGTGTTCGTTTCGCGGTTCATTTCCTGAAGCAGGAAGTCCAGCCGCTTGCCCACTTCCCCTCCCGCCCGCAGAATAGTCTCCAGTTCCCGCGCGTGGATCGCCAGGCGAGTGAGCTCTTCCTGGATGTCTGACCGGTCGGCTAAGATCGCAGCTTCCTCCGCCAGCCGCCGCGGATCCACGCCACTGTTCGCCAGCAGTTCCTTCAGCCGCTCCTCCAGCCGCTGGTGGAAGTAACTGGTTGCCGTCTTGCGAATCTCCCGCATCTGCGCCGTTTGGGAAAGAATCTCGCCCGTTTCTTCCAGCATCTGCTCGGCCAGCAAAGCGCCTTCCTTCTGGCGCGTGGCGTTGTACTCGGTGGAGCAGGCGTCGAAGGCCGCTGCGACATCGGCTTCGAACGATGCGTCCAGGCCGTCTGCAGCCGCCTCCGCGTCAAAAACGCCCGGGAGCCGCAGCGCCATGTTCAAATCAGGCTCCGTCGTGACCCCGAATTCCCGGGCGGCTGCGCGATAGGCGGCAATATAGCGGGCGAGCAAGCCTCGATTGACGCCCGTCGCATCGCTCTCCTGATTTCTTGTCAGCGAGCACCGAACCTCCACATGCCCCCGGCTGATCCGCGACTTCAGCAGCGCTCGCGTGGCGTTCTCAAACGGCGCGAACTCCGAGCTTTGGTGGAAATGCAGATCCAGGCCCCGGTGATTCACGCCACGCAGACTCACGGTGAGTTCGCCCAATGGCGTGGCGCGCCGCACTCGCGCGTACCCTGTCATGCTGCGCACGGGCGCCGGCGTTTTGCCGGGCGGGGCGCTCACAGCGTTCCGCCTGTCATTCGTCCGTCAGTCTGCCGCGACATGGTTGGTATCGGCATGCTGCAGTTCGTGCAGCCGGTGGTACACGCCGCCTGCCGCCAGCAGCGATTCATGGGTGCCGGTCTCGACGATTCGGCCCGCTTCCAGCACCACAATCTTGTTGGCTCTGCGAATGGTCGATAGCCGGTGCGCGATCACCAGCACCGTCCGGTGCTCCATCAATACTCCCAGCGCCTGCTGCACCAGCACCTCGGATTCCGTATCCAGGTGCGAGGTGGCTTCGTCCAGAATCAGAATCGGCGCGTTCTTTAGCAGGGCTCTGGCAATGGAAATGCGCTGCCGCTGACCGCCGCTCAAGCGCTGTCCACGTTCCCCGATCCGCGTTCGGTAGCCCTCCGGCAAGTGGCGGATGAACTCGTCGGCCAGCGCGGCTTCAGCGGCCTTCAGTACATCCTCCTGCTTCGCCACGGGCCGCCCGTAAGCGATGTTATTGAACACCGTGTCATCGAACAGAAAGGTGTCCTGCGCGACCATGGCAATCTTTTCGCGCAAAGCGGTGAGCTTCACGTCGCGGAGGTCTTTGCCATCGATGAGAATCGCCCCCTCCGCCACGTCATAGAGCCGCTGGAGCAGGTTCGCCACAGTCGATTTTCCGGCGCCACTGGGGCCCACCAACGCCACCACTTCGCCCGCCTTTACCTCCAGGTTGACTCGATCGAGCACCATTCGCCCAGGGTTAACGGGATAAGCGAAAGAGACATTCTCGAATTGGATGTTGCGTTCAAACTTACTGAGGCGCACCGGAGTGGCGCTTTCAGGCACACCCTGCTTCCGGTCCAGATAGCGGAACACCTGTTCCGCCGCGCCCAGTCCTTGTTGAAAGATGTTGTGAATTCCCGTCAGGCGCTTTACCGGCTCGTAAAGCATCAACAGCGCCACGACGAAACTCGAAAAAACGCCCGGCGTCATCTCGCTGGTCTTGGCGTGCTCTCTGGCGTACCAGAGCAGACAAACAATCGTAATTGCGCCGAAGAACTCAATGATGGGGGAAGGAATCGATTGCTGGGCGACGAACTTGAGGTTCCCGGACTTCAGATCCTGCGCCGCGACCCGGAACCGGTTCGATTCGAAATCTTCCGCGCCAAAACTCTTCACTACCTGGTGTCCGCTGATGGTCTCCTGCAGAATCTGGTTGAGCTTGCCCGTGAAATCCTGCGCTCTTCTTGTGGTGCGCCGAATTCTGCGGCCCAGCTTCATAGTGGGCAGCAGCACGAACGGCAGAACTGTGACGCTGATCAGTGACAGGCGCCAATCGATCGCCACCATCGCAATGACCAGGAAGATCGCTGTAAAGATCTGGCGTAGCCAATCGGCCAGCATACTTGACACCGAGAGTTGTATCTTCTCGATGTCGTTCATGATGGACGACATGATCTGCCCGGTAGATTGGTCTTCAAAGAAGTGGGCGTCCTGGCGAAGGACGTGGTCAAACACTTCCTGTCTCAAATCCACCACCGCGCTGAGGCCGACCCAGTTCACCAGGTAGTTGCCGAGATAGTCGCAAATGCCTTTGGCGGCGAAACACCCCAGAATCGCCAGCGCCGCCATGCTCCACACATTGTGGAAGTGAGCGGGAAAAACGCTGTTGAGGAAGATCTTCCAGTTGACGAGCGGTATCTCATAAAGCAACACCGGCGCATCGGGTGAATCTGGCTTTAACACCCGGTCAAAGACCACCTTGATGAGCGTGACCAGCACGCCCTGACTCAATCCCACTACCGCCATGAGCACAACCGAGACCAGCAGCGCCGGACCGTAAGGCCGTGCGTAACCGAGCAGACGGAACAGATCTCGCGACGGATGCTCAGGCTTGCGCGGCGGCGCATTGACGGGGAAAGAACGGTCGCGTGAACTCGTGACATCGATCGGGGTATCGCTCACGCGTGCGCCTCTTCCAGAATGCGGAGGCGCTCCACGGCGGCGATCACGCGAGTCACCGGAACGGCCGCTAAGCCTTCAGGGGCGACCACAATCTCCGATTCTGTCCGCCAGGGACCCCAGATCGACGGATTCGATGGGCCGAACAGAACCACGGAAGGCACGCCGAACGCCGCCGCGACATGGGCCGGTCCGCTGTCATTGCCGATAAACAGGATGGCACGCGACAAAACGGCTTTGGCCTGCTTCAGCGAGCCGCGGAAGACATGCTGCCCCATGGCGGCGCTGGCGTCGTCATTCGGTCCCGCCAGAAACACAGGTGTAATGTTCCAGAGCGCCAGATAACGCGCCACTTCGGCGAAGCGCTCCCGCGGCCAGCACTTTTCGGGCGTTGCCGCAAATGGATGAATCACGGCGTACCGCGATCCGAACGCCGCGGCTTCCATGGGCAATTCTCCAGGCGTCAGACGCGCCGCCGGCACTCGATCCATTGGCACGCCCAGGGCAAAGGCCACGGAAGCCAGATGCTCAGCCGTGTGAACAGTCCGATTTACTCCCAGAATCTGCTGGGCGCGTCCCACGCGTAAATTGTAGGGCAGCGTTGTAACGTGGTGCGCAAAACCAGCCCGAAATCGCGCGCCGCTCAGAGCTGTCATCCACAGGCTGCGTGTTCCACCATGCAAGTTGATGCACAGGCTGGGTCTAAACCGCCGCACTGCGCTCCAGGTGGGAGCCAGAATAGCCGAGACATCCGGATGATCTTCAAAGAGCGCCGAAAATCTCTCTTCAACCACCACGCCAATCTGGAGGTCAGGACGGTGCTGTTTCAGCAAGCCGAGGGCGGGTGTCGTCAGCACGCAGTCACCCAGTGACCGTATGCGGATGACACACACGCGCGAGCCTCGCGGAAGCTGGTCAACAACCGGCATCTCGATGTCTACTCTTCAATGTGCGCTTGATCCACCAGCATCACCGGGATGTCATCGCGAACCGGGTAGACGCGATGGCATTTGACGCACTTCAGGCCCGAGCCATCGGGCTTGAGTTCCACGTTTTCTTTACACACCGGACAGACGAGAATCTCAAGCAGGACAGGGCTGACAGGCATCGCACCAGTTTACCAGCCAAACGCCAGTCGAATGGCCTGGTTCTCAAGGCCTGTTGCCACGGGTCTTCCTGAAAGCGCGCAGGCGATCACAGAGGGGAGGAGACTATTTTGCCAGACGACGAAATAGCCCGGCGTGCTGGGCGCTGGTGTTCTGGTGAGCCTCACTGAACTGCTTGTCTGAGGCAGTGCGGATCCCGGATGGTCCCCCGCTGACGTGCGTGTCCGCCTTCGTCTGACCCTGGGCCGGAACCGTTTTCACGTCTTTTTAACATACTCGTAACGTTACAAAATGGCTTGCTCTTCTGAACCGCGCGCGGGAGCAAGCGGACCGCGGCCGGTCCTATTTCCTTTCGCATATGAGCCGGCGCTGGGGCTGATGATGTCCTGAACACGGCTCATGGTGGACGGTTCCGCTGCGTCCGCTTGCTCCGTGCGGTTTTGGGGCCATATCTCTCCGGCCCCGCATTCCCGACTAATAATAATATTATGGTTCGGTCGCATGGTCTAAAGACAATCGACTGCGTCCGTAGTCGGGTGAGATAACAGGATGCCCGGAAAACCGGTTCTTCCAAGCGCAAAATCCGAACACGTTTTTGGCCGGGCACCGAAACCGTGCTGAAGCTTCCGGCATTGGTGCTCGGCCTCGCGTTGCAAATGTCGGCGCGCGCTCAGACGCCATTAATCCTCTATATTTCTCGCGAGTTTTGGAAGCCGGGTCATGAGGCGGAGCTGAACAGAATTGAAGCCGAA
Organism: Acidobacteriaceae bacterium; assembly: GCA_903970405.1. GTDB lineage: Bacteria > Acidobacteriota > Terriglobia > Bryobacterales > Bryobacteraceae > CAJCIT01. The sequence continues at coordinate 1,435 of CAJCIT010000068.1, read as the reverse complement.
GCGGCGCGTGTATGCATTGGCCTCGGGGTCCCGCATCCGTACCTGGGTATCGAGTCCCTGACCGGATCGAAAGAAGTTTGGTACATCAATGGATTCGCCTCAACCGAGGAACTGGCGCAGATCGCCGAGGCATACGGCAAGAAGCAGGAACTGCTGGCGGCGATGAATCGATTCGCCGGGCAGAGAACTGAATTCAAGTCGCAGCCCGATAGCGAGGGATCTGCGACATACCGGCCCGAGCTGAGCCGTGGCGCCGGGTGGCAAATGGGGCAGGAGCGGTTCCTGGTGATCGCGGTGACGAAGGGCAACCCCCAAAGCAATGGAACGGTCTTTGAAAGCCAGGACCGCGTTCGGTTCGTAGTGACGGTCGCGAAGACACGGAGCGAAGCGGATGCGAAGCTATCATCCGCGGGGCCGGATGCCAAAATCTTCGCCGTGCGTCCCGAGTTCAGCATGCCGGCGGCGGAGTGGATTGCCGGCGATCCTTCGTTCTGGGCAAAGACGCAGAAGAAATAAGCGGGAGCGACATGAGCGAGTGGACGGACACCGACCGCCGGATCGGCAAGTATTCCGCAATCAGCGTGGTCGCGATCGTCATCGTGTACGTGATCACGGGCTTAATTGGGTTGGCCGCTCGACCGCCGCTCCGTGGGACCCAAACCGCGTTGGAATTTCCTGGTGAAATTGGAACTGCCAAGGATGGGACGACCGCATTTGGCGTCTTCGGGTCGATCGGCGGCAGCTCTAGCCCGCAACCTAGAAATGCAGCCCCAGAGTGGCAGTGATGGCCCTCGGCGATACGTAGTGAGTTCCGCTGAACGTGGACAGGAAGTTATAAAGCGCCTCCGTGTTCGCGAGATTGACCACCGTCAGCCGGGCGCTGAGTTTGTACTTATCGCCGTTCAAAATATTGTCGTGGCCCATGGCAACGTCGAAGAGGTTGCGAGGCGCGATCCGGGGCGGGTTGTGGTCGTCATTCTCGCTGCCGGCGGCTGGGATCGAGACGAGGGTGGAACCGTACATTGACGCGGGGCATGTGCCGGTTGGACTGATGGGAGTTGTTGGCGTCGCGTGCACGCTGCCGCAGTAGAGCCCACCTTCGAACTGCTGATCGGGCGTAAGGCCGGACACATCCACGATTGAACCAGTTCCGTTCGGCCCGTTGGCGCAGTCGCCACCCGCGCAAGGCACGGGACCAGCCACAAGGCCACTGTCATAACGCCAGTTGAAACCGAACCAGGGCCCTCGTTTCCCCCACTGGTATTGCAGGTGCGTGGTCTGATTGAACAACTCGTCGTGATCGATGCGGAAAACGCTGCTTCCCCCAGGGGCTGCGCCAATCCCGGCCACTTGTGGGCCAAAGAAGCGAGCCGCGACGCTGGACATCACTACAAAGGCTGAGAAACCGTGGAAGTTCGGCACCGTGGCGCGGATT
>CAJCIT010000067.1 GCA_903970405.1 Acidobacteriaceae bacterium | reverse complement strand
GAAGTGTTCGCCCGCGCCAAGCAGATGAAGACTGCTCTTGCCAATGCGGCTAGCCAAAACCAGGCCCGTAAAGCTGCGGAAGCTAAACAGGCCGCCTAAAGCAGGAGGCACCCCCATAAGCGCCCGCAACCTTCAGAGCCGCGACCGTCAGAACGTGTGAAAAATAGGAGGCAGCCGCGCCTACTGAGCCGCGACCGTCAGGGAGCGACCGGTTGTTGTTCCCGGATGCGGTGGAGATCCGGCTCGCGCCTTCTGAACCGCGCGCGTGAGCAAGCGGATAAAACGGGCAGTTCCTCGTTGCCGCAGCCTGATCTATTCACACGCTCTCAGGGAGCGACCGGTTGGCCTGCCCGCACCGTGAGGTGTGAGCGCCACAGGCCCGGCTGAGCTGCGCCTACGTCGCAGTCCTAATTGAAAATAAAGGTCTTACCCAAGGGCGCGTCTGTCCCGTCTCCAATTTTCCCAGATTCTTCAAATACCGTTCCTCCGGCAGTCGCTCGCACAGCTTCCTCTACCACGTTATATTTGCACTTTTTATGTCTGCATTCTCTTGCATAAAAACGGCTTCTAGCATATTCTGAGTTCAGACAGAGATTTCGTACCCTTACCAGGCGAAAGAATCCTTCGTCTCTCGTGATATGAAACGGCCAACACTTCCCGTAGCAGCCCTTGTGGTAGTCGTTATGACCGCCGCCTAGGGTGCCTCGCGAGACTGAATCTCAGGGCCACTGGCGGGTTACGAACCAGCCAGTGGCCCTTTTAATTTGTAGCGGCCTCTTCCATCCCAGATGCGGTCTGATTTAGCATAAAAAGCCAGCGGCACTCGTGCCCAAGTCTTCTTAGGAGTCACCGAAACGCCATGTCGTCGAATCTGCTCTCAGGCGCCAAAATTCTGCTCGAATGCCTGTCCCGCGAAAACGTCGAAGTCATTTTTGGATATCCGGGCGGCGTCACCCTGCCTCTCTACGACGCTCTCTTCGACCACCCTATCCGGCACGTGCTGGTCCGCCATGAACAGAATGCCGCTTTTGCGGCGCAGGGCTTCGCGCGGGTGACAGGAAAAGTGGGTGTGTGCTGCGCCACCTCCGGCCCCGGAGCCACCAACCTCGTTACCGGCCTGGTGGACGCCATGATGGACTCCATTCCCATTGTGGCCATCACCGGCCAGGTCTCCACCAAACTGATGGGCAGCGACGCGTTCCAGGAAGCCGATACCTTCGGCATCACCCGTTCGGCGACGAAGCACAACTACCTGGTCAAGAACATTAATGACCTTCCGAACGCGATTCACGAAGCCTTTTATATCGCCGCATCCGGACGCCCCGGCCCGGTATTGGTGGACATTACTAAAGACGTCCTGCAGGGTCAGGCGCATTATGCGCCGGTGAGCGAGATTCACCTGCCCGGTTATAAGGTCTACGGCGGCGGCCACTCGGGCCAGATTCGCCGCGCCGCGCAGATGATCTGGGAAGCGGAACGCCCCTTTGTCTATGCCGGCGGCGGCATCGTCGCGGCTGAGTCGAGTGCCGGACTTCGCACGTTGGTGGAGACGGTGGACGCCCCGGCGGTCTGCACGCTGATGGGTCTGGGCGCGTTGCCGTCAGAGCATCCGAACTTCATCAGCATGCCCGGTATGCACGGAAGTTATGCGGCCAATATGGGCATGACGCATACGGACCTCATCATCGCCCTGGGTGTTCGCTTCGACGATCGCGTTACCGGACGCCTGGCCGCTTTTGCGCCTCACGCCAAGGTGATCCACGTGGACGTGGACCCGGCCGAGATTTCGAAGAACAGGCACGCCGATCTGCCCATTGTGGGCGATTTGAAGAAGGTTCTTCCGCGGTTGAACGCCGAGATCGCCGAGCTGGCGCCGTCAATGCGCGCCAGGAACTCGGCCGCCCGCCACGCCTGGTGGAAGCAGATCCGCCAATGGAAAGAGGAGAATCCTCTGGTGGCCGAGATTTCGAAGACGGAGATCAAGCCGCAACACCTGATGTCGGAGATTGACCGGCTTTCCGGCGGTCAGGCCGTGGTCACCAGCGACGTGGGCCAGCATCAGATGTGGTCGGCGCAATTCATCCGCTTCAACGAACCGCGTCTGTGGATCAACTCAGGCGGCCTCGGGTCAATGGGCTTTGGACTGCCGGCGGCCATCGGCGCGCAATTCGCGCGGCCTGACAAGCTGGTCTTTTCCATCGTCGGCGACGGCGGATTCCAGATGTCGATTCCGGAGTTGGCTACCATTGCTAACCATGCGCTGCCCATCAAGATCATCGTGATGAACAACGGCTACCTGGGCATGGTGCGCCAGTGGCAGGAGCTCTTCTACAACAACCGGTTGTCCGAAGTCCAACTCAGCACCTTCCCCGATCCGGAGAAACTGGCTGGCGCTTATGGCTTCAAAGGCAGTACGGTGGAGGATGTGAACGATCTGCGCCGGGCGCTGGAAGCGGCGGTGGCGGAGCCCGGCCCGTACCTGTTGAACGTGAAAGTGACGCCGCTCGAGAACGTGTTTCCCATGGTGCCGGCAGGCGGAGCCATCAATGAAATGGTGCTCAGGCCGCCCCAGCCGGTGGAAGTCTAAACCCCGCCACGGCGCGGAGATAACTCATGCAACAGATTATTTCTCTTCTGATGGAAAACAAACCGGGCGCCTTGATGCGCGTCACCGGATTGCTGAGCCAGCGCGGTTACAACATTGAAAGCCTGACTGTCGCCCGTACGTTGGACCCCACCCTTTCCAGAATGACCATCACCGTGGATGTGGACCCGAATTCGCGCGCTCAGGTGATCAAGCAGATGAATAAGCTGATCAACGTTTTGCAGGCGGTGGACGTCACCGAGGGCTCGGTCTTAAACCGGGAGATGGTTCTGCTGCGGGTTCGGACGCCCCAGGCCACGCGCACCTCCATCCTTAAGGAAGCCGAAATCTTCCACGCCCGGGTGGTGGATTCAACCATCGAAGGCTTCGCGCTGGAAGTGACCGGCCACCCGGAGAAGCTCGACGAATTCATCGATGTCATGCGCAGCTACGGCGACATCGAAGTGACTCGTTCCGGCATGGTGTCCATGTCGCTCGAAAGCAAGAAGCTGCGTCTCTCTCCGCCTGTTCCGGCCGCTGGAACGATGGAAGAGGATCTTGAGTTGCAAGAGGCGGAGTAAACAACCTCCCGCGGTTCTATCCGCGGTCACATCCAGGCAAGAAGGAATGAACATGCCAAATCGTTTTTATGAAAAAGACGGCAGCCTTGCGCCCTTGAGCGGCAAAACGGTAGCCATTATCGGATACGGAAGCCAGGGGCATGCCCACGCGTTGAACTTGCGCGATTCGGGCGTCGACGTGGTAGTGGGCCTTCACGATGGCAGCAGAAGCAAGGCCAAGGCGGAAGCGGCCGGTCTCAAGGTTCTCTCCGTTGCGGGCGCGGCCAAAGCCGCCGACGTCATCATGATCCTGGTGCCCGATCATGTCCAGGGCGACACCTATCGCAAAGAGATTGCGCCGCACCTGACCAAGGGCAAGACGCTGATGTTCGCGCACGGCTTCAACATCCACTTCAAGGAGATTGAGCCGCCCGCCGATATCGACGTGACGATGATTGCGCCGAAGGCCCCGGGGCATCGTGTTCGCGAGCTCTTCACGGAAGGCCAAGGCGTTCCGGCGCTGGTGGCAATCCACCAGGATGCTTCGGGCAAGGCGTTGGAGAATGCGCTGGCATACGCGCTCGCTCTGGGTTGCCTCAAGGCGGGTGTCATTGAAACCACCTTCAAGGAAGAGACCGAAAGCGATCTCTTCGGCGAACAGGCCGTGCTGTGCGGCGGCGTCAGTGAGTTGATTCGCGCCGGCTTTGAAACGTTGGTGGAGGCGGGCTATGCGCCCGAAATCGCCTACTTCGAATGCCTGCACGAGCTGAAGCTAATTGTCGACCTGATCTATGAGGGCGGACTGGGCTACATGCGATTCTCGGTCTCCGATACGGCTGAGTACGGAGACTACACGCGTGGCCCGCGCATCATCAATGACGCGACGCGCGCCGAGATGAAGAAGATTCTTTCTGAAATTCAGAAGGGCGAATTCGCGCGCGATTGGCTCGCCGAAAACCGTGCCGGCCGTCACAAGTTCCTCGCCATGCGGGAAGCGGGCAAGGATTCGTCCATTGAGAAGGTGGGCGCCGAGTTGCGCTCCATGATGACATTTCTCAAGAAGCGCAAGGAAGCCGGCGTGCCGGAAGAAGCAACCGTCACCGCGTAAACTGCCACCGGCAATAGACGCGCCGACGCCAACTGAGGCGCGACCGTCAGGGAGCAACCGCGGAAGCAAATCTTGCATGCGCAACCGATCGCTCCCTAACGATCGCGGCTCTGACGGGTTGGTCCACGCGCAAATTCCCCAAACAAAAAAGCTGTAAAATGTCGTTTGGGAATCCTGTGGAAAAGCTCTGCACCCATAGCCCTGTGAATTTCTGCTTCTCCTAGGTTTTCGCCTTGCTTGATCCAAGGTGAATCTGTATTCTTGAGCACAAGCTTCTTCTCTGCGATGCCGACACGCGAAGTCTCTCTCGAACAGTCGCTCCCGCTAAATCTGGATGCGGAGCGCTATGTTCTCGGCGCCATCCTGACTGACGAAAACGCATTTGTGCGCGTCGCCGGCGGTTTGGCGCCGGGAGACTTCGCCATTGAGAAGCACCGCCGTATTTTCGCGCGGATGGGCGACCTGCATGACGCGGGCCAGACCATCGACCGCGTCACAGTGGCCAATGAGCTGATGCGTCACGGCGAGTTGCAATCCGTCGACGGCGTCAGCTATCTTGTTTCGCTCGACGACAACCTTCCGCAGATCTACAATCTCGAAGGCTACGTCAACATCATCAAAGAAAAGTCGCTGCTGCGGAAGATCATTACTGTCTCACAGGACACAATCGACCGTTGCACGGCAGGCGGGGAAGACGGCACACAGATTCTAGGCGCTGCCGAAGACGCGCTGATGAAGCTTGGCGACGTGCAGTCGTCTCAAGGCCTTTCGACGCCACTGCAGATTGTCGAAGAGTTCGCGGGCGGCATCAATGCCTTCCTCGATACCAGCCAGCGCATTAAAGGCATCAGTACCGGCTACGTGAAGTTCGACGAGCTGACCGGCGGACTCCGCGAAGGCGAGCTGATCATTCTTGCGGCGCGCCCGGCCATGGGCAAGACGGCCTTTGCCTTGAACATTGCCCAACACGTGGCGACCAACCCGCATAACCCGAAGGCCTGCGCGGTGTTCTCACTTGAAATGTCGAAGGAGTCCCTGCTGACACGTATGTTATGCGCCACCGCGCGGGTTGACCAGCAGCGGTTTCGGGCCGGCTATCTCAACGGCGAGGAACGCCATGCTTTGCAGGAAGCGATGGCCAAGCTGGTGGAGGCGCCGCTGTTTATCGACGACACGGCGGGCACGCACCTGATGGATGTCCACTTCAAGCTGCGCCGCCTGCAGGCGGAGCAGGACCTGGGCCTGGTGGTGATTGACTATTTGCAGTTGATGTCGGGGCGCGGGCGTTTCGAGAATCGAAACCAGGAAATCAGTTCACTGTCGCGAGGATTGAAATTGATGTCGAAAGAACTGCGGGTGCCGTTCCTGGTTCTCTCGCAATTGAGCCGCGCGCCCGAAACGCGTATCGGCGATCACCGCCCTATGTTGAGCGACTTGCGTGAATCGGGCTCGATTGAGCAAGATGCCGATATGGTGGCGTTCATGTTCCGCGAAGAGATTTATAAGCCGGATAACGAGAGCCTGAAGGGAATGGCGGAGCTGATTCTTTCGAAGCAGCGTAACGGTCCCACGGGCCGGGTGAAGCTGGTGTTCTTGAATAAGTACACGAAGTTTGAGAACCCGGCGGACGGGGTAGACGACGGGCCGCCGTACGAATAAGGCGCGGGCGCGTCTATTTGCATGAGGAGGACTTGTAAGTGAACGTACCGGCGGAATCTCATAACAGCCCCGCGCCGACCCGGCGGACCATCCTTGCGGCGGGTGGAGTTGCGGCTGTCTCTTCGTTTCTTGACGCCTGTCTGGCAAAAGCGCCGCCATTTAACTCCAGTTGTCCGGCTAGTCCCCTACCGGCGGCAGTCGCGGGTAGCCCGGTCCTCACCATCGATGCCCACTGCCACATCTTCAACGGCACTGACATCCAAGCGGCGCAGTTCCTGATAAAAGTGGAGGCCAAAGGCGCCGGCGGCGAAGCCTTCAAGATCGCCGCCAAGCTATTGCAGGATTTGAACTGGTCAACCGCGCCCAGTGGGCACGAAGAGTTACGGGTTCTCAGACAACTCGTCAAAACGAAAAACCAAAGCGGTTCTCAGACGACTTTCAAAGATCATCGCAATGCGGCTTACCTGCGGGCGAGGAAGGCGATCCTGGATACGAAGGCCTTGACGGGCGCCGCGAACAGCACCGCCCCACTGGTGACTCCCGCCCCGCCGCCCCCGCTCCGGCCAAATGAAACCGCACGCCAGCCCGCTCTGACTCGGCAGGAAGTGGCGTCCAAAATTCTCAGCCGTCTTCAGGCCGGCAGCTATGACGAGTATCTACAGGGTACCCAATCAGCGCCGCCTCCGCCCCCGCCGTCCTCTTCGCCGGCAGTTGCGCATGCCGTCAGCAAGGCCAGTTGCGTGGCGGGCGACGCCTCCCGCTCCGTCGATGGAATTATCGACTATATCGTTCATAACTTTTACTACCGGTATGTCATGGTGGAAGACTATCTCCGCTCGTTCACTTACAGTACGGGCCGGTGCGTGGACCTGATTGTCGCAAGCATGGTGGATTATGACTGGTGGCTAAGCGCGGGAAAGCGAACCAAGACTCGCCTGAAGACCCAGGTGGAGGTGATGGAACAGATCAGCATTCTAAGCCGAGGGCAGGTGCATGGTCTGGTTCCTTACGATCCGTTTCGGGAGGTGGCGTTTCGAGCCGGCAAAGGCCACCGCCACGATTCTTCGCTGGCGCTGGTGCAGGACGCCATAACGAATCGCGGTTGCATTGGAGTCAAGCTCTATCCCCCGATGGGCTTTGCGCCATTGGGGAATGCCGATCTCGGCAACTACTGGCAGGGGCAAGGTCTGCCCGCGTGGATCGACGGCGGCATTGTTTACAAAGATAAGACGTCGGGCACGTTTGGCCAGCGGCTGGATGAAGCGCTCAGCGCCCTTTACCAGTGGTGCTCTGACAATGAAGTGCCCGTCATGGCCCATTCGAGTATGTCGAACGGGTTCGCCACCAAGTTTGAATCTCTTGCGGGCGCGAAGTACTGGCGCCAGGCGCTCACCGCCTTCCCCAAGCTGCGCATCAGTTTTGGGCACCTGGGCGACTTCTCGGATACTCTCAATCAAAATACCGCCCCGGACGCTTCCATATTCGTGAGTCTGATGTCGAACACCGCCGGGCAACCCGGCGAGCACGCCTTCGCCGACACCGGCTACTTCTCAGCCATCGTGGATGAGCAAGAGTGTATGACAGAGCGTCTGAAAACCTTCTACGCGCAGGTCCCGGCCGCCGGCAATGCTCCGCTGTCCCAGCGCCTGATGTACGGCACTGACTGGAATCTGCTCATCTCCGAAGGCAATATCAAGGACTATTTCGCCAACTTCACCCAGGCATTCGCCGAAATCGACAAGCCCCCAACACCTGAGGATCCCATCTCAGCATCGCAACGCTTCTTCGGCTTCAACGCCGTGGACTGGTTGGGATTAGCGGGCGGCAAGGCGCGCGACCGGCTGAACGCTTTTTACGCGAAGAACGGCATCGACATTGTGCGCGATCCGCCACCCTGGTTGTCGAAGCTGCCGAAGACCAAGCCC
>CAJCIT010000066.1 GCA_903970405.1 Acidobacteriaceae bacterium | reverse complement strand
CCGTCAGCGAAGGGAGGACAGAATGAATGGACAAACGCGTCGCTTTCTTGCAGGCGTCGTAGCCGTCACGATGCTTCTAGGCCAGTGCCTTAGTGAAGGCCGCCATTTTGTTGAGTTTTCAGGTGGGCAAAACCGGTAATCCGCAAACTTGTTGCCGATAGCTCATTGACACGATCCTCATCGCTCGACGGCAGGTTCATCGAAAGCAGGTAGCGGGCTGCGTCAGGTGTCAGATCCCCTTCGCCTGCCTGGACAATGCGCGCCAGGATCGCGGCTTCGGTTGGCGTGGCCAGTTGCGATCTCATCGTCTACCTGTCTTATCATCCGTCATTTCGCAACAGAACGCGAAAGGCGCTCCGTTCAGTTTCGGGTGATGGGAACTTACGCGTGGGGTCGCTGCCGGCAAAGCACTAGAAAATTACCCTTAGTTCGACCCATGCCCTCAGCGGCGCGCCCGGGGAGAAGAACGTGGCGCTCTGCGCCGGCGCGCTTCCGGCGTAGGGTCCGGTGGTGTAAACCGGGAACGGCAGCGACTGGATTGCACCCTGGGCGTTCAGTTCCGTGTTTGAGATCCACGCCGACGTAAAGTATTTGTGGTTGAAAAGGTTATCCACCTGGAGGGCAAGCTGAAGATGCCGGGTGAGATCGTAATGGGCGCGGAAGTTGGTGACGGCGTATCCGGGTGAAACTCCGGGCCCGAGGTAATAAACGCCATCGGCCTTGTAGGCATTGTTCTCATTGCCGCGCGCGTAGGAACTCGACACGATCACTTCGTTGAGGTCGAACACGAGTTTTGAAGTAGCGTGGAAGTCCACGTACGCTTTTCCGGTTTGCTTCGGAATGAGCGGAATTCGATCTCCTGGTTGGACGGTGATGACGCCAGGGAGCCCCGGATAGCCCTGCAGTGCGATGTTGTTGGTGTTATTTGCCGAGCCATCCAGGGTCTCGATGCTCTGGTAGGTGGCCGAGAGCAATGTCCAATCAAGGCCATAGGCCACGCGCCCGCTGCGCCCGTCCAGATCCGCATCGACACCCTTCCGAAGGGTTCTGGCAAAGTTCTGAAAATAGCCGGTACCGGTCTGCGGGGCGGCGATGAAGAGGATGTCGTTGTGGTTTTCGGCCCGGAACGCCCCAACATTCCAGGTTAGATTCTGGAGGAACGAAATCTCCGGTTTCCCGCGGAGCCCTGCTTCCCATGTGTCCGTGACAACCTGTTGGAGCGGAGGGTCGGACGACAGCGAATTGGGCAAGCTACAGGGCGCGCTTGCATCCGCGCAGCCGAGTTCAATGGATGTCGGCGCCCGGCTGCCCTGCGAGAATCTCGCGTAGGCATTCAGGGTGGAGAACGGGCTCCAGGTAATACCAATCGCGGGGTTGAACCGCTGAAATACATAGTCGCCGTCGAGCGAACCCGGGCCAGGAATTGGGTTGAGCCGGTCGGAATTGTCCACCGTAAACCGGTTGTAGCGCCCGGAGACTGTCACATTCACCGTTTTCGCAAGGGTGAGCGTGTCGGTGAAATAGAGACTCCAGTTGGGAGTGACGCCATGCAAGTTGACTGCTGAATCGACGGGCGAGCCGTCTACGCTGGTCGATCCATCCTGCCAGGCCGGAACACTGGTCAGGGTATAGTTCGGATTGACATAAGCGTAACCCGTGGTCTGTGTGTAGTTCACGCTGCCGCGGTCCAGTTCCGCTCCTGCGGCGAACTGATTACGCCCGATGGCAGGCGACGTGATCCATGTAAATTGTCCGGAAAGTCCCCACTCGTTCTGGACTTCCTTCGAGTAGATGTTGACGCCATCGCAGGTCTCGTCCGGGTCGCCCAACTGAAGTGCTTCGGCGAGGCAGGGCCACTTCGGAAACGGTGTGTTCGCGATGTTTGCGCCGCTGGTTGGGAAACCGGTATAACCGGCCGCGCTCAGGACTGCCTGTTCCTGTGCCGTCGGCTGATAAATCGAGAGCCCGAGTGCGTCAGTATTGTAATTGGCGTCAATTGCTTCCGTGCGAATATTACGGAACCAGGCGTTGCCCGAGAACATCAGCTTGTCACTGAAAGTGTGCCGCGCAATGAAATTGAAAGACGGGGAGCGGTTCGCGGTGCTATCAGGAATGGAATAGACGCTCGAATAATTGGTTTCGAGCAGGCGATAATCCTGAACGCCGTTCCCGAGCAGAGTGTTGTACGCGTAGGACATGGTGAGCGCGAGGTCGGTCTTAGCCGTGCGCCAGCCAAGCCGCGCGAACCCTTGGCGCACGTCCGAAGGCGAATCGAGGCGCCAGCCCGACTCGTGGAAGCCGGTTCCCATTAGAAACCAGTTGAAGCCTGTTTCCTTGCCGCCGCCCCATTCGCCTGAGACAGACTTCCGTCCACTGCTGCCGTACAAGACTGCTCCGCTGAGCCCGGGATTGCTGACGCCGTTCTTTGTCGTGACTGAGAGCGCCCCTCCCAGCGTGTTCAGCCCGAACAGAGGATCCGATCCCGGCACAAGGGTGACCTCTGAGATGGCGTCTTTGGGGATCAGATCCCAGCTCACCACGTCGCCAAACGGCTGATTCTGGCGGACGCCATCCACGTACACTGAGAGGCCCTCAGGCGTGCCCAGCAGCGGCGAAGCGGTGTAGCCGCGGAAATTCACATCGGGCTGGAACGGGTTGCCCTGCATTTCATTGAGATACACGCCGTTCAGGCGCCGGTTCATGAAATCCCCCACCTCAAGCGCGCCGCTGTCTTGGAGATCGGCTGCGGTGGCCGTCTGGACGGCGCCCGCAATCTGGTTAGTCTCGAGATCCGTTCCAACCAGCGGCGTCGCCGACACTACATCCACTTTCAAAGTCTGAGGGCCCAGCGCCAAGGTGATGCTGCGCAGGACGGGCGTGGCGGATTGCACGTCGATCAACACGGACCGCGTTGCGAATCCGGTCTTCGAAATCTCCAGGCGGTACCGCCCGTAAGGCAAATTGCCAAAGGTATAGGCTCCGCGGGCGTCGGTCTGAAAGCGGCGCTCGACTCTCGCAACGACGCTCTCCAACTTTCCCGAGGCTTGCATTTGCGCGCCAGAAGGGTCTTTGACTTGCAGCCGGATCTCGCCGTCGGGATTTTGGCCGTTCAGCACGAGAGATGCAAGCAAGAGGGCCGCGCAAATAGATAGATATTGCCTCGTCTTCGTTTCGCCGCCGGACTTCGCTGGGGCGGGCGAATCCGACGTGCGTCTGTTCATCAGACGGGACTTTGTTTGAGGCATGAAGACTCTGAAACGAATATTCCCTGGCTCACCCTTTTGTTCAGGTCTTTTGCGTTTTTCCAAAAAAAACCTGAACAAACCGACAGCCGCCGGAATTCTTCGGTAACGCTGAAAATCGTAGACTGAAAACGGTGACTCATCCCTTACCAGATCGGGCGATCGTATTGCCGGCCCATTCGGAAGCAGATCGACAGCAGAAAGAGTGCCCGATAGAGAAGGAAGTTCTTGGCCTTTTTGAGGAGTCCCGGGGCGCCCTGTTGCGCTATCTGTATTCGATGGGCATCCTCGATCACGACGCCGAGGAAGTGGTGCAGGAGGTGTTTCTCGCCCTCTTTCAACATCTGCGGCTGGGACGGGCGCAGGATAATCTCCGGGGTTGGATATTCCGCGTTGCCCACAATCTTGGCTTGAAACGCCGCCAGGCGTCGCGGCGCTCAACAAATCCAGCGGATGACGGCATCTTTCAGAAGCGGATCGATCCAAATCCAACTCCCGAGCAGCAACTCAGCGCGCGGCAGCGTCAACTAAGATTACTGGCGGTCTTCGAAGCCCTTCCCGAGCAGGATCGATGCTGCCTTCATTTGCGGGCGGAGGGTTTGCGGTACCGGGATATAGCCGGAACGCTTGGCATTTCACTAGGCTCGGTGGCCCAGTCGCTCGCTCGGTCGCTCGAGAGACTTCACGCCGCGGACGGGAGGCTGTAAGAGTGCACGAAGATACCCATCCTTCGAACGAAGAATTGTTGCTTTGCGCCGACGGTGAACTCTCGTCGCGCGAAGCCGTCAGAGTTCACAAGCACCTGAGCGCCTGTTGGCAATGCCGGACGCGGATGGCGGAGATTGAATCGAGCATCGCGGAATTCACACTGGCTTATCGGATCGCCGATGAATCGATTCCCCCGATTGAAGGGCCAAAGGCGCTCTTAAGGGCTCGATTGGCAGAGGCCGGTCAGCCTCGGAGCGGTGTTTTATTGGCGAGTTTGTGGCGTAGGGGCCGCCTCCGGTGGAGGCCAAAACGGACTTTCGCCGTCGCTGCCCTGGGCGCGCTGACTGTCGGCTTGGGAGTGCTCATCGGGCTTGGGTTGGGCGCCTGGCAACGGTCGAGCGGTCACGGCAGCTTTGAGACCCCCACCACCCCCCGGCGATCGCTTACCCCGGGAGCAATCCGAATCGTGACTCGCGATGAGGTCTGTTCAGCCGACACGCGAGAGACCGTCCACATGGCGCCGGCATCTCTTAAGCATAAAGTCTTTGAGGAGTACGGCATGTCCGAGGCGAACCCGGACGCTTACGAAGTGGATTATCTGGTTACGCCGGAACTGGGCGGCGCCGATGATATTCGCAATCTTTGGCCGCAGTCGTATGCATCCACTGAGTGGAACGCCCATGTTAAGGATGCGCTGGAACAGCGTTTGCACGAAATGGTGTGCGCGGGCGACGTGGACCTGGCGACGGCTCAGCACGATATCGCCACCGACTGGATTTCCGCTTATAAGAAGTACTTTCGCACCGACAGGCCGTTCTGAAGGTGGCGCAGCGCGGCTTCGCGCAAACTGAGCGCTATCTCCCGGCAAAGGGGTCTGTCCCTTTTCCTGGGAAATCATTGAGGGGGAAGGGCTTACCGTTTTCCTTGGGCCGCCGGAAATTGCTTCGTAACCGCAAAATACCGGCGGCACTTTTCTCGCCGAAAGGGGTCTGTCCCTTTTCCTTAGAAAGCCCTGAGGCGAAAGGACTTACCTTCTTCTGAGAGCCGTTGGGAAAGGTTCTTCCACGGTCCGTAGCTACTCTGGTGAGGCAACGCCTGCGGGGATTCGATTGGCAATCGGTCGCAGGCTGCCTGTCTGCCCGGCAAAAAGGGGTTGGATTCTTTCACGGCTTCTGACGGTCGCGGCTCGGTAGGCGCGGGTGCGTCCCTCACCGCAGCCTTAAATCTCCTCCCATACCGGATCGAGGTCGAGCACAAACCCAGCGGCAGGCCCCTCGCCTTCCAGCAGTGCCGGAGCGGCCAGTTTCTGCGGCATGGACCGCGTGTTGATTTGCGAGGCCCGGTACACAAAGACCTCACGCCGGTCCGGATCGATCAGCCAGCCGAGACTGACCCCCTGATCCATCCACTCGAACATCCTCGCGTGCGCATCGCTCAGGTGATCGGACGGTGATTTCAACTCAATCACGAATTCCGGCACAACTCGCCCAAAGGTCTTCTTCTCGGCAGCGGGCAACGCCCGAAGCCGGCCTTTGGAAATCCAAGAGGCATCTGGCGATCGCATCGCGCCGTTTGGCAGCGTGAACATTAACGTTCGACTCTAACGCCCGCCCTCGCCCGTCGCGCTTGGCCCAAACTGCGAGCTGCACGGCGACGCTCCGCTTCATTTGGGTCGGTCCACAGGCCTTTTTCCTCCCGAGTCCACGCAAGCCCAGTACTCGCATCCGTCCATGTGGGGTTGATCCAAAACGAAATCCTGTAACGGAAAACCCAGGCAAAAAGAATCAGCAGCGGCGATAACCGAGCGAGCGCTCTCCGGGTGCCGTCCTTGGGCATCGGACGAACAGGATCGACCTCCTTGGGAGGTCTGGCGGTGCGAAATCCCATGGTGCCCAGTGTTCGCCCAAATTGACATTCGAGGCGCAACACAGCGGAGTGACCACAGCACCTTTCAGGTTGTCGTCCTGTTTATCCTAGCAGCTAGATAGTCATAGCAAATAGGCTACCGTCCCGCTGGTCGGTCTGGAAAACGGATCGTTGGCTGGTAGTGAGCGCGACGCACCTTCGCCTGAGCGGCCGAAACAACGCGAAATGAGTCGGTGAAAGACGCCGCGCTGTTCCCGTCGAGATCAGGGCCGCGCCCGATTTGACCAGGGGCCGCCCGACGGCCAGTACGAAGCGGTATTGGGCGGAGCGGCCAGAGGCACCAGGAACGCACGTAAGTCCTCAAGGACTAGCCCCAGATCGGCAGGGACCGCATTCATGTGCTCGCGCTTAAGAAAGGCTTTCCAGCGCGCATCCCACTCTTCCGCAAAGAGCCTTGTGAGTCCTGTCGGCACATCCGCCGGCATCGGTGTCTCCCTATGTTCAAACGTGCGCTGCAGCGCGTGGGACAGGACGGCGCCATCGAGTTCGAAAGTGCGGCAAATCAGCCATAGATCATAAAAATCTTTGAGACGGCTGTTGGCGATACCCAGCACTACAATTGCGTTGAACTTTTCCGCCACAACGGTCTCGACCGGATAGGCGCGCAGATACGGCGCGGGATAGTCGAGGAGAACGGGGTAGGCGATCTCTATTGGTCCAGGTGTGATGATGTCGCCGAAGCCGATATCTACCTGAATAGGGACTCGTGCTCCGTCAATGACGGCATAGGTCTGAACTCAAACTCCGCCGTACTTGAGGTCTTCGCGGATGGGAGCGGCCGTGAGCCCATCCACGTCGAAGACAACTCCATCGTCGGGAACCTGGGTCGAGCAGATGCCCTGAAAGGTATTCTTCATCGTTTCCGCGTCATTTGCTCCATGACCCAGCAGATCGAGGTCTCGTGTTGGCCGGAACGGATCGTCAAGCCAGGTCACAAACAGCAATGCGCCTTTAAGGATAAAGCGGTCACGATCGGCGGAGACGCTTAGCCGGTAGAGAAGCCTTTCCAGGGCGTAGCGTGTCAGGAGGATCTTGTAGTCGGCTTTTTCCGCCCGTGCACGCGCAAGAAGCCGAGCCCGCACCGACGCGCCGACGTTACGCACTTCACGCGGCATCAGCTACCACCGTTTCGACGTAGGGACGCATGACGGTCCAGACGCGCGCTTTCTTTGCATACTGCCAAAGCTGATCGGGCGTGCATTTGCGTCGCCGGATGCCTTCGCGCAGTCCCTCCATCGCAATATCCAGCCCGATTTTGTTGCGATACCGGAAGCAGTCCACGATGGTTCGCGCAGGATTGGTAAGGCGCACTTTGACGGATTGAATGGGATACCGCTCGACACCTTCAGTCATGGCCCATCCGCTGAAACGAACAAACCGAATGGGAGGGTAGCTGATGTTCGACTTCCATGCAGTGCGCTCAATGGCCATCCACACCGCGGAAGGCATCTGAAGGGTGAGCCCATGGAACTGGAGAGCAGAAATGAGGCAGACGATTCCTTTCGGTACGAGCAGAGCTGCTTCGGCGAGGCTATGAGCCGCATCGACCGGGGCGTCGGGAAGCTGGTAGAGTCCCCGCGCTGGGCGAACGACCTGCCCATCTCGCACCAGGCGCGCCACCGTCTCGGGCTCGATTTTCTCGGCGGCGAAATCTCTCAGGCGGAGCATTCCTTTGCTCCTGAGGAGATCGAGAGCGCGATTTCGCTGCGTGAGCGCCATGTTAGATTTCCTCTGCTCTTGTCGAGTTTAGCATAGGTTTCATAACATCCGCCCGAGTAGGGCTGCATCAACATTGACCTTTCCAGAACGACCCAGCGGCGGCCGGGAGAACTGGGGCCGGGAGAACTGGGCCGGAGAACTGGGGGCCGGAGAACTGGGGACGGACGGTTGGAGTGCGCCCTTGGGCTGAGACACGCAAATTCGGGACAGGTAGCCGCCGGCTGATTACAGCGCGACGGATTTGGTCTGAGAGTACAGAATGAATCTGGCTGGCGAAGCGGAAGCGAGCAATGCAGGAGTGCAACTCGC
>CAJCIT010000065.1 GCA_903970405.1 Acidobacteriaceae bacterium | reverse complement strand
GACGTCCACCGCCAAACCGATGTTGATCTGGTTGCGCACCACGCGGAACATCTCGCCGCCGTTTTCGGCGAAGGCATGATTCAGGGCGGGATTGGCCTTCACCGCCTTCACGATGGCCCAGGCAATCAGGTGAGTGAAGCTGAGCTTGCCTTTCCCTTGCAGTCCCCGATGCTTGTTAATCAGTGTGCGGTTTTCTTCGATGACCCGAACCGGGATCTGCCTCTGGGACGTCGCCACCGGAATCCGCAGGCTCGCCGTCATGTTTTCGGCGATGCGGGCTGCCGCGCCCCGCAAAGGAACCAACTGGTCGCCGGGGCCCACTGTTCTTGCGCCTGTAGCAAGCTTTGTTTCGCCGGGTTTTGCCAGTGCGGTGGTGGGGGCGCCTGTTGCCGGTGATGGCGCCTGGGTTGATACAGGAGACGGCGCAGGTGATGGCGCCGGCGCGGCGGCGGGTGGCGGAGCAGCGGGTGGCGCGCTTAAAGTCGATACTGTTGGGGAGGCAGCGGGGACTACCGCGGCGGCAACAGCGGCCGCCCTTCCGTTGGGTGGGGCCGGCGCAGGCACGGTTTCCACCCGAGGCTCGCCGTTTTTCACGTTTGCGTCCAGCAACTCACTCCAGCCTTCGTCGACGCTTTTACGGTCAAACTTATATTGATACGCCAGATCGTCTTCTAGCCAACTGTTGATGCCCAACGAGGGGTCTTCTTTGGTTTCAGGCATGGGTATTTAATCTGCTTTAGAAGAGGCTTGAGGTTGGGTGCTCGAATCCGCCATGAACGGCAGGGACCCTTGCCGCGATCTGCTCCTCTTTACTTCTCGGACGGCGGTGTGGTGCGATCTGCGCTCTACGATCAACTCCCCAGTCATTCACTCGACGATTCGGGCGATAGCCTCCAGCTTTTCTTTTATAATAGCGCCGAAAAAGTGGTTGGCCGATACGGAGCGCTACGCTACAGCGGACGCAAGAACCTGCGGCCACCGCAGTCTCGGTCACGATCGCCGGCACCGTTGGGCCAACCGAGTAAGGGGGCAGTCCGAATGCGGATCACCGTTACCATACCTGACGAAGCCGCCGCTCAAGTGCGGGCTCACGGACTGACACTGGAAAGCTACGTCGAAAAATTGATTGAGGATGCGCCGCATAAGGAGCCGATAGCGTTGAGAGCGCCCAGTCCCAGGCGCGATATCGGCGGTTCTTCCGTTCAACCGTAACCAGGAACAGCCGAGACGACTCTCGGCTCAGCAGGCTGAAGCCCGCGCCACAGGGTGAAGTCTACCGCGCCCTCTCCGTCATACTTATAGCCAGTGTTCCAGGACATCGAGAAACGGATCGTTGCCGCGGCCGAAGCGGCGCTCCTCCAGAAATTCAGCCTTTCCTTGAGGGTGTCTCTTGAACAGCCCAAGCAAACCAATTTCGGTGAACTGGCTATTCCCGTCGCTTTCCAATTGGCCCGCGAACTCAAGAAGGCCCCTAAAGCCATCGCTCAGGAGTTAGTCTCAGCCATGGGGCCGGTGGATGGAGTCGCGGCGTTTGAAATCGCGGGCAACGGCTTCATCAATGTGCGGCTCGATCGCGCCGCCTATACCGCGATGCTGTTCGACAAAGGCTTGCCCGCGCCGCAGCCCGCTCCCAACGCACCGAAGACCATCGTCGAGCACACCAACATTAACCCGAACAAAGCGGCGCATATCGGTCACTTACGCAATGCGATTCTCGGCGACACATTCGTTCGCATGTTGCGCCGCGCGGGCGAGCGCGTGGAAGTGCAGAACTACATCGACAATACCGGCGTCCAGGTGGCGGACGTGGTGGTGGGCTTTCACTTCTTTGAGAAGAAAACGGTGGACGACGTCAAGGCCTTGATCGTCTCCACCGGCCGCCCCTTCGATTACTACTGCTGGGATCTCTACGCACAGGTCAGCGCTTATTACGGCCAAAACGCCGAGGCTCTTGAGTGGCGCGCCGAAGTGCTGCATTCGATCGAAGAGGGCAGCGGAGAAATTGCGGAGCTGGCTCACCTGGTGGCGGACGCCATCGTCAAGGCCCATCTCAAAACGATGTATCGGCTGGGCATCGAATACGACGTGCTCCCTCGCGAAAGTGAGATTTTGCACCTGCAGTTTTGGGCGACGGCGTTTGAGCTGCTCAAGCGCCGTGAAGCCATTTTCCTTGAGACCGAGGGCAAGAACAAGGGTTGCTGGGTGATGCCGTCTTCCGCGTTTAGGGTGATCGGCGGCAAGGACAAGGCGGCGGACATTGAGGAAGAACCGGAGGACAAGGACGACAGTAAAGTGATCGTTCGATCTAACGGCACGGTTACTTATGTTGGCAAAGACATCGCTTACCAGCTCTGGAAGTTTGGCCTGCTGGGCAAAGACTTCTATTACAAGCCTTGGACCCGATACCCGGACGGCCATGAGGTATGGGTTTCCACCGATCGGTCAGTGGTCGAAAACGCGCCTCACTTTGGCGGCGGCCGCGAGGTCTTTAACGTCATCGATTCCCGGCAGTCCTACTTGCAGGATGTGGTTGTGGCCGGCCTGCGCGCGCTCGGTTTCAACGAAGAGGCGGATCGCTCAGTCCATTTCTCGTATGAGATGGTTGCGCTTTCGCCGCGCACTTGCGTAGAGATGGGCATTCAGCTTTCAGAGGAAGACAAGAAGAAGCCATACGTCGAGGTCTCCGGCCGCAAGGGCCTGGGCGTGAAGGCGGATGACCTGCTCGACAAGCTCATTGAGACGGCGCAGGCCGAAGTGGACGACCGTCATCGGGAAGCCGATGCCGGCGAGCGGCGTCAAGTGGCCGAGATCATCGCCGTGGGCGCGCTGCGTTACTTCATGCTGAAGTTCACGCGCAACAGCCTCATCGCTTTCGACTTCCATGAGGCGCTGAGCTTCGAAGGCGAGACCGGACCCTACGCACAATACAGCGCCGTCCGCGCCGGGAACATTCTCAAGAAGTATGAGGAGCGCTTCGGTCCGTTGGACTTCCGGGAGCAGCTCACGCCGGCGGGACTGCAAAGACTCTTCGAATCGGAAGACCTGTGGCAACTGGCGCTGTTGGTTTCAAAGGTGGATCATGCCGTTCGCCGCGCCATTCAAGCGGGAGAACCGGCTCACATTGCGAAGTACGCCTTCCAACTGGCGCAGGCTTTCAACACTTTCTATCACGATTACCGGGTCATCGACGAAACTGACGTGGAGCGCCGCGTCGGGCTGGTCTGGCTGACCTCGTTCTTCCGTGAGCAGCTTAGGGAGACCCTCGGCGTACTGGGCATTGAGATCCCGCGGTACATGTAGACGCCTCGCTGTTGACGATTCTCAGGTTGCCGAATGCTTACTTCCTCGAATCCCGCAAGACAGCGGCGATGCACCAGTAAGCAAGAGAAACATCTGAATTGCTGGAGCCTTCTTTGAGGTGCGCCTCAGCTTTCAGGGTGGCTTTCTCCATGGGGTGAAACGTGGAATCCACCGCGGGACTTCGGCACAGAATACTTTGTACTTAGGGCCGGTTCTTCGTGAACCAGTACAAAAATGTGAAACAGCAGCCAGACAATGCCGCCATATTCAAGCAGTGTCACGTTTCCAAGTACCAAGCCCTGACCGAGAATGGCGCTCACCACCGTTACGTACATCGGATTTCGGACGTAACGATACAGGCCAGTAATAACCAGATGGCGGGTTGGGAAGACCGGCGCCGGCGTTCCCACGCCCTGCACTGCGAATCGGACAAACGAATCTAAGAGACCCGCGGCCCCCAGCGCCGTCAACACGCCGCCAGCAAAACGGAAAAGCGACACGCCGAAGAAAGGAGCTTCGAGCCGCCAATGGGAGATCCACCATGGCGCCAAACCGGCTACGAAGCCGGGGGCGATGACCAGGAAGACGGCAGAGCCAATCATCGCCGACACCTTTCTAGTCACTCCCTGATGTAAGCAGATTCGCCATGCAATGCTCAATGGTAATCGGGCCATGGCAGGATCCGGCATCAAGTTGCGCCGCGCGGTTATTCAGACCGAAGATGCCCGCGAAAACGCAACTGCACAACCACCGGTAGTTCGACGAAACTTGCCTGACCTGGCAGAGGGCGTGGGGCTACTATATTTGAGTAAGGGAAGAAGGAATTATGGCGGCCATAACCAGCACGATGCCGGAAACAGAAGACGCGCTCGTCTCGGTGGAAGAGTACATCGGCCGCTTTGTGGAAGGCGGCGAGAAGCCTACCTGCGAGTACGTGGATGGCGAGCTACTCCCAAAGTCAATGGGAACCAAAAAGCACAGCAAGACCCAACAAAACATCCAATACCACATTCGCCAGAAATACGGCGAGGCTTTCGATCCGTTGCCCGAACTCACCGTACGCCTTCGCAAAAAGAGGTTTTATGTCCCCGATGTCGCTATCGAAGATCGGGCGCACCCCATCCAGGGCCGCTATCCAGGGCCCGAAGACCCAGTCTTCCTGTGTGTTGAGATCATGTCACCACCCGACCGAATCGGTAAGGTATTCAGTAAATGCGAAGAGTATCACAAGTGGGGAGTCCGCTACTGCTGGGTGATCGATCCCGAGCGAAAGGTGGCCTGGGAATATGCGCCCGAGGACGCCGAACCTCGGCGGATGACGGATGCGTTGACCGCTGGGCCCATTACCCTCACGCTCGACGAAGTATTCGAGCATGTTTAAAATTCTTATGCCGTCCACGATTGAGCGGACTTTCGCCAATCAGGAGATTGGCGTTCCCAGGCACTACTGCGCAACCACGGCGCTGATACAACAGCGATGGCAATGAGCAAATTGTCAGTTTCATCGATCGCTCGATTAAAGCACACCGCCATACCTTTGGCGACCCATGTATTGTGAAGGCGTGAAAGGCCCAGAGCGAATCGAGACGCCAAGGCTGGTGTTGCGCAAACCTACGAAGGACGATGCGTCGGCCATCTTTTCCCGGTACTCGAGCGATCCGGAGATCACCAAGTACTTGGGTTGGCCCAGGCATCAATCCCTCGAGGCTACGAATGCATTTCTTGACGCCAGCGACCGGGAATGGACTCAATGGCCGGCAGGTCCTTACCTGATCGAATCGCGGAACGATCACCGGTTACTTGGCAGTACCGGCCTGCACTTTAAAACGTCCACGGCCGCCGTCACCGGTTATGTACTGGCTCGGGATTCGTGGGGGTGCGGCTACGCGACTGAAGCGTTGAATGCCATTTGCGCGGTGGCCGGTGACCTGGGGGTGGGACAAGTCATCGCTCACTGCCATGAGGACCATGCGGCATCCAGGCGGGTTCTCGAAAAATGCGGCTTCACACGGGCCAGCCAGGCGCCGGAACTTCTTGAGTTTCCCAACATCGGCTCGGGGCGCCCTGAGCGCTGCCTGCGTTACTTCCGCAGTTTCGATTGAGCGCCAACGTGCCCGGCACAACCGGTCGCTCCCCGAGTCTGAGTCTGAGACTGACGGTGGCGGCTCTGAAGGGTTGCGGGCGCTTTCACTGAGCAAGCTCGACTACGGCAAGCGTTGTCAGCTCCGGGATCGTAAACTCAGTGGCTGCATCCGCCACCCTGATGTCGACCAGAGCCGGCTTTTGACTGCCGGCGATGACGGCGGCCTGGCGGGAGAATCGCCCCAGGACCCGAACCCGCAGGCCATGGATGGGCTGCTTCGCTCCTCCGTAGTTAAGGAGGTACAGCCGGGCCACGCCGTTGCCGCCTTCGAGACGGCCGACGACTTCCTCGCTCCCATAGATCCGGAGGAGACGCTTGTCGTCAGTGAGATTGTCGCGCACTCTTTCGGCCAATAGGCCTGGCCGGCCCGCCTCCGATCGCGGATAATCGGCGGCCCCTAAAGTGACGTTCAAATCCATCCTCGGATCTGGCTTGTGGAGCACCTGAAAGAGCAGGTTTCCGCGCACCAGCAGATTCATGAACTCCGCAGAGGCGTCCGTCCCATCGTCGATGAATCCAATATTCGCCAGGGAGGGATGCCTCGGCCCATCCAGACTTCGCAGAAGAGCCAGCATGCTTCCCAGCGGGGCGAGGCCTCTGTCGTCAGTGCGAATCAACGCGCGTACGCCGAATGTGAAGCCTTCCGCAGCCGCCAGGGCGGACGCAGCGCCGGGCGCATCGTACACATAATTGCCCTGTGGGTTCCGCAGAAACCGCCAGCCATTTGAGTTGACCCAGGGCCTGCGCGTGGGACCCGACTCATCGGCCGGATAGCGTGCAAGCGATGGTGTCATCACCTTCGTAAATTGAGAAGGATCGGCCACGGCCACCGAGATGCCGGCCACGCCCTGCCAGGCAGCGGCGCGGGACGCAGCCACGGTAATTGCTGCAATTCCATGTTGCTTCAGTGTGGGCGCCGTAGCGGGTCCACCGTCCCACAAGAGTGACGGAATCGCCAGCGCCATGAAAAGACGCATTACAGAGTGACGACCTCTTGCTGGATGCGGCGGATATCGTATTCGCCCAGACCTAAGCGGGACGCGTATTCAACGTGGCCGGGTTCGCGAATGAAGGCGTTGAAGCGTGTGTCTAACTGGCTGCGGCGCTTCAATTGGTCTGTCGACCGGTCGAAAATCGACGGGGCGCCTTCGGACATGCGCTTCTCTTCGATGATGTCGATCAAGAGCCGATCCATCGCGACGGGGTCCGTTCCAACCATAATCTGCTTAGGGAAGAAGAGGAACTTGGGATCGCGAAGGAATGGTCCGCCGTGCCAAACGCCGCGAAGCCCGTCCATCACATGCAAGACCGTGCGCGTGGGCACCGGCTCCACGGAAGCGAGCGTGCCAATAAAGGAGTACGTATTTGTCTTCTCATTCCGGTGGGAACGGGCGACGTTGGAAAAATTGCCGTACGCGATGTTCTTGAGACAACCGGTGACGCCAGCAGCCTGGTGCTCCTTCATATTCGGCACGTTGATAATCTTCGTGAATCGCTCCGAAACGACGCGGCTTAGATTCGATCTCGTATCATCTTCTCCAAAAAAGTTTACTTCGACGAAAGTATCGGGATCGTAGCCAAGAATCGTGCCACCTGAACCGCCGGCATTGATCGTTTCGGCCGCCACAATATTAATGCCGGGCGGCACGAAGCGCGGAAAATTTACATCGCGCATTTGATCGTCAAAACGTTCGTAGATGTAAATGTTTGACGCGGGGAGGCCGAGCGCCGTCAGATTTTCGGCGATGGCGGCGACAAGCTCGGGACTCGAATGGATCCCCGGCGCCCCGGAGCAGTTGACCTTGATACCGACAACGTCCTCTTTCGAAATGAAGCGAGACCACGCGTCGCGGTTGTTCGAGGCTCCCGTTAGCTTCTGAATTCCAGCGGCGAGCATATCGCGGACCACGGAAGCGTTGACCTGGTTCGATGCGACATCGATGCACCGATTTGAGGACACTCTGACGACGCTCCCCCGCCAGCGCCCGGGCGAACCAGGATTCCGGGATGAGCGGAAAGCGGTAACGACTTTGTAGTCAGGCACGCGCTGCGTGGGCCCGAGGAAGGGCGCTAGCGCGGCAAGGTTACAAAACTCACGCCGGTTCATCGTTGCTACGATAGCAAGGTTATGAAGGGTGGAAGAGCCGGGGTGTACTGAACCGCGCGCGTGAGCAAGCGGGTGACGGAGTTGGCGATTAAGTCATGCAACGCCCATGGGGCCGATTGCCAATCGGCATCGGGCTGCCAGCCCGCCCCACATTTTTTCATGGCTTCTGACGGTCGCCTCCCGGCCACAGCCTCACGCTACCGGCTCTGGAACTGATAGACGGTACTCCCGTGAGCCGGTATGGTTGTCTCCATTGCTGCAGTTTGCTGGAAGCCCCCGCCCTCATACAGATTGCGGACTTTGCTTTTTCCTCGATAACCGAGCTGCTCCCACTTGAAATGCAGCGTCACTGGCTTGTCATCCAGATTGAAGAAGGCGAAATACTCGGACTGATCCACATGCGCCTCCCACACCCGCACATGCTCGAACCCCGGCGGGAGGTTCTTGACCGGATGATTTCCCGAACCATGCTGATTCACGGCTATGACATCCCGGTCAGTCAGCAGCGAGCGCGTAAAGTCATCGAGCTGCGTCAAGTTGGCGCCCAGTATCAATGGTGAGCGGGCGAAGGCCCACAGCGTGAATTCCGTGCGCTCTTCGTCGTGGGTAATCCGCGACTGGCGTGGTGCCCCCCAGCCGGGATGTGGCCTCAGCGATCCAAAGGGCAGCATGTCTTCGTCGGGCCAGGAACCTGGTCTTGTGTGCGGGTTCCATTTTTCGAGGCGATCAAACGCCTCCGAGAGGCCGAATGGAAATTCACCGTTATTGGGATTCTTGGGGAAGGACCAGCCATCCCAGTGGTCGTCCGAAATGCGCCACATCTGGGCGTATTTTGCCAGTTCCGATGCATTCTCGATGGACGCGGGGCCTGGCGAGAGGCTCAGAACCATCGCACGGCCTGAGTGGCTGATCGCGGTTGCAATCTGGCGGATCTCAGAGGGCCGGTAGGGATGATCGGAGATGCAATCCACCTTGATAAAATCCATTCCCCACGCTGCAAATTCTTTGAACATGGAATCGTAGTAGGCTTGCCCGGCGGGGTTGTCGCTGACACCGTAGTTACCCTCGTCCCACGGGCAAGTGTTGGAGGTGTCGGCCGCCTCAGCCGCGCGATAGCTTGAGCCGGCAATTGGCAGGTTCGCCTTGACCACACTCTTCGGAATTCCCCTGACGATGTGCGTGCCGAACTTCAGCCCTTGCCCATGGACCCAGTCCGCCAGCGGCTTGAAGCCCTGTCCGTTTGCCGCCGAAGGGAAGCGATTGGTCACCGGAACCAGGAGTCCATTGGCGTCGTAAACATATTTTCGGGCGGCGAGGTTCGCGCCCGACGGGTTCTCCATATACCAGCCTTCGTCAATCACGGCGTACTGCCAGCCGTACTGCTTGAGCGAGGCCAGCACTGTAACATTGGCCATGAATTCGGCCTCATTGATGGTGAGCCCGTACGCATCCCAACTGTTCCAACCCATAGGCGGCGTGGGCGCCAGGTTCTGTGCGGTCACGACAGCCACCAGGATGGCAAAGGCGGCGGGCAGAAGCGCCGCGCGCCAGAGGCTTCGCGGATCAGGACAATGGCTTGATATTTTGCATGAGCGAATGAACTTCATCGAGGCTTCTCCATTTGGCAACGCGGCGTCCCAGCCGCTTCCTACTGCGCAAAACGCTTAAAGAAACTGTCCGGCTTCCAGGCGGGGCGCGTAGCGGCGTTGGCGATGCGCTCTGTTAAGCCCAGCAACAGGGTATTAAACCGCGCCGCGGCCACCAGATCCACCGGCTGCTCCAAATCGTCCGATGGGGCATGGTAGCGCTGGTGCAGCCACTCTTCACGCGTCTTTTCTTCCGGTGAGCCGGGCAACGCATCGAAGGCCGCCATGATGGACGGAACCCCGGCGCGAATGAAGTTGTACTGATCGCTCCGAATGAAAACGTTGCGATCCGGTTGCCGGTCCGGGTTGACATGAACGTCCATCGGCTCGGCCACCGCGCGGATATCATCTCCCAGCGTCGATTCTTCCAGGCCGTAGACGGTGATGTAGTTCAGCGGGTACAGCGGCAAAAACATATCCGTGTTGAGATCCGCGACCAGAGATTTCACCGGGACCGTGGGGTGACCCGCAAAGTAACGCGATCCCAATAGGCCCTTTTCCTCGCCGCAGACTACGGCAAAGAGGACGGAGCGCTTCAAATGCGCATGGGAGCTATGCAGAGATTCGGCGATTTCAAGCAGCGTCGCCACGCCCGATGCGTTGTCCATCGCTCCGTTGTAGATCTTGTCGCCATTAATGGGTTCGCCGATCCCGACATGATCGAGGTGCGCCGAGAGAACAACGTATTCGCTCTTCAGAGACGGGTCAGTTCCGGGCAGAACGCCGATGACATTGGGCGATTCAACGGTCTCCGTGGCCGTTGTTACGGACGCGCCCATTTGCGCGCCGATCTCAAAGCGCGGAAGGGGTTGGGCGGCGTCCGCCAGCGCGAAGAGGTCTGCCAGGCTGTGGCCTGTTCCCCCAAAGAGAGACGCGGCGTGAGCCGGATTCAGGGTGGCGGTGAAAATAGGTCCGCGGCTATCCTGTAACCTGACATCGGCCAAACGCATGCCGGGCATTGAGGCGGCTTTGCTCATCCGTTCCCAGGGCACATCCATCGATTTCGGATTGGGAATGGTGACTACGCCGACGGCGCCGGCCGCTTCCACGACTTTCCAAAACTCCTGACCGGCCTTGGCATGAGCTTTCAGTGCACTGGAGAGGCTGCCGGGACCGCCATTGACGATGACGATGATCTTCCCCTTGACGTCCTGACCGGCAAAATCATCGAAGTTGGCATTGGGTAGATGGAGGCCGTAGCCCAGGAAGATCAGCGGCGCTTCGATGGCGCCGGGTTGGGGCAGGCGTGTGCCCAGAATGGCGTCCTGGCCTAAGCGGAGCGCGGTCTTCACCGAGCCGCGTTGCACATAGAGGCTGCTCTTCGAAGCAATTACGCGCTGCACATCGAACTTCACGGGTTGGAGGTAGCCCTGTTCACCGGCCGGTTTGAGGCCATACTCGGTGAACTTCTTCACCACGTGGTCAGCGGCGCGGCTATAGCCGGCGCTGCCCGTGTCGCGCCCCTCCATATTGTCGTCGGCGAGCACCTTGATATAACCCCACCAGCGTTCGCCCGCTTTTTGCCAGTCGGCCTGTGCAGCCAGTACTGGCGTGACCAGGAGAACCGCGGCGGCGAGTGAGGCCTGGAAGGCGGCGGAGAGGCGGAGCGATAAGCGGCGCATAGGGCTTTCCGTATTGTAGGGGGGCGGGAAGGTCGCTGGCAGGAAACTGCTTCATTTCGGACAAGCCTGACCCGCCGGCGAAAGCCAAATACGACGCAAGGCCAGCGGCGTAACCCACGCAAGCAGCAACAGAAACACCACCAGTGCGGTGTAGACAACGCCCGTGGGCGCCAGGGCGACGGTCTGCAGATCCCGCCGCGCGGCATCGCTGACCCACCACTCAACTACGCTGCGAACGGTGGACCGCCCAAACCCGCTTGCGTAGCCGGGAAGAAGTTTCGCCACATACGTCACGGCAGCGATCCAAGCCGAGAGGAGGCAGAGCACCGTTCCACAGATACGCCCCGCAGGCGCAGCCCTTTGCAGCCCGAGGAACGAAAGAACCCACACGCACGGTATGACGCCTTGCCAATACCACGGTTCCGCGAAGGTGGATTCTCCATTGCTCGACGCCCAGGTCACACAGGTCTGATAGACAAGGCCTGCCACCAGACACGCGCACCCGCCGACTACCCACCGTTCCGCCGAAGAAATTTTTGAATAGCGGTACCCATACAAGAGCAGGGCGAAGGCAAGCAATATCAACTCGGCGTTCAGCGTGGCTTGCGAGAACGAGAGAAATGACCAGTTTCCCGTCCATAGTGACCAGCGCAGAAAATTCGGCGCGCTTTTCAGCCACGGCACATGGGGCAGAGCGGCGATCGCCTGCGCCGGACCTACGCCCGCCATGCCTTGCTGCGTGCCGCTGAGGCTGCCATAGACCAGCAAGTTCCGGACGTACCATGGCCCGCACACCACAATTGGAATTAGTAACGCAAGCGTCGCAATCCGCCAACGGGCGTGCCGCCGCGCCGCTTGAAGAAACACCATCCCGGCGAAAACGGGAATGAACGCCAGAAAGTAGGCTTTGGTCAACAGCCCCGCGGAGAAGATCGTCGCCAGAATCAGCAGGTCTCGGGGCTGGTTTCGCGTTGCCACCGCGGCTAACCAGGTAATGAAGCACAGCGTCAGGGGCACGGCGAGAGTGTCGTTTCCCACATGCGCGACCGAAGCCCAGAGCATCTGGGATGTGAACACGCAAACCAGCATCGCCGGCTGGACGCAAGTATCCAGGGCGACCAGAGCAGCCAGTTTCTTCAGGCAAGCGTACAGCGCCACCGTAGCGGTGAGCGCGCCAAACAAACGCAGCCAAAGAACTCTTGCCGGCAGGGAGAGAGGCGATAGCAGAAGGTTGAACGGCGCCAGCAGTAGATACGCCAACGGGGCCTGCTGCGCCTCATAGTTCACGAAGCCGGACGAAGTGCGCCGCAGTCCCGGAGAGAGGTCTTGAAGCGCCTGTCTCAATCGAAGCCGCTCGCCCCAATTCAGCTTCGAGTAATCCTCAAAGGAGACTGCCCCTGGAACATGCTCGCTCAAGAAGTGGCTGAGAGGAACCAGTGACAGCGATTCTTGAATCTGGGCCGTGAGCGTCGCCTGCCCGAAGCTGGGGAACCGCCGCTGCACTGCCAGTGTTTCCAGATACCCATAGTGGAACGGTTCGTCGAAGCCTTCCCACAGGGGAAGCGCGCAACAGTAGAGAACCGAGTTCGCCAGTGCAAGCGCGAGCACGAAACGCCCAGCCTTCGGCAAAGTGGCCACAGATCCTATCTACACTACACGCTTGACCCGCGAAGATTCGGCTAACAGAGAAACGGATACAGCGGATCGAACAAATAGAACATGTCGCCGATCATCGGCGCGATTTCGAGCCGCGCTTCCGCGGGCAGTAACTTTCGCGGATCGGCCAGGTAGACAGGAGACGTTTTCCGATAGCGCATTCCGCATTCTTCAAACACATCCGACAATTCCTGAAGCGAAGAGCCGGCAATCAGCTCGGCAGCGTCCGGCTGCGCGACGACGTGCCGTACAAGCGCTGAAAAGGCGGCGACGCGATCTCCGTGCGAGGCCTCGCCCGCCACGACGAAATCTGCCACCCATACCGATCCAAAGCCATTCGCCAGAAGCGCGTGGCCACATGACGTGCCCGCCTTCTCGAGGATCGCCAATTCGGTGTTCACCAACGGGCAGCGGAGCAGGTAGTCGAACCAGGCGCGGCTCCGCACGATGGGGACAAAGTCTCCCGTGGGTGTAAAGACCTCGTCTGCCGGATGCGCGGGGCGGCAACGCCAGCCACGTGAATCCGGCAGGCGCGGGCTTAATCGCCAATAGAGATTACGGGCAAACCGGGCCGCGCTCCGGCCACTCCTAGGTGAACGCGCAAAATGCCGCCAGGGACGCAAGGGGCGCGCGCAAGTCCGGATATCGTCTTTGCGCTTAAACCATTTCACCTGCGGAATGATTTTCAGCGTATCTTCACTGCCGCCGATGGCGAGCAGCGTCCCGGGCCTTATCTCGAGACACTTGCGATAAAGCAGCAAGCCGGCGGAGGGGATCAGCCGCCCCGCTGCCCAGTCGATCACTTGCATGCTCTCTACCGGGCCGCTGGCGCCTTTGAATTGAACGGGGGAAACGCAACCGTGAGCCGCGATGGCGTCGTCCGTTCGCAGAAGATAGCTCCGCCCTTCGGGCCACCATGGGTGCGGCTCAAAATACTTCCAGGCCATCGCCGGCGGGCTAAAGGCCAGGGGAACTTCAGTCAGATGGAAAACAGCGGAGAGAAACTGCCAAAGCCCGGCGGTTTCGTCAGGGGCCGTGGGGCCAAAGGAAACGGGCATCTTACTTCGGCCACTGAATGAGCCGCGGCGCCCAGACCTCGTCCTCATCGGCGCCGATGGGTTGGCCGGGCGGCGCATCGGCGACCTTTGGCAAGACAAACTTGGCCGGTTCGCGTGAGAACTGTTCGAGCAATTCCCCGGTATAGTGCCCTTGTGCCCGGTCCTGGATGTCGGCGGACGCGGACAACGCCGCGGCGCGCTTCTTCAACTCCTCCAGACGTAAGCTGGCGATGGCCCGCACCTGCGGCGGCGCCGAGTCATCGGCCGCCAGCGACATCATGTGCGTCAATACCACGTAGCGAGTGGTCCGTAATATTTCCCGGCCCAGGCCCGGCCCGGTAGACGCGCCCCAGGTGGCGCCGATCAACTTCGCCGTCACCTCGTCAAGCCCCGGATTATCGGCCGACTGCGCGTGATACTGCACCAGCCGCGCCGCGCGCTCCGGGTTCAACAACAGGCTGACCGTGAGATTTGACGCCGCTTCCGCCCCCGCTAGCGGATCGAACGTGAGGCCGGTGCGATAGGGAAACGTCTCTCGGGTGCGGGGATAGCCTGGCGGGCGGGGAGGCAGATGGCTCAGAATGCGATCGGGCAACGTCAGAGTGTCCGGGCGAATGGTATCGAGCAATGCATTCAACGCCCGCCGCTGCCCGGCGGCGGGGACGATCTGTGTGATGGGCTGCCCGTCGCCGCGCAACGCATAGGTGTAATCGTTCCCGCCCAGGACCTTGCCCGCCGCTTCTACCTGGTAACGATGCAGGAAATACAAGGGAACCAGGACCTCGTCGAGCGTGGCCCACGGCGCGCCCGTCTCAATGTTGTTGTCGCCGAAGCGAGAGAAGGCCACGGCGCGGATTTTCAACAACCGGTTCAACTCATCCACCGCGTTCGTGCCGTTATCCCAAAGGTGCGATTTGGGATGGGCGCTGCCCAAGGGACGGCTGTCCTGGTCGGTGATGAAAATGTTGCCGGCCTTGGCAGCCGTTTCGATGATCTTGTTCAATTCGGCATGCTCATCGGCTTCGAGCGGGAATTGCGTGTAGCCGTAAGCAATCGCCACCTTGTCCCAATCGCCGATTCCGATGGCATAGGCTTCCGAAAGATCCAGTGTGTCGTCCTCTCTGAGTTTAATCAGCGGGTGCGGATAGTCCATGACGGAGGCCCGGTTGTTCGTGCTCGCAATATAGTTGTGGGCGAGGCCGAGAGTATGCCCCACTTCGTGCGCGGCCAACTGGCGAAGGCGCGCGTAAACAGCCTCTTTCAAGACATCGTGATCGTGTGACGCCTCGGTGTGCGGCGCCAGCAGGCCTTCGAAGATCAAGTAATCCTGGTGCTCGCGCAATGAGCCGAGCGAGACCACGCCCTTGATAATTTCGCCAGTGCGCGGATCGGCCACGGGGTTGCCGTAGGACCAGCCGCGCGTTGACCGGTGGACCCACTGGATGATGTTGTAACGGACATCCATAGGATCGGCATCCGGCGGAAGCACCTTCACAATAAATGCGTTCTTGAAGCCGGCGGCCTCGAAGGCATCGCTCCACCAACTGGCGCCTTCGATTAAAGCCTTGCGGATATCCTCCGGCGCGCCCGGGTCCACATAATAAACAATCGGCTTCACTGGCTCACTCAACTCGGCTGCGGGGTCCTTCTTCACCAGGCGATGACGGTAGATGAATCGCTTTTCGACGGGTTGATCGACCGGGGCGGAGAAGTCCATAAACTCGCCGCCGAAGTAACCGGCGCGAGGGTCCATCACGCGCGGCTTGAAATTGTCGTCCGGCAGTTGAATGAACGAGTAGTGCTCGCGCACCGTGAGGCTATCGGGCGTGGGCGTCACGCTGCGCACAAGCGGGCCGGGCAGGTCAGAGGCGAGCGTTACCGTCACCTCCACCTCGGTGTTCTCGGGGAAAGACCGCGTGCGCTCGATATAGAATGCGCTTCGCTGCGAATCGAAGCGGTAGCTGCCCTGCTTCATCGCTGTCAGATGGGCAACCACGCCAACGCCGTCTCGCAGGAAAAAGGTGGTGGCGTCCACCAGGACCGTGTTGTTGTCCTGGGCGGTGACATCGAAGCCCCACAGCACGGAGCGGGCAAAGGATTGCTCAGCGGCTCTCCGTTCGGATGAGCTTTCGGAGGTGGCGCGGAATCCGTAGTTCGATTCCACCAACAGAACGCGGGGCCCGCTCTTCTCAAAGTGCACCACCTTTGGTTCGCCGACGCTGCCCCGGTCCAGGCCCAGGTCGTTGTTGCCGACGCCGGTGGCAAGCGATGTGATGAAGAGAAATTCCGAGTTCCACCGGCTGATTTCGAGCCACATCTTTCCCGTCTTGGCGTCCCAGTGCAGCGGAAAGAATCCGTCGAAGTGTTGCAGTCCCAACGTCTTCGATTGAATCGTGGGGATCGGGCTCGAAGGCGTCTGGCCCCAGGCGGTAGTCACTGTGGAGGCCAGGAGACAGGCAAAAGCAGCGAGTCTTGGAATAACAACTCTCATGACTCGCCATTCTGGCAGGTTTGTCTCGAGGGCGCAAAAGCAGGCATCTTACCGCCGATGTTCGCAAATCGCCCGACGCGCCTTCTGAACCGCGCGCGTGAGCAAGCGGGTGAGATCGGGCTTCACCGGCAACCTGGGGCACCGCAGTGGGGGCCGAAGGCCCGCTGAATAGTAAGGCATGATACCTTCGCTTTGGTGGAAGGACACGGCAGTGATGGCGCGTCAGATCCTGCTCATCGAAGACAACCCTGGAGACGTCCGCCTTATGCGCGAGGCCTTGCGCGATTTTTCGGAGGCGCCCGAGCTGAGAGTTGTTTCCGATGGGGCTCAGGCTCTCCGATATCTGCGCCGTGAGGAGGAGTTTGCCGAAGCGGCCCGGCCGTGCCTCGTCTTCATGGATTTGAACCTTCCCAAATTCGATGCCCGCGAGGTTCTCCGCGAGCTCAAGTCCGATTCGGAGCTGAAGTGCATCCCGGTGGCGGTGCTCACCACGTCCGACGCCGAGCGCGACATCCGCGAGGTCTACGATCTGCACGCGAATTGCTATCTGCGCAAGCCGGCCGATCTGGATTCGTATCTGGAAACCGTGCGCCAGGCGGTTCACTTCTGGTTGAGCGTCGCCGAAGTGCCCTGCGAGTAAACGGCCGGATGCCCCTGGTTTGTTATAGTCGATTGCGCATGACGGACTACTCGATTGGCGTCGATTTGGGCGGCACGAACCTGCGCGCGGCGGCTATCGACGCCGAAGGCAAGATCCTGACCAAAATCACCGGAAGCACTCAATACTCTTCCGGCCGCGACGCCATTCTGGGGCACATCGTCACCGCCATCAAGGGGGTTCAGCTACAGGTCACGTCGGGCAACCTGCTTGGCGTCGGCATTGGAATTCCCGGATTCATCCAGATTGAAACGGGCGTGGTGATCGGGTCGGCCAACCTGCCGGGCTTCGACGGCTATCCGGTTCGCGATGAGATTCAACGCCAGTTAGGCATTCCCATCATTCTCGAGAATGACGCGAATGCGGCCGCTCTCGGCGAACAATGGATGGGCGCGGGCCGCGGAGTCAAAGACCTGGTGCTGCTGACTCTTGGGACGGGGATCGGAGGCGGTATCCTGGCCGACGGCCGAATTCTGCACGGTTTTCTTGGGATGGCGGGCGAGTTGGGCCATATGACGGTCTATCCCGACGGCAACCCATGCGGCTGCGGCAACTTCGGGTGCTTAGAAAAACACGCATCGGCCACCGCCGTGATGAGCATGGCGAGGGCTCTGAGTCTTGGAGATCTGGATGTGACGGCCGAAGACGTTTACAACCTCGCCGTAGAAGGCAATCCCCGCGCCAAAGCGGTTTTTGAGAGCATGGGACGCGCCCTGGGCATCGCCCTCGCCAGCCTCATCAATATTTTCAATTTCCCTCTGTACCTATTGAGCGGCGGAGCTTTGGGCTCATGGGATTTCTTCGCCCCGGCGATGTTTGAACAGGTCCGTAAGCGATCGTTCACCTTCAGCCGCACCGACACCAGGATTGAAAAGGCGACCCTCGGCAACGAAGCCGGCTTGTACGGCGCGGCATATCTTCCGTTCCAACTCGCCGGCGCGGAGGTTGTCGCCGCGAACCCAGTGTAGCGGCGTCAAGGTAACTCCAAAGGAACCCTTCTCTTATGTACTGGCTTGGTTTGGATATCGGCACCAGCGGCTCGCGCGCACTGCTGGTGGATTCGAAAGGACACGTGCGTTTCGCGCAAACCGCACCCCATCATGAAATGACCATGGCGCGGCCGCTCTGGGCTGAGCAGGATCCCGCCGATTGGTGGCAGGCGTCGAAGGCGGCCATTCAAGCTGTTTTGCACCAGGCAAGAATCGATGGGTCTTCAGTGACCGGCGTGGGCTTATCCGGCCAGATGCACGGCTTGGTGATTCTGGATGAGCAGGACAACGTCATTCGCCCTTCGCTCATTTGGTGCGATCAGCGCAGCCAGGCGCAGGTGGATTTCATCAATTCGACTGTCGGCAAGCAGAAGGTGTTGGAGTACACGGCCAATCCGGTCCTCACCGGCTTCACTCTGCCGAAGCTGCTGTGGGTGCGCGATCATGAGCCCCAGAACTACGCTCGCGTCAGGAAGATGCTCCTGCCGAAAGACTATGTGCGCTTCCGCCTGACGGGAGAGTTCGCAACCGAAGTCTCCGATGCCAGCGGCACATCGCTCTTTGACGTGGTAAATCGCAGGTGGTCCGCGGGCATGGCAAACGCTCTGGGGATCGATACCGCTATCCTTCCCAAGGCTTATGAATCGAGCGAAGTGACCGGCGCAGTCTCGACGGCGGCAGCCGCTGTGACCGGACTCAAGGCGGGAACCCCGGTTGTGGGCGGAGGCGGAGATCAGGCGGCCAGCGCCATCGGGAACGGGATCGTTTCCGCGGGCAACGTCTCCTGCACCGTAGGGACCTCTGGCGTGGTCTTCGCCTATTTAGGCGAGCCCGCTTACGATCCAGCGGGCCGCGTGCATACGTTTTGCCATGCCGTGCCAGGCGCCTGGCATGTGATGGGCGTCACGCAAAGCGCCGGCCTTAGTTTCCAGTGGTTCCGCAACCGCCTTGCGCCGGGCGCGGAGTATGACGATTTGACAGCCGAAGCGATTCTCGCTCCCGCCGGCGCGCAAGGCCTCTTCTGGCTGCCGTATCTAATGGGCGAGCGCACGCCGCACCTGGACCCCGTGGCCCGCGCCGCGTGGGTCGGTTTAACGGCTAAACACAATCGAGCCGATTATATTCGGTCGATTCTTGAAGGCGTCTGCTACAGTCAGCGCGATTGCCTGGAACTCATTGAGGGCATGGGCGCTCCGGTGACGCTGGCGCGGCTCTCTGGAGGCGGCGCGACCAGCCCGTTCTGGCATCAGCTTTTTGCCGACATCTTCCGCAAGCGCGTGGTCACGCTCGAAACCAAGGAAGGCTCGGCCTACGGCGCTGCTCTGCTGGCGCTGGTCGGAACCGGCGAATACTCGTCCGTCGCCGAACTCTGCGGCACGGCCATTCAGGAAGCTTCGGCAAAGACTCCCGATGAGGCGTCGGCTGACTTCTATGAGAGGTCTTATAGGGTCTTCCGGTCCATCTATCCGGCGTTGAAACCGATTAATCAGGCGATCGCGGAGCTAGGCGGCGAAGGGTAAGCGGCCTTGTAACGCTCATTTTACAGCGCCCGCGAGATCATCTCTCCCCCAAAGGGTCTGTCCCTATTCTTGGGAAATGATTGAATCAAAATGGTTTAGGCGTCTTCCTCGCGCTGCCAAAACGGCGCTTCCACGATCGTCAACACCCAGCCCCGAACGTAGCGAGCAATCCCCCAAGAGGGCGCACTCCGTTCGGCAAAAACGGATCTGTCCCTTTTCCTCGGAAATTCGGCAAAACGGGTCTGTCCCTTTTCCTCGGAAATTACTAAGGCGAAAGGGGTTTGCCCGTTGTCCGCTAAGCCCAGAACTGCACTCCACGGTTCCTGCTCGGGCGGGTCGCCGAACACGTCTGGCCGGCGCTCAAAGCGCCGATCTCCCTCCGCGCGATCATGAAGCGATGGCATTGCCCGCCCGTTACTGCGACGTCAGCCTCCCGGTTCCGCTCGACCGGCCGTTCACTTATGAACTGCCGATGACCATGCGCCACCGGACGCAACCCGGCGCGCGCGTGTTAGTTCCGTTCGGCAGCCGCAGACTCACTGGCGTGGTTCTTCGCATTCACGATGACTGCGAGGCAGTCACCGTCAAGGAAGCGCTCAAACTTCTCGATGAGAGTCCAGTGCTGGACGCGGAACTGCTCCAGTTGGGCGCTTGGATTGCCGAATACTACTGCGCCCCGCTCGGCGAGGTGCTTCGCGGGATGCTTCCGCTTGCAGGCGAAACGCGCCGCTCGGTGACCTACGCCTTGACTGGCGCCGGACGCGATGTGGCCCGCCAGCTTTCGATTCATGAAGACCGGAGCGTCCCCACGCAGGTCCTGAGATTGCTGGAGGAGAAACCCCGCGCCGTCGACTATCTGGCGAAGAAGTGCGGCGCAGCCAGGGCGGCCGTGCTGGCCGCGGTGCAGACGTCAATCAAGAAGGGCTGGCTGACCGCGGAGGAGGAGGATTCGGATCGCGATCCCCTACGCGCGCCGGCCAGCCGTTTGCAAGTGGAATTCAAGCGGCGTCCCGCCGAGGACATCAGACTCAAGAAGCAGGAACGCGAACTGCTCGCGTTTTTGGAACTGCATCCGGGCGCTCATCAACTCAAGGATCTGGCGGAGATTCTCAAGAAGTCGAGCGAGTCGGCGCGGTCGCTGGCCCGCCGCGAACTGGTGGCGCTGACCAGTGAGATGACCATCAGCACGGAGGGTTTTGAGCGCCCGGCTCCCCAACTCAATCCGCATCAGCAGACGGCGCTCGACGAAATTACCGCCGCCCTGAACGCCGGACGGTTCCAGGCCCTCCTGCTCGAAGGCGTCACCGGCTCCGGGAAGACCGAGGTCTACATGCGTTGCATCGAGGCCACGCTCGAACGCGGCAAGAACGCGCTGCTGCTGGTGCCCGAGATCGCGTTGACGCCCGCCGTCGCCGGCCAGTTCTTCCATCGCTTCGGAAACCAGGTGGCAATTCTTCATTCCGCCTTCAGCGATGCCGAACGCGCCGATCAATGGCGCCGCATTCGAGAAGGCCGTGCGCGAGTAGTAGTAGGCACGCGTTCGGGGGTTTTCGCGCCGGTCCAGAATTTGGGGCTGGTCATCGTCGACGAAGAGCATGATGGCAGCTACAAGCAGCAGGAAGCGCCCCGTTATCATGGCCGGGACGTGGCCGTGGTGAGGGCGAGAAATTCAGGCGCGGTGGCTGTTCTCGGCTCGGCCACGCCCAGCATCGAGACTCGCCAGAACGCCAACGCCGGCCGCTACAGGCTCATTCGGCTGCCGGAGCGCATCGCCAACCGCCCGTTGCCGGCGGTCGAAATCATCGACATGCGGCAGGAGTTTCTGGAAACCCGCGAGCAGACGACATTCTCGCGGAAGCTGATGGAGAAGATCGAAAAGCGCCTGGCCAATCGCGAGCAGGTCATGCTGCTGCTGAACCGCCGGGGCTTTGCAAGCTTTATGGTTTGCCGCGCCTGTGGCGAGCGCCTCCCTTGCACCAACTGCTCCGTTTCGCTTACGTATCACAAACGCGACCGGCGCATGCTGTGCCATTACTGCGGCTATGCCGAAAAGGTTCCCCGGATCTGCCCGCGCTGCGCCAGCGACCATATTCAATTCCTGGGCACGGGGGCGGAACGCGTAGAGGCGGAATTGTTCGCCCACTTTCCTCAAGCGCGCATCGCCCGGCTCGACCGCGATACCGCCAGCGGCAAGGGCGCGTTTGAGGAGATTCTCCGCCGCTTCCGCCACGGCGAGGTGGACATCCTGGTTGGCACGCAGATGATCGCCAAAGGCCACGACATCCCGAACGTGACGCTGGTGGGCGTGGTGCTGGCCGATATCGGTCTCGCTATGCCTGATTTCAGGGCCGCGGAGCGCACTTTCCAGTTGCTGACGCAGGCCGCGGGGCGCGCCGGCCGCGGGGATCTTGCGGGCGAAGTGGTGATTCAGACGCTCAACCCGGACCACTACGCTATTCAGTTCGCCTCCACGCACGATTACGATGGCTTTGCTTGCAAGGAGCTCGAGTTCCGAAAGTGGCTGCGGTACCCGCCCTTCGCCGCGCTGGCGAACGTTGTGGTGCGCGCCGAGAGGCAGGAGGAGGCGTTGCGCATGGCGACGGCCATCGGCCGCCTGTTGAACCCGCCGCCGGAAGGGATGAAAGTGATGGGACCGGCCGAGGCGCCGGTGCCGAGGCTGAAGAACGAATTCCGCTACCAGTTGCTGCTGAAAAGCGCCCAGCGCGGTACCCTTCGGCGTGCGCTCGATACCCTGCGCAAATATGCGTTCGATCAGCGTTGGCCGGCAACGGCGCTGGTGGTGGACGTGGACCCGTTCAGTCTGATGTGACGAGATGGATTCGCCCCGCGGCCGATGTTAAACTGTAAAAGATGCGGCGGCCTTAGCTCAGTTGGTAGAGCGCCAGATTGTGGTTCTGGATGTCGTGGGTTCAAGACCCACAGGCCGCCCCAAAAGTCCTTCCCACAGTTCGTGGTAGGCTCCCTTCCAATTCAAACGATCTTGTTTTTTCTCCACGCCAAGGGAAAACCCCGCGTCGATGAAGCCGGAAATTCGTCCGCACCAAAGACGCGGGAAGTTCATCCGGCAATGCTTGACGTATCTACGGATTTGTAGCTACGCTAACAGATGGGAAATTCGGCTCACCTGGAAAGAAGTAAAAGCAAAGCGCAACCTGCGCAAACATGGAATCAGCTTCGATATAGCCGAGAACGTTTTCAACGACCCGCATGTTGTCATCTACTTTGACTGTGAAACAGCGGAAGGTGAGATGCGCTACCACGCCATAGGTTACATTACGGAGCAACTTATGGCGGTCGTGGTTTACATCGATCTTTCGCAGAACGACGACGAGCACATACATTTACTTTCAGCCCGGAAGGCCGAAGCCTTCGAGGAATCAATTTATGCCGACCAATTTAGGTAAGAAGCGGACCCCCGTCAGTGAGCGAAAGGGAATCAACATCAGTGAACGGACGCGGGAACTGTATGAGCAGCGTGACAAGGCTCTCGATAACAGCGAGTTCCCCCCAGTTCATCCAGACAAGTGGGCCGGCGCTATGAGGCGGGAGGAGTACTTCCGTCCCGTCAAGAAGCAGATCACCATACGGGTGGATGCCGACGTGCTCGCTTGGCTGAAATCGAGGGGAGGCGGTCACCTTACCCGCATCAATGAGATCCTGAGGAAGACGATGCTGGCTGAGACCCTGATGAAACATTAGGCTGGCGCAGGAGACGTCGCAGCGCTTGGCGGGAAGGCCAAGGGGCGTTTCATGCCGCGCTGAACCGCAGCTCGTTCGCCAAGGGTTCGCAGAGGGAGCGTTCTTCTACGCTGGCTCGGGCCGGGTTCAACTCATGTTACCCGACCGCGAGCGCGGCGCGGCCGGGTAGCATATCCCGATACGGTTGAGAAAAGGACCAAAGCCCCCTACACCCCTTCAACCGCACGCGCATGCCCCCTGAGCCGCTTCCACGCCCACCAGCCCGCGACGGCGATCGCCACGCCGATGGCGTCGTCGCGGATATCCCACCATTCAAGCTCCCGTAAACCGAAGATTGGCACCTGAGCGAGCTCAATGCCGATCCCCAAGGCGAGCGCGCCCACTGCCGCCCAAAGCGCCTCCCGGGAGCGCCTCGCCAGTCCCAGGTACATCACTGCGGCAACTCCAAACATTACGAAATGAGCCAAGCGGTGTCGCGGGGGCTTGATGTAGACAGGCACTCCCTGGACGCGATGGTCCGGCTCCGTCCCCGAGACGACTCTCAAATCGATGGGCATGAGGGATACGGCGATCACGGCCAACGTCCATATCAGCGCAGCCAGCGCCAGCATTCTTCGGCTCACGAGTCCAGTATGGACGGTGGCGTGAGCGGAACTCGTTCACCCGGAAAGAATTCCGCCCGGTGTTATTACCGCTGCGGCAACGGCCTAAAGGTGCCAGACAAGGGTTGCCCCATCGTCGGTGGTTGTCCGATCTTCACGCCGATCACTTCGCCCGATACCACCATCTCCACCCGCCGGTTTAATTGACGGCCCGGGGCGGTGTCATTCGAAGCCACTGGGAATTGCTTGCCCAGGCCCTCGGAGGTCAAGGCATCCGATGGCAGTCCCTGATCGATTAAGAAGTTCTTCACCGCCGCCGCGCGCTGCTCAGAGAGTTTCTGATTCAGCTCATCTCCCCCGGTGCTATCGGTGTAGCCTTCCACCTCCAGGTTCAAGCCGGGGTGCGAAAGAATGATGCCGGCCAGCCGCGCCAACTTCTCCCGGGCCGGCTGCTTCAGCGTGTACTTACCCGTATCGAACAGAACGTCGTTCATGTTCACCACTAAGCCGCGCACCGTTTCGCGCGTTTCCAGAATGGCATTGAATTGCTGGAGCAACTGATGGCGGAGATTTTCTTTGTCCGTAACGGCCTGTTGCCGCAAGCGGTCAGCCTCTTCAGCCGACTGGGTGGCCTTCTGTGCATTGGCGTCGGCCTCTGCGCGAGCTCGATCCGCATCGGCGCGGGCACGTTCTGCTTCCGTGCGGGCTCGGTCTGCTTCCGCGCGGGCAGCGTCCGCTTGGAGCTTCTCGCGTTCAGCGGCTATGCGGTCTGCTTCCGCCGCCTGGCGGCGTTCCACATCCAAGCGGGCCTGCTGTTCCGCCTTCTGCTGATCGAGCGCAGCCTGCTGAGCCTTTGCCCGTTCCGCCGCTTCGCGATCGGCGGCCGACTGGCGCTCATTCGCCAGCGCTTCTTCCTGTTGGCGCTTGAGCGAAATCACGCGCGCATCCTCGGCCTTTTGTACGGCTTCGCGCGACGTCATGGTGACAGGCTTCACGCCCGCCTTGCGGTCCATATACGCTTGTGCCTGGTTAAGCAGTTTGACAGCATCGTTATAAGTGTCGGCCGCGTAATGATCGGCCTTGGCATACCGCGCCACCTGAATGGCATTTTCGGCTTCCAGGTATTCCAGCGGCATGTTCTTATCGGGCCGTACTGGCTTCTGCAGGGAAGCGGGCGCTTGATATATGTATTGGCCGCGCTGCAGCAACTCGTACTTTGCGTCGATGGTTTCCACCTTGCCCATAGTGTCCTGTCGGACGATGTTTTCCATCACCACGACATCGCTTGGCTGGCGAACCGCGAAGTAGGGTTCGGCTGTG
This sequence comes from Acidobacteriaceae bacterium, assembly GCA_903970405.1. Taxonomy (GTDB): domain Bacteria; phylum Acidobacteriota; class Terriglobia; order Bryobacterales; family Bryobacteraceae; genus CAJCIT01. The sequence continues at coordinate 5,200 of CAJCIT010000065.1, read as the reverse complement.
ACAATCAATCCGAACGATTGCAACTCAGTGGTCACATCGATTTTGGCGTTGCCGTTTTCATCAACCAATAGTTCTCCGAGATTCGCGGAGTGGCCATCGGGCGTGATAGCCCACAAGACATAAGTCAGATACTCGGCACCGTAACTCACGGGCGCCGACAATCCCTTCACATCCGCTTTGATTTGGATGTAACCTTTCCGGCTGTTCACGTCCGCGTTCCCCTTCGCGGCCGGAGCAAGGGCGGTGCCTTGAAAGTCGACTTTCGTCCAGCCGCTGCGATTTCGATAACTGATGGCCGCGACGGAACGGGAAACAACCTGGGCCCGGAAGATCGGAACAGTGTCATTACCAGGGGGAGGAGCGTTATTGACCTGCGCGGCGAGCGGAAGTGTAGCCAGCGCGATTATGCAAAAAGCTTTGATCATGCGATTCGTGGTGCACGGCTGGGGCCAAAGGGCAGATGAGGCCGGCATGGCAGCCCTGGGATCGCCAATCTCCTGATTGGCCCTTTGCGGCGCAGCGCGCCGCCGTGGACCAACGTTCACCCGGTTGCCGGAAGATTGCGGCTCCTGCAGGCGGCGCGTTATGTCCATTTAAGTAAAAGGGGGAAGTCGAATTGCACCCCTTCCCGGAAACCTGTATAACGAGTATCCCGTCCCCAGGTTTCTGTAGCCTTCGGAGCCGCGACCGTCAGGGAGCGACCGGTTCCTGGTCTCGACGTTCCCAGATCGCCCGACGTCCCTTCCGAACCGCGCGCGTAAAGTAAGGGAGCGGAGGCATTGTGATCCTATTCAGGCCAACCGGTCGCTCCCTGACGGTCAGCGGCTCTGAAGGCGCAGGTCGTTACACCCTATCGCTTATCCGAGACGGCAAACGGGTTGAAATCCGTTCGGTAATCGAAAAAGTTCACCTTTTCCTTCCGCTTAAGGAAGTTCACCACGGCATACGTCACCGGCGTCATGAGCGTTTCATAAATCACCTTGATCAGGTATCCCGAGACGATCAACTGCCCGATTACGCGCAGACTGGCCGGGCCGTCCCAGAAAATGATGAAGATGACGATGGTTGTATCCACGGCCTGTCCCACCACCGTTGACCCGATGGTACGGGTCCATAAGTGACGCCCTTGGGTCAATACCTTCAGTTTGGCCAACGTGAACGAGTTGGCGAACTCGCCGCACCAGTAAGCGATGAGGCTCGCCAGCACGATCCGCCACTGCTGATTGAAGATCGCATAAAAAGCCTCGTTGTTCTTGTATTCCGGGGCCGGCGGAATATGAACTGCAAGCGATGTAATCGCCACAATTAGAAAGGACATAAAAAAGCCGTACCAGATGGCGCGCCGCGAAGCTGAATAGCCGTATACCTCGGTGAAGACGTCGCCGAAAATATAAGTGAGCGGAAACAGCATCTGGGCGCAGCTCACGCGCAGGTCGATGGGAAGCTTCCCCAGAATCAGAAACGGGCCGATCGCGAAAAATTTTCCTGCAATCAGATTCGAAATCAGCAGAATCGTCACAAACAGACAGATCAGGGGATCCAGGAATCGGTAGCGGTGGTCGGCCTCAAACAGGGAGGGACGGTATGAGGAATCGGGCTCGGCCATATTTGTATAGGGTCGCGCATCCGGTTTCGCGCGCCTTGAGTTCCGTGACCGGGCCGCCAGTAGAACTTCGAGATTCGGATGCCTTGGTGGGCGCTGGCGTAAGCGCTGGTTATAATCGGAAACGTGTCACGGCGTCTTTTCCCGCTCTTCGCCTCTCTCACTCTCGGCCTGTGCCTGGTGGCGGGGTGCGGACCCAGCATCAAGACGAAGGAAAAGGTCCGCGAAGACCTGCTGGCGCACCTGCAAAAGGCCGGCCTCGACACGCAGGCGCTTGAGATCGATATCACCGGCGTGAAATTCGAGAAAGATCAGGCCCACGCCGCTGTTTCATTCCGTCCGAAGACCGCGTCGAACATCCACGACGGGATCATGATGAACTACACGCTCCAGAGCCGCGACGGTCATTGGGTGGTGATCGGGCGCGCCGATTCGCAAGGGCATGGGGCGGGGCAACCAAGCGGTGGGGATGGCGCAGTCGGCAGTTTGCCGCAGGGGCACCCGCCTGTCAGCGAATTTGACAGTCCGAATGTCAATCCGCATGGAATGGCCACCCCGCTTGGGACTCAACCGCTACCGCCGGGCCATCCGCGGATCGATCCTCAGGGCGCTGACGGCGCCGCTTCGCCCGATGAGGCGAAGCCGCTACCCACCGGGCACCCGAAAGTGAGTCAATTCGAGCGAGAAATTGGAACACGGATTGCCGCGGGTTTACCAGCATGAAAACTGTCGCCATTCTGGGCGGAGGGCCAGCCGGTTCTTCGGCTGCTGAGCGTCTGGCTCGCGGCGGACTCAAAACCATTTTGTTGGATGAGAAGCTCGCCTGGGAAAAGCCCTGCGGCGGCGGCCTCACCTATAAGGCGTACTCCCAGTACCGCTATCTGATCGACAACGACTCGCCGAAGCGGCTGGTCAACGACACTTTTCTCGCATCCACCAAAGCCGGCGCCGTGAAGATGAGCTTGGCGCACCCGCTAGTCATCTACTCGCGCTATGACCTGAACCGAATGCTGCTGGAGCGTGCTGAAGCGGCCGGCGTCCAGATTGAGCAGGAACGGGTGATGCACATCGATCGCGAGAGTAATGGCTGGAAGATTCGCACACGCCACGGCAATATCCAGGCGGACTATTGCGTGGTGGCCACCGGCGCGCGAAACCCGCTGCGATCGGTGGGCACCCAATACACCGCACAGGACACCATGTACGCGCTTGGCTACTACGTGCCCACCAAGCAAAACCACATCGACATTCAGTTTCTGGCTGGTCTGGAAGGCTACATTTGGGTATTTCCCCGCGCCGGCCATTTGTCCATTGGCATCTGCGGCAAGGGCGAATCGGCTCAATGCCTGCGGGCGCGCCTGGAACGGTACATGGACGAAAAAAGCATATCCCGTAAGGAGGCCACCTTTTACGGACACATGCTGCCGGCGCTGGAGGGCCGGGCATGGCGCAACAACCGCCTGGCGGGCGACGGCTGGATTGCCGTTGGCGACGCGGGCGGACTGGTGGACCCCATCACGGGCGAAGGCCTCTACTACGCCATTCGTTCGGGCGATCTGGCGAGCCAGGTGCTGCTGGCGGACGTCGAACCCCACCGCCGGGAAGACCAGTACCGCCAGACGATCAATCGCGATTTTGCCCTGGATCTGCTGTACGGAGCGATGCTCGCCAAGCGTGTTTTTTCGGGCGTCGTCTTATTCGGCGCCGTTCCCAACCGCATGATTGAGTTCATGCGCCGGAGCCCCCGTTTCTGCGAGATCATGCAGGATCTGTTCGCCGGCACCCAGCCGTACCTGGAGCTGAAGAACCGGTTGTTAAAGAACCTGAACGGCACGCTGCACGAAATCCTCATGAGCTTCTTCTTCCGGAAACTGGTGTTCGGCGAAACGCGGGTATGAACGTTCCGGAGTCCGATGCGTTATTCGCCCGGGCGCAGGAATCGATTCCCGGCGGCGTCAACTCGCCCGTCCGCGCGTTCCGGAGCGTCGGGGGCACACCGCGTTTTATCGCTCGGGGCGACGGCGCCCACCTGTGGGATGTCGACGGCAATGAGTATATCGATTACATCTGTTCCTGGGGACCGCTGATCCTCGGTCACAGGCCGAAGGCGGTGCTGGACGCCATCGCGTCGACTTTGGAAACCGGCACCACTTTCGGCGCGCCCACGGGCCGCGAAGTGGAGCTTGCCGAGCTCATTAAGAGCTTTGTGCCATCGGTCCAAATGGTGCGTCTGGTGAACTCCGGCACGGAGGCCACGATGAGCGCCTTGCGCGTGGCGCGCGGCTTCACCGGCCGCACGCTGACCGTTAAGTTCGAAGGCTGCTACCACGGTCATGTGGATTCGCTGCTGGTGAAAGCGGGCTCAGGCCTGGCGACTCTCGGCATCGCCGACACCGTGGGCGTTCCGAAGGCCTTTGCCGATACCACCATCGCGCTGCCTTACAACGATCTCGACCCGGTGGAGACGGCATTCAAAGAGCGGGGCGACGACATTGCCGCCATTATCGTTGAACCCGTGGTGGGCAACATGGGCTGCGTTCCGCCGGCGCCGGGATTCCTTGAGGGCTTGCGCTCCCTGACCGCGAGATACGGCGCGGTGCTCATCTTCGACGAGGTGATGACCGGCTTTCGTTTAAGCGCCGGCGGCGCGCAGCAGCTATACGGCATTACGCCAGATCTCACCACGATGGGCAAGATCATCGGCGGCGGATTGCCGCTGGCTGCCTACGGGGGCCGTGCGGACATCATGAAAAAGGTGGCGCCACTGGGGCCCATTTATCAGGCTGGTACGTTGTCGGGCAACCCCGTGGCAGTGAGTGCGGGCATTGCCACGCTGAAGTATCTGAAGGCTCATCCGGAGGTCTACAGCATCATTGAGCAGCGCGCGGCGCAACTCACCGCTTTTGTGCCCCAGGGGGTCACGGTGAATCGTGTCGGCTCTATGTTCACATTCTTCTTTCAGGAGGGCGCGATCACCGATTACGAGTCGGCGAAGAAGTCCGATACGGCACGCTTCGGCCGCTTCTTCCACCACCTGCTCGACTGCGGCGTCTACTTCCCGCCCTCGCAATACGAAGCCTGCTTCATGTCTGCGGTGCACTCGGTAGAGGATATTGAGAAGACTGTCGAGGCGATACGATCGTTTGAAGGGTAAGAAGCCGTGAAGAAATTGCAACTCCTCAGAGCCGCGACCGTCAGGGAGCGACCGGTTGGCCAAACACAACCAAGTCTGCGACCGCTCGCTGAGGGCGTGTGAAAATCTGCGCCGAGTGAGTAGTTGCGGTCACCCGCTTGCTTACGCGCGCGGTTCACAAGGCGCGAGCGATCTGTGAAGGCTCGGGAGCAGAACCAACCGGTCGCTCCCTGACGGTCGCGGCTCTGAAGGTGCGGCGCGGCGACTGCCTTGCCAATCTTTAAGAATGATGAGTGTTCGCTTGCTACTTGCGCTTCATCGCGCGGCGAGTACGTGTTGTGACTGGCAAGTCTGCGAGCAGTAGTAGAAGCGCTGCTTGCCTTCGAGACGCTGGAATTCCGTGGTGGAGGCGACAAAAGTGCCACAGACCGGGTCGCGGTGCAGTTCGCCGGTGATTTGCGTGG
>CAJCIT010000064.1 GCA_903970405.1 Acidobacteriaceae bacterium | reverse complement strand
CACCATCTTGCCTCCGCTCAGGGTCAGCACGTTGAGGTGCTCAGCTCCCACCAGGGTCTCCAGTCCTTCGCGTCTCGATCGCGCCGCCACGATGTAACACCGTTGGTCTTTCAGCCACATTTCCCGAAACTGCGTATCGTCCAGAAACACCGGCGGCGCATCCGGCGCATAAGAGCCATAAACCAGATTGTTCGTGCGTCCGTTCAGTAGATAGGCCGTACGGTTCAGGTAAAAGAAGATCGATGAATACGTGTAGTAATGATGGTCGACAACTAACTCGCCGGGCGGTGCCTTTCGCAGCGCCTCCGCCAGCGGCCGCGACGTCAGATATGGATCGAACGCCACCAGCGCCATCCGCGCAGCCTGGAAGAACAGCACCATCATCACGGCCACCGCCGCGAAAACCCGCCGGCCGGATACGCGAAGCGTTCCCGCCGCCCCGGCAAAGAATGCGATTGACGCCGCCAGCAGCGGCCAGCGAAGGTACGCGAATGACGGCATTGTCAAATCCAGCATGTGGTCAAGCGAAAGCTTGTACGTTCCGGGCCGTGAGATCAAGGCATCGGAAATGTCACCCGGCGTTGGATAGTTCCGCGAAAGAATGAACAGCGTCAGCGTCACGGCGCACGCCGCCAGCGCGATTGCGAAGAGCACGCGCGTTCCCCGCCTGATCCACGCTCCGCCCGCTGCCATAGCCGAACCCAGCAACAACGCGAGGGCCGGATAACACGGCATCGAGTAGTATTCCTGAGTTGTCGAAAAAGTAAAGAACACCAGCACAAACCCGATCCAGCAGAGCGCCAGCAGCCGTGTCTCGCCCGCCCGCTCTACCGGCTTGAAGCCCTGCTTCGCAATCGCAGGAAGGTAAACGCTCCAGGGAAAGAGCCACAGCAAATGCAGTCCCCAGAACAACGCGAGCGGAACCGTACTGTAGTCATGCGGGTAACGGAGGTTCAGGAATCGCAGCAACTGCTCGTTGATGAAGAAGAACCACAGGAAGCCGTGGTATTCGCCAGGCGCGCTGTGCATGGTGAAATCCCAGAGAGGCGGATTCCGGATGGCGGCCAGAATATGCCACGGCGCGGCCACCGCCAGAACGATCAGCAGCCCGCTAAACGGTTGCAGCCTTTTCCACGTGGGTAAGCTGAGCAGGCGGCGCGTCACCGCGAGATAGATGAAGGCGGTGGCAACCGGGAACAGTATGCCCACCAGGCTCTTCAAGAGCAGGCCCGTTCCCATCGAAACGGCCATGGTGACCGCCCAGCGCCGTCGATGCGGCTCGCTATCATCCAGCGCGCGCAGAAAGGCCCACATCGCCAGCGCCGTTGTCCCCGTCAGCATCACGTCGGGAATCTGAATGCGCGTAAAAAGAAACAGCCCGACGCAGGTGGAGAGGCATAGACCGGCAAGCATTCCGGCACGCCGTCCAAACGCCCACGCCCCGAACTGCGCCGTCAACAAACTGAGCAACACCGACGAAACAACCACGGGAATGCGCGCCACCCAGTCATGAACGCCAAGAATCTTGTAGCAGCCGGCGATTGCCCAATAGATCAGCGGCGCTTTCTCCAGATAGGCGACGCCATCCAGCCGCGCCGTCACCCAATCGCCCGAATCCAGCATGTTCCGCGCGATCTGCGCCTGCACGGCATCCACGTCGTCCATCAGGGACGGCGGCGAAATCATGCAGCCTACATACACGGCAAGAACAGGAAGAAGAACAGCTAAATACCAGTAGAGGCGACTAGAGTCGATTGCAGAGGTTCGGTGTGAACCGTGTTCGTCTGTATTTGCCATTTCCTCATCCAGAGAAACAGAATCAGCATTCCCCACAAGTGGTAGCCAAGGTTGGCTCGCCGGGAAAGATGATCCTCAATGCACGCGTTGAGCGCGCCGCCCAGCAGTATTCCGCCATGCGCCTTTTCACCCGCCGCCCGCATTTCTTCAAGCAACGGCCGAAGCGGCCCCCGTAACCATTCGTGGGCCGGAATATCGAAACCGATCTTCTTGTGTCCCAAGACCGGGGCTGGAAGCCGATTCTTCATCAGTGACCGCAGCACCACCTTTTGCCGGGTTCCGGCCATCTTCAGTGCATCGGGCAGGGAAGCGGCGAACTCAACGATCCGGTGGTCTAGAAACGGCGGCCGCACTTCCACTGAATGCGCCATGCTCATCCTGTCCACCTTTGCCAGAATGTCGTCGGGCAGGTAATACTTCTGATCGAACCAAAGGTACGCCGCCAGCTTGTCGCCGCGGTCCGCGAGTTCTTGAACGATGCCGCCCAAAGCATCGGGAAGAGGCATGGCTGCGATGCGGCGCTTCTCCTCGGCGGAAAACGTCCCATTCCAGAAAACGTGAGCCTGCTCAGGCCGCATCCGGCAACCCGCCAGAAAGCGCTTCACTTTGTACTCGAAGCCGATCTTCTCGTCGGAAACCGGCAACCGCCGCGCTACTGCTCCCGCTGCTCGCAGCACAAACGAAGGTAGCATCCGTGCCCGCTTTGCCAGGACATTCGCCCGGTACGTGGCATAGCCGGCAAACAGTTCATCGGCGCCCTCTCCGCTCAGCGCCACCGTCGCGCTCTGCCGCGTCATCCGCGATAAATACCAGACCGGCAGCGCTCCCGCATCGGCGTTCGGCTCATCCGCATAGGTCGCAAACTCTTCAATCGTGTCCGCGAGGTCCAGAGCAGGGTTCAGGTCCAATTGCTCATGCACTGTCCCGTAGTGCGAAACCAGGCGTGCGATATTCTCCGATTCATCGAAGCTGCGGCCGAGAAACGAAATGGAGAAGGTCCGTAGCGGAGCGCTCGATTGTTCCGCCGCGTAGTGCAGAATCGTGGAGGAATCGATGCCCCCGCTGAGCCACATTCCCAGCGGAACATCCGACAATAAATGCTCGCTGACGCTCTGTTTCAGCAGCGAATCGAGCTTTCGTTCGGCGTCCTGCCGTGCGATCGGCGTGGGCGGACCGAAAGGAATCTTCCAGTACGCGTCCGTCTTAACCTTGCCTGAACGCCACTCAAGCCAGTGACCCGGCCGTAGCTTTTCGATACCCTCCACCAGGGTCATCGGGCATGGCACATAATTGAGCGACAGCCAGCAATCGAGCCCGGCCGGATCAAGGCGCCGTTCGATCTCCGGGTGAATGAAAATCGTCTTCAGCTCTGAACCGAAGTAGATCTCCTCGCCCTGCCGCGCCACATACAGCGGCTTGATCCCAATCCGGTCGCGCGCCAAAACCAGGCGTCTTGCCGACTCCTGCCAGATGGCCAGCGCAAACATCCCGCGCAGCCGCGAGAAACACTGCGTATCCCACTGCAAGAACGCCCGCAGGACCGCTTCCGTATCCGTGCGCGATTCAAAACGGTGGCCCAGTCCTTCCAACTCCGCACGCAGTTCGGCGTGGTTATAGACTTCGCCGTTGAAGGCGATAACTACGTCGCCGTCCTCCGCCGTCATGGGCTGATCGCCCGTTTGAAGATCGATAATCTTAAGCCGCGCCGCGCCGAGCGAAATCAGCCTGGTTTCAAAGACGGCCTGACGGTCGGGACCGCGATGCGAAATGGCCGTAATCGCCTGCCTGATCAGAGCGGGATTCGGCACACGCGTACTGTGGGTAAAACCGGCGATGCCGCACAAATCGATCTCTCCACCGTTGCGAGAGGAACTCGCGTCGCGAGCGCGCGGCGCAAACCTATCCGTGGCCTGTCCTCATTCCGGACGGCAACAACGCAAACGTCTCTTAGATTATACGAGCCGGCCTTCGGCTGAGCCGGCCGCTCCGCGATCAGGCCTGCCAGCCTTTGGTAAACTGAATTGTTTGAACACGATAGTCCCTGTACTGCTACTGGCGGCGACATTCCCCAGCATCTACTACTTGATCGCCCTTTTCAGTTCATGGCGATTCTTCCAGACTTCGACTCGACGTAAAACGGGCCTGCCGTTCACGCCTCCAGTCAGCAACATCCAGCCGATACGCGGCCTCGACCATGAAGCTTACGACAACTTCGCCAGCCTGTGCCGTCAGGATTACCCCGACTACGAACTTCTCTTCTGCGTTGGGGCTGAGGAAGATCCGGCCGTTCCCGTCATCCGTAAGTTGGCCCTCGATTTTCCCGAACGCCGCATTCGCCTGCTGATCGGCTCAGGACGAACCGCCATCAACGACAAAGTCGCCAAACTGGTCCGGCTTGTCAGCGAAGCGCAGCATGAGGTTCTCGTCATCAATGACAGCGACGTTCGCGTGTCTCCGGACTATCTGCGCTCGGTGGTGGCTCCCCTGGAAAACCCCGCCGTCGGCGCCGTGACCTGTTTCTACGCGTCCACTGAGGACACAACCTTTGCCGAAAAGCTGCAGTCCGTCGGAATGATGTCGGACTTTTTCGCCGGCATCCTGGTCTCACGCCAACTGGAAGGGATGAGATTCGCCTTGGGAACAACCATCGTCACCACGCGCGCGAACCTCGCCGAATTCGGCGGCTACCAGAGCCTTGAAAACCGTCCCGGGGATGACTTCCTGGTCGGCAATCTGATCGCGGGGCAAGGTCACACCGTAGAGTTGCTTCCCTACACGGTGCTCGCCGTCTCTGACTACGCCTCATTCTGGCAACTCATTCACAAGCGATTGCGCTGGATGGTGGTGATGCGGCACATGCGGCCGGCCGGCCACATCGGGCTGTTTTTCACACAAGGGTTGCCGTGGGCGCTGTTTGCCATCGCTCTCCGTCCTTCCGTCGCCGCCGCCTGCGCTTGGCTGGGAGTGTACCTTGCCCTCAGAATCGGCATGATGTGGATCATCGGCATGCACGGTTTAAAGCGGAATCGGTTATGGCGCCACATGCCGCTCATCCCGCTTTGGGATGCCTTGGCCTTCGCGATATGGGTGGCGAGCTTCTTCCGCACCAGCTTGCGCTGGCGCGACGGCGAGTACAACATCCGCGACGGTGAGCTGGTTCCGGTAGTGAGTGCGCCCATCGCCCAGTAAGTCACCGGCTTTCTGGTGGTAGAGATCGCCAACAATAAGATCGATGGCGCCGCTCGCTGCCGGCGCTGCCACAGCAAGCTCTGTGGAGCGGCGCACCAGATTCGAACTGGTTCTCTCTCGTTGGAAGCGAGACGTGCTGGACCATTGAACACTAGCGCCGCTTGATGCATTCGACAAGCTCTACCTTCCTTCACGCGGCAATCGGCCGCGCGTCCTCTCCGCTCATTGGCGGTTCCTGGTAGCCGGTGTGGGATTTGAACTCACGACACCCTGTTTGTAGGACAGGCGCTCTGACCAGACTGAGCTAACCGGCTGAGAAAACTCTGGAGGGCGGTAAGGGACTTGAACCCCTGACCTCTCGATTCGGAATCGAGCGCTCTTAATCCACTGAGCTAACCACCCCTCTTACTTTGGTACTCCTGGCAGGACTCGAACCTGCATCCCCTTTCGGGCAAAACGTTCGTAGCGTTTGGGCTCATCCAATTCACACCACAGGAGCAAACTCTGGAGGCCCCGGCCAGACTCGAACTGGCGGCATCAGCTTTAGGAAAGCTGCGTTCTGATTCCACTGAACTACGGAGCCACTAACAACGCTGGAGGGGCCGATGGGATTCGAACCCACGCATAACCTGATTGAAAATCAAGCGACTTAACCACTTGTCCACGACCCCAAAACTGGAACCCGATGACAGACTCGAACTGCCGCCCTTGTGGGTAGAAACCACCTGCTCTGATCCGCTGAGCTAATCGGGCAAATATGGTGGACCGTCAGGGAATTGAACCCCACTCTTCCGGGTAAAAGCCGGTTGCTTCGCCGTCAAAGCTTACAGTCCAAAATAATGGTGGAGGAGCCAGGTAACGATCCTGACCGTCGCCGCTAATCTGGCAGCTTTCACGGGCGTATCGGGCCCGTCCGCACACCTGTGCTCTCCTCCATAAACTTGGTTGCGGAGGCGCGAATCGAACGCGCTTATGAAGGTTATGAGCCTTCCCTGGGGCCAATCCAGATACTCCGCACAGTTACGATCATTGGCGCGGCGGACGGGTATCGATCCCGCTTCGTCTCGGTAGACAGCCGAGTGCATATCCAACCTGCCCCCGCCGCACATACTGGCGCGAGCGGCGAGATTCGAACTCGCAAATACCGGTTTTGGGGACCGGCGCTCTCCCATTCGAGCCTCGCTCGCCCATAAAAGCAAAAAGCCCTCACTTTTCAGTGAGGGCTTTTTGTCTCAAATCCTAAGAAATAAGTCTTAGACTGAAACAGCACCCTCACGAACGCGCACGTCTTTACGCATACCGCTTCTGCGCATCCAGGTCTCCGGAATGTTATCGACGACTATCTGTTCCATGAGGTGTTTCATCTCAGACTGTATCTTAACGCGAAGCCTGTGACTCATGCAACAGATAATTCCAACAAAATGGTCGGGGCGGTGAGACTCGAACTCACGTATCCTTGCTCCCAAGGCAAGTGGGATAGCCGCTTCCCTACGCCCCGATGGCTTGGTGGATCGCCGGAGATTTGAACTCCGCTGTTGTTCTCATTGCAAGTGAGATGGCCACTCCCAGCAGCCCCGCAACCCGTTCCTACGACAACCGCCCAAAAATCCAAACAACCCGCGCGCGATTCAGAAGAGCAAGCCAAAACTTGGTGTGACGCTCGGGGAACGATCCCGAATCTTCGGTTTCACAGACCAACACTCTGACCAATTGAGCTAGCGTCACCATAAATGTATGGAGCCGGGCGGCCAGCCCGCCACAAGAGCCGGCCACTACCGCGGCGCCAATGATTAAACCCTAGAAATAGAGATACTTCCTCCACTTAGGATCTTCAGCGCCCATCGAACGCATCATTTGCCGCGTTGTGTGCAACTGTGACGCGCGCGGCGGCCTGGCCAACGCCATGCCCGCTTCGATGGGTGTGCGATTCGCCTTCCTGCGATTACACGGAGCGCAGCACGCGACCAGATTCTCCCAGGTATCGCCGCCTCCCCGCGATCGGGGAACCACATGGTCAATGGTCAACCGTGCTGCCGGCGACTGGGCATTGCAGTACTGGCACGTGTACTGGTCGCGGGCGAGAACGCCGCGACGTGTCGCGTCATGCCTCCGCTGCGGAATCTTTCGATAACGGCTCAGCCGGATCACAGAGGGCAGGCGCATGTCTTTCCATACGCAGGCATCATGACACTCCTCCAGCCGGGCTTTGCCCTTCACCAGCAGAGTGATGGCCCTGCGGGCGGCACAGACGGACACTGGTTCGTAACTCGCGTTCAATACGAGAACGGGCGATTGGATGGTCATAACGCTTTCCTTCTTGCACTGAACCGTAACCCCTCTCTCAAATCTGGAGCCGAAGACCGGAATCGAACCGGTTGCCCGCTGTTTACAAGACAGCCGCTCTGCCAATTGAGCTACTTCGGCGTAACAAAGCTCACAAAAACGGTTGGCGCCTGCTCTCGGAGTCGAACCGAGTTCTCCTGTTCTTCAAACAGGCGCTATGACCCCACTAGCTCAACAGGCGTAACTTTCCTCATCCAGAGAACCTGGAGCGGGTGACGAGATTCGAACTCATGACATCCTCGTCGGCACCGAGGCGCTCTGCCAGCCTGAGCTACACCCGCGAAAATGGCTGGGAGGCCAGGACTCGAACCTGGAATCTTCTCGTTCAAAGCGAGACGGCTTGCCATTCGCCTACCCCCCAAAATCTGGCTGGCGAGCTAGGGGACGATCCTAGATCCTCTGGTTCAGAACCAGAGATGTTGCCAGTTACACTACTCGCCAGCATCTGACAAAGTGGCTCCGAGAGCAGGGCTCGAACCTGCGTATTTCCTGATTAACAGTCAGGCGCCTTACCAGCTTGGCTATCTCGGAACAACGCGCTAAAAAAGCAAAAAGCCCCGAATCCCTACGGGGATCGGGGCTTTAAGAAAAGTGTTAGGTTCTAACTCATCTCTTGAGGCTCCCAAGCCCACACGCAGGCGTACCCTCTCCAAATGGCTGGTTGCCATTGGCCGGGGTGGTGACGATATGTGTGCTCAGGAAACGCATTGAATAACCTAAACAGAGACTAACATGACGCCGGGGCCGGTTGCAATAAGAAAGTGTGGAGGACGGTGCAGGATTTGAACCCGCCTACGCCAGGTTTCGGACACTCACTGGTTTCGGGACCAGCGCCTTACACTAGGGCAGCGTTGTTGGGGTAGGCTTGCTTCAAGAACCCGATGCGTGCCGAGGCAGGCTGGCATGGGTGAGGCGCGCAAGACACGATGGGGTCACCCCGTGGCGCGGGGCTTTAGCTTTAGCCCGCCGAGCCGAGAGTCATCTCGGCTGTGCCTGGTTTACGGTTGAACGAAAGAACGGCCGACTTGTCTCTCCTAACCACTTCCTTGACTTCACGGCCGCAGCACGTCGGGGATTTCTTCCGCCAACGTTGGCGGCCGGCTCATCCAAATCGTGGACCACGCGAAGCCGCTCAACAGCAGCCCCGCATAGAGATACGGCAGGTACGAGTATGGCGCGGCCTGGACCGGATAAAGACTGCCCAACAGCGCTGCTCCCATCGCGACAACAGCCAAAGCTGAAATGACAATGGCCCGCGGCGTCAAGCGGCCGAGAGACCGCAAGTAGGCTGGCGCGGCCGCGGAGACCAGGATATACGCGGTGACGAAACCGAACGTCGCCAGAGTTCCGAGGAGTCCGTAGATGTCGAACAGACCTACCCCTCGCAACGTCAGGATTGCGGCGGGGATAAAAGCAGCTATGGAGGTAACCAGAACCGCGCGGTGCGGGGTTTGATTCTGCTCATGCGCGTCGCCCAGTCCGGAGTGCAGCGCGCCATTCCGCCCCATCAGAAACAGCACGCGGGCGGCCGCTGTGATGCAGGCCAGAAAGCAGGAGAAGAAGCTAAGGACCGCGCCAAGGTCGGTGAGCGTGCCCACCCAAGCCGGCAGTCCGGCCTTCTGCGCGAGCACGTGCAGAGGCGCAAGACTCTTGTCCAAGGTTAGGGCCTCGCCTCGAAAGCCCAGTACTTCCGCGTACGCGCACAGGAAGAAGAACACGCCGGCCAGGATCGCGCTCCATTTGACGGCCCGCGGGATGGTGGTCAGCGGATCTTTGGCTTCCGAGCCCAGCGCCGTCGCACTTTCAAATCCCACCGAGCTGAATATTGCCAGCACCAGTCCAAGACGCAGCCTTTCCGGAGTAACGCCATGCAGAGTGAATTGCGCCACGTCGAGGCGCCATCCGTTTTTGATAATAATCAGGAACCCGATAAGAGATATCACCGCCACCGAACCCGCTTCCAGCCAAAGCATAAGCCGTGCGGAGACTTGTACGTCGCGATAGGCCAAGTAGCACGCGAACACCATCACCAGACCGGTTAGTAACAAGGGAAAAGACTGCACGCCGAAGCAGTCATGTAAGATGACGTTAGCGTAGTTGGCGACCCCTGCACTTACTGCCGCGGCCGTACCCACATAGGCGATCGCCAAGGCCCATCCGGCCAGCACGCCCCATTTCGGGTGCATATGTCCGGTAATGTAGGTGTATAAAGAGCCCGGCGAAGATGAGATCCTGGCGAACTGGTTTATATTGAGCGCCACCAGCAGAACGCCAACCGTGGAAATCAGAAAAGCGATGGCCGCGCCCTCGCCGGCCAACCCGAACACCAGTGGCACGGTCATCACCGGTGCGCCGGTGGGTGCGATGACAGCTACCGATTGAGCTAAAGTCTCACCGGCGGAGAGCGAGTGGGACTTCAGTCCGTACGAATTTGAAGCGCATGATGGAACCTCTGGCGCGGACGGGGCGGCAGGGTTTATCAACCTTACCGAAGCATTGCCCAGTTCCATCCGCTTATACTAGCATCGGATCAGGCGAACCGTCCGTTCTGGACGGCTTGCCGACAGCCCTGCCGGCAAAGTCCTGCCGCCCGCCAGCTCCGTTGCTGGGTAATCCCGAACCGGTTTACGAATCGCAAGACCAGAAAGGCGGCCACGTGGCAACAACAATTGACTTCCAACGCGAAATTCCGGAGCACGAAGCGGCTCCGTTCACAAAGACCTTAGCCCGGCATCCACTCGACCCGCTGTCTGCCGCCGAACTGGAGGATGCGGTTCGCATCATGGGCCGGGAAGGATACCTCGGCGAAACTGTCCGTATTGTCTCCATCAATTTAATCGAACCCGAGAAGTCGTCGGTGGAGACGCACCGGCCTGGCAGCCCGTTTGAACGAAGGGCGCTGGCGGTTCTACTGGACCGCGGCAAACGCGAGTCCTCCGAGGCGGTGGTGGACCTTCTGAGCGGGTCGGTGGAGTCCGTCACGCCGCTGCCGGGCGGTATCCAGCCATCCATCATGCTGGACGAGTTCAGCGAGGTGGAGCAGGCGGTCCACCGTTCGCCGCTGTTCCAATCCGCTTTGAAAAAGCGGGGCGTCACGGACGCCGATCTGGTGATGGTGGAACCCTGGTCGGCCGGATTGTATGGCGTCGAATTACCGGAAGAAGAGGGCGTGCGAAGAATGCGGGCGCTCTGCTTCGTCCGGTCTGAGCCGAAAGACAACGGCTACGCGCGCCCCATCGACAGCATTGTGATCGTCGTGGATCTTTACACCATGGAAGTGGTGCGCATTGAGGAATACCCCATTGCGCCTCTGCCGCCGGAGCCCGGGAACTGGGCGCGCGAATACATTCCAGCCATGCGGCAGGATCTTAAGCCGGTGGAGATCGCTCAACCGGAAGGCGCCAGCTTCACCGTGGAAGGCAACCAGGTGGAGTGGCAAAAATGGAAGTTCCGCGTCGGTTTCACATCGCGTGAGGGCTTGGTTCTCCACACTGTCAGCTACAACGACGATGGTGTGGAGCGGCCCATACTGTATCGGGCGTCGATTTGCGAGATGGTGGTCCCTTACGGCGATCCGGGCGAGCAGTACTATCGCAAGAACGCGTTTGACATCGGCGAATACGGCCTCGGTATGCTAGCCAACTCGCTGGCCCTGGGCTGCGATTGTCTGGGCCTCATTCATTACTTTGATTTTCCTCTGGTAGATAGCCACGGGACGGTCACACCGCTCAAGAACGCCGTGTGCCTCCATGAAGAGGATTTCGGCATTCTCTGGAAGCATACGGATTGGCGCACCGGCCAATCCGAAGTGCGAAGGTCGCGCCGCCTGTCGGTTTCTTTCATCGCCACTGTGGGGAATTACGAATACGGATTCTATTGGTATTTCTATCAGGACGGCTCGATTCAATGCGAGATCAAGCTGACCGGGATCATGAACACCACGGCCTTGGCCCCCGGCGAGACGTCGCCGTATGGCGTAGAAATCGCTCCCCGGCTGAACGCTCCCTTCCATCAGCACATTTTTGCCGCCCGGCTGGTGCCGAGCGTGGACGGTCCGAACAATTCAGTCGTCGAAGTGAACAGTGTCGGCGTGCCAACTGGTGCCGCCAATCCGCACGGCAACGCCTTTGTTGCCCAGGAAACGCTGCTGGCAACGGAGCAGGAGGCGCAGCGCAGGGTGAACTCGGCGACGGCGCGTTTCTGGCGGGTCGTGAACCCGGGCAGGAAGAACCGGCTGGGCCGGCCGGTGGGTTACCGCTTGGTTCCAGGCGAAAACTGCCCGCCGCTTGTGCAGCCGGACGCCAGGGTGATGCGCCGCGCGGGGTTCACGTCCCATAGCGTCTGGGTGACGCCCTACCATCCGAAAGAGCGTTTCGCGGCCGGGGACTACCCGAATCAACACCCAACGGGCGATGGCCTGCCGGTGTGGACCCAGGCGAACCGGAAGGTGGACGACACTGAAATAACGCTGTGGTACGTGTTCGGTCACAATCACGTGCCACGTCCGGAAGATTGGCCGGTCATGCCCGTAGCGATGCTGGGCTTCCAGTTCCGTCCGGATGGGTTCTTTGAGCGGAGTCCCGCGATGGACGTGCCGCCGCCCGCGAAGACTGCCTGCTGCCACTGACACAGGAGATGCCCGCGCCACGCGCAAAAGGGCCGACGCTTGTAAAGCGATCAGGCACTGTGGATAGGGGGTGAAGAAGTCTAACTAACTTCTTAAACTCACGGCTCCACACAAAGAAAAGAGGGGCGGCTTTCGCCGCCCCTCTTTTGTGACTAACTGACTGGTTGCCGTTAGAACTGGTACTTGACCGCGAACTCCACAACCCGCCGGCCTACGGTATTTTCCGCATAGCCGGTGGTTTCCTGGTTCTGGTTCGTTTGGGTCAAGAAGCCACTAGCGTTCGTGAAGTTGAGCCGAATATCGCCGTTACTGAGCGCGCCGAGTTGTGGCAGCGCGTGATTGAGGAAGTTGAATGCCTCAAAGCGAAGCTGTACCTTCTGGCGCTCGCCGATCTTGAAGTTCTTGAACAGCGACAAGTCGCTGTTGAAGTAGTGCGGACCCTTGATGTACGGCCAGACGATATCTCCCTGGGTGCCTGGCGCCGGGGGAGCAAAGCAACTGGGATTGAAGTACTGACCGGAATGCAGGCCGCTGCGCGGATCGCAGACCAGCATCGGGAGGAGACCCTCCGCGTTGGTGCCGAGCTGGATCGACGAGTTGTAGGCAACTCCTGTTGCATTGCCCGCCAACGGGACGTTACCGAAAGAGGCGTTCAAGGTGCCGCCGGTGTTGGGCTGGATGGGGGCGCCGCTCTGGAACTGCGTGATGCCGGAGAGTTCCCACCCATTGACAACTTCGCCCAGGAGTTTATTGCCATGGACCGGATCGGGCAAGTTGATGATATACGCCGCGTTGAAGATGTGCGTGTGATCGTAAGCGAGCACGCCATAGTTGGCGGCCGCGCTATACACGTCGACAAGGCTGCCATTGCCGCCGCCATTGGAACTCTGGCCGTCGCGAACGCCGAGCACCTTGCTGAACGTGTAGTTCGTTGTAAAGGTCTGGCGGCCGGTCTGCTTCTGCCAAGTGAGGATCGCCGCGTTGTAGTTCTGATAGCTGCCATGACCGATCAGCGTCATACCCGTGTAATTGTGCAGCGGGTAGTAGTCGTTGGTCGGGAAGGAACCGGAAGTTGGATTGTTAATCACGCCAGTAAGCGGGTCCGGCTTGAAGAACGCCCCAAACGGGATGTTATCCACGTTCGAAAGACCGCTATCGAGCAGGAGGTCGCCGCTATGGTTGCCGGAATACTGCACCTCAACGACGGAGTTCCAGGGAACGCGCTGGGTGATGGTGAAGTTCCAGTTGGCTGTCCAGGGGGTTTTCTCGTCGCCCATGGTGAGCACGCCGCCGGGAGCGGAGCCGAGACCTTGCGCGCCGAGAGACGGAGAGAACTGGTTAAACGATTCCCAGCCCTTGCAGCAACCCCAAGTTGTCGTTTCGTTTTCGTAGCCGAGAGGAGCGCTGAAGTCGGCGCCGCTGGCGTTGTTGTACGACAACTGGAAACGATACAAACCGAAGCCGCCGCGGAGAACGGTTTTGCCGTTTCCGAACAGGTCATAGGCCGCGCCAAAGCGGGGCAGGGGCCACAGGAATTTGGAAGGGAAACCGCTGATCGGAATGGACGGGTCGATGGCGTGCCACTCCAGTCCGGTCCATGAGCCGGCCGCGGAGGTGTTGTTGTAGGCGGCCGGATCCCAGACGGCTAAACCAGGACCGCTGTTCGGCGCCCATGCGCCGTAGTGGTCGAAGCGGATGCCGAGCGTCAGCGTCAGGCGCCGTGTGGCTTTCCACTGATCGTTGATGAAGAAGCCGATTTCGTGGTACTTGAAATCGGCAACCGGCGTGCCGTTCTCCTGCGAGAACTGCTCAACGTATCCGGCGGCGAAGTTGGCCAGGGCATTGCTATAGGAACCGCTAGCGCCGCTGTAGCCTTCAAAGTAGGCCGCGCCTTGCGGGGGGTTGCTGAAGTCGCTACCCGCCTGCTTGTTCCGGGCGTAATCCCAGTAAGCGCCCACTTTGATCGTATGGGTGCCCCAAACCTTGGTCAGGTTGTCGCTGAGGGATGGCGTCTGAGAGAGCTTGCCGAAATCGCCGCCCTGAAACGCCTGGCCGAACGTGGGAGCGAAGTAACCCGGAACAGTGCCTTCCCAGTTCACCAGGTTCGGGATCTGCGCCTTGTAAGGATCGTTAAATAAGCCCACCATTGAGAATCCGACGTTGGCCGGGTTCACTTTGCTGGGATCGGAAAGTGAAATCGGGTTGAGGAACGTGGCGTCTGCGAAGATGAACTCGTTGGTCAACGTGGGCGAGAACGTGTGGGTGTAGTTCGCGCTGTAAACCTGCGATACCTGATTGGCAGGCATTGAGGAGGGGTAAGGAATGGAGTTGCTGGCGCCCCACCAGATGCTGATCGGGTTCAAATCCGTTTCATCCTGGCGGTTCCACGAAAAGAACAACTTGTCCTTGGAACTGATGTTGTAATCGCCGCGGATGCGCAGTTCCCAGCGATTTACCGGCAGAACCGGCAAATAAGTGTAGTTGGCGCCATTTGGGTTCGACGATGGGCTTGTGTTGGGCTGGGGCTCCGTCGCGTAGTAAGCGGCCGAGTTCGGGTCCAACAGCGTAGCCGGAATTTGACCCACCGTGATCGCATCGTTTGCATAGGGGCCATTGGTGAAATTCGAGCCCAGCGACGAGAGGTACGATGAGGTGAAATTGCCATTCATCATCTGCTGAGTCGGAATGAACCGCTGCAGCGCCGATTGAGCCGGATTCTGCCGCATGTTCTCATAAGCGGCGTAGAAGAACAGCTTGTCGTGATCCTTGTTGAAGGCAATTTTCGGGAGGATCACTGGACCGCCGATATCACCGCCGGGGTAGTAGTAGGAGTCCTGCGCTGCCTTGACACCCGCCGCATTGTTCTGAGAGAAGTTCGAATTGAACTCACCGTTGCGGGCATAGAGGTAAGCCTGGCCGTGAAACTGCGAGCCACCGCTCTTGCCGATGGCCTGGAATGTCACGGGTCCCTTGGCGAAGTCAGCGCCATAGGCGGATGTCAGAACCGTCATTTCGGCGATCTGATTCTGGTTGATGTTGGAGGTCTGCGTGCCCTGGTTGCCCGGATCAAGCAGGTTAGCGCCGTCAGACGTCATCGTCATGCCGCCGTTGGGCGCCGTGCCCATGGCTGAGAACGCGCCGATCGGGCCACTGTTGCTCTGGGTGGTCAAGCTGCTCCACTGGCTGTTGGTTAAGCCAGTGTTCATGCCCATGCCGGGCATGATCTTGATCAGTTCCGCGGCATCCCGGCCTTGAATAGCGATGTCATTAATCATGGTGCTATTCAACGTGGTGCTGGAAGCGCCGTTGTCAGTCGGCACCGGAGACTCCGCCGCCGAAATGACTTGCACTTCCGTCTTGGAGGTCGAGACCTTCAAAGTGGGTGAGATGGAAAGACTGGCGCCCTGCGTAAACGTCAAGCCCGTTTCCTCCCATCCGGCAAATCCGCCGGCTGACACCGTAACGGTGTACGTGGCAGGCTGAACGGCGGCGAAACTGAAGAATCCCGAACCATTCGAAATTGTGTCGCGTGTGACCTGAGTGGCATCGTTTTTAAGAACCACTTTGGCACCCGGAATGACAGCGCCGGTGGCATCCGTTACCGTTCCGCTCAGCGAACCGGTAGCGTTTTGGCCGAACGCCGATAGACAAAATAAAAGGCCTGCGATGAGCAGACCCGCGATGAAGACAATGCCTTGCGACGGCTTTAGTCTTGTACCTTTTGGCTCATGTGGAGTACTAAATCTATACATGGACCTATAAGACTCCTTCCTGTTTAACCTCATGTAAAGGACAAGCGGGGCGAAACCCGCCTTTTTCACTATCAGGGCTATTAATGGAACACGAAGAAGACCCCCCGAACTGCGATCCAACTTAACCCTGCAGCAACACTACTAGTGGAAAGATGTTATCGATGAATCTCCTCCCTTGTCAAGAGAGGAAGAGGGCTTAAGGAAGAATCGGTACCTTCAAACGGACTAACCCGATTTTTCCCCCAAAGCTATAGCGCTCAAGCTCGTAAGGAGTGGAGAAGATAAGGCGAACACGGCTCGCGTGTTTCAGCCGGTCCAGCGGTTTGCCGGTTAGCGCCGCAGTCTCCGGTTGCCCGTTTCTAAACCGGCGCCGGCCCCAAGACGACCCATCCGTTTCGCCCACGCCATGTTTTCTCCACGTTCTGTGCAAGGTCAAGGCAGCAACCCGAATTCTCTACCGAGTTGGACGGCCTGAGTCCGCCGTTTGGCCCCTAATTTGTCGAAAACTCGGCTGGAATGGGTCTTCACCGTGTTCTCACTGACGCACAGCTTCCCGGCGATCTCGCGGTTGCTCATGCCTAGAGCCATCAATTCCAGAATCTCAAGCTCGCGGCGGGTGATGCCGCGATCCACCTGCTTTCTCCCGTTCGGGAGGGATCGTTCCGCGGCCGCCACAGGGACTTCCCTAACAACTCTCGGCTGCCTTCCTGTCAGTCTGACGCCGAGCCAGATACCAAGAGCGGCAAACGCCGCTCCGGTGAGTGCACCGTAGATCTCGACCGAATGTTCGATCACCAGGAATCGATACTCGGTCCACTTCAGCACCGTAATCAGGATTCCACCGATTAACCCGTAGATCAGCACGTGCCGTTTCATAAGGTCCAGCTTAAGACTGGGACCCGCCAATCTCCCGATTGGCCCTTCGCGTCGCACCGCGTCACCAACAGCCTAAAGCATGTGCCACCCAGGCACTTGCGGGCCACCCGTCCGGGTTCAGACGTTCGCCGGCACAACATACGGCGGCCGGTACTGACGGCGGAACAGCGCGTTGGCTTCGGGGTCGCCGATGCACTCCATCCTTTCCGAGTCGAAATTCAGGGTGCGGCCCACCCGGTATGAAATGTTCCCAAGGTGCATCAGCGTAGCGGAAATGGCCCCCTCTTCAATAGGCGCGTTGCGCAAGGCCGGATCGTTGGCGCGTACCGCGTCGATGAAATTCACCCAGTTGTTGCCCGCCTCTATGCGCGAGGGACCGGGCTCCTTCTTTTTGCCGAGGTAAGACCAGTATCTGTCGTACCACTGCACGCAAAGATACCCCTGGGTGCCATAAAAGATGTTGCCGACGCTCCCGGTGTCGCTCGCGTTGTGTATCGTGTCCTCGAAGTTCGTCATCCAGTGACGGACCTCATACGTCATCAACTTCTTCTTGCCGCCTTCGTTGAATTCATAGCCGATAGAGAGCGTGTTGGGCGTCTCCTGATCGTCGTCGAACATGAAGTGCCCGCCGATGGCGCTGATCTTCGACGGATACTTCACGCCTAGACCCCAGCGCGCGATGTCCAGCTCATGGATGCCCTGATTGCCGAAGTCGCCGTTGCCATAATCCCAGAACCAGTGCCAGTTGTAATGGAAGCGGTTCTGGGTGAAAGCGTGCAGCGGGGCGGGTCCCAGCCACTGGTCGTAATGGACGCCGGCCGGCACCGGCTCAATTGGCTTTCGGCCGATGGTATCGCGCCACTTGTAGCAGAGACCTCGGGCGTGGTAAACGTCGCCGATCAACCCCGCGTTCATCTTGTCCATGGCTTCTCGAATGGCCACGCCGGAGCGGCTGTTGGTGCCGTGCTGCACGATTTTTCCATACTTCGCGGTGGCGGCGACAATCTGCCGCGACTCGAAGATGTCATGCGAGCAGGGCTTCTCACAGTACACATGCTTGCCGGCCTGGAGCGACCAGATGGTCTGAAGCGTATGGCTGTGGTTGGGGGTGGCGATGGAAATGGCGTCGATACTCTTGTCTTCGAGAAGCTTGCGGATTTCCCAATACCCTTGCGGACGCTTCGCTCCGGATTTTTCCACCATGTCCAGGCGGTCGTTGAGAATGCTCTCGTCGATGTCGCAGATGGCGGCGATCTCAACGTTCTTCATTTGCAGGTACTGCTGAATATGAGACTTGCCCTGGCCGCGCACCCCGACACAGGCAATACGAACCGTATCGTTCGGGCTGGCAAGCAGGTGGCTCTTGAAGCCGGCGGCGGCTAGCGCCCCGGTTCCCATGAGAAAGTATCGTCTGTTCATTGAGGCCTGGATCTCCTTTCTGGATCTCCTTTGTGGCTGTCTTTCACACCCGGCGGACCCGTTCGCCCCGGGTCAGTCCGCGGAATCTTCGTTTGTTTCACGTCGCGGCGGGGCGGCCTCCGCGCAGGCAAACCCGTCTCAACAAAGAATATCTCATGTAACACCGCGTTCAATGGCCACCGAAGGGTCCGCGGACCCGTTTCGGACTCGCTAAAACGGCCACCGCCCTTCTTGCCGTCAGAGAACGTTCGCCGCTAGCGGGCACTCTGTCTGTGAAGATGTCGCCGATGGGAATCGCGTTGCTGTCAATCGCTGCACTACTTGTCCTGGCCGCAGTAACTGGAACTGCGGTTATCGGCCGAAAATTCTCCGCGAATCCCTCAAACCCGGAACGGAGCGAAGAACTGTTCCGGGAACTCCTCGAATCCGCCCAGATAATTCTGTGGCAAATGGACATCCGTTCCGGTAAGTTTATTCTGGTAACGCGACAGACCGAGAGCATTCTTTCGATCCCGGTAAAGCAATGGTTTGCGGAAGAGAATTTCTGGGAGAATCATCTTCATCCGAACGACCTTACTGCCGTGCGGCAGGAGTTTGCGGACGCTATTCAATCCAACGAGGCGCACACATTTGAGCATCGAATGCGGGCGGCCGACGGGCGCTATAAGTGGTTGCGGACGTCGATCCGCGTGGAGCGCCGGTCAGACCGCCGGCTTCTTTCCGGCGTGGGCCTCGACATTACCGAGCGGATGACGATCGAAGCGGCGCTCCGTGAAGAACGCAGCCTTTTCGATGCGCTGATGGACACGGTGCCAGACAACATCTATTTCAAGGATCTGAACAGTTGCTTTCTGAGAGTGAACCGGGCGCACGCGGCCCATGTCGGGGCGGCGAGTCCATTGAGCATGGTTGGGTTGTCGGACGCGGATTTCTTCGGCGAGGCACAGGCCGCGAAAGCAATCGCCGACGAAAAAGAGATTATCCGGACCGGCAAGCCGCTGCTTGATGTCGAGGAGGTCGAGTACTTTTGGCCGGCCGGACAAGAGCATTGGGTAGCGAAATCGAAACTGCCGCTACGAAATGGCAAGGGAGAGATTGTCGGCACATTTGGGATCTCGAAAGACATCACCCAGCGGATCCTGGCCGACAAGGAACTTTTCCGCCGGAGCCAGCAACTGGTGCAGGCAAACGAAGAGCTGCGGCGGGAAGTGCAGGAACGCAAGCTGCTGGAGGGTCAGTTACTGCAAGCTCAGAAGCTTGAAGCAATCGGCCAATTGGCGGCGGGAGTGGCGCACGAGATCAATACGCCGATTCAGTACGTGGGCGACAATTGCAACTTCCTGGGGGGATCGTTCAGGCAGCTCGACACGATGCTGGAACAGTACGATAAGGCTCTGGGGGCGTTGCGGGCGTCTGGGTACCGGCCGGAACTGGTGTCGGAAACGGATGAATGCGTTGCGCGCGCGGACTTGGAGTATCTGCGTTCGGAGATCCCGGCGGCCATCGGGCAGAGCATGGAAGGGGTGGAGCGGGTGGCGCGGATCGTGCGCGCAATGAAGGAGTTCTCCCACCCCGGGTCCGGTCAAAAGGAATTGGTTGACCTGAACCACGCCATTCAGAACACGCTGATTGTTTGCCGGAACGAATGGAAATATGTGGCCGAGGCGGTGACGGATCTGGATGGCGCGCTGCCGCAGGTTCGCTGCCTTCCGGGAGAAATAAACCAGGTTCTGCTGAATCTGGTGGTGAACGCGGCGCACGCCATCGACGAGGCAAAACGGGGGCAATCGAAAGGAAAGATCGAAGTGAGCACCAGGCGCGACGGCAACTTCGCCGAGATTCGCGTTACCGACGATGGCACGGGGATACCGGCCGGGGTGCAAGAGCGCATCTTCGACCCGTTCTTCACGACGAAGGAGGTAGGCAAGGGTACCGGGCAGGGGCTGGCGTTGGCCCGCAACATCGTCGTGAAGAAGCATGGCGGGACTTTGACGTTCGAGACGGAACTGAACAAAGGAACCAGTTTTATCCTGCGAATCCCCATGGACGAAGCCGTTACGGAACCAGAGCCCGACCGCGTCGCGCCGCCTCATGAACTCTTGATCTGAGAGGCGGTTCATGCCTTCTGGGGCTCCTCTCTTTGGAGGTGAGCCAGATCGGCCAAAGCCGAGGCAGTTAGCTGGCGCAGTAGTCCCGCCAAGGCAGAAGCAGCCCGTTCAATTTCCTCTTCAGATTTGGCGTGAGCCAAGACATCGGCGCAGTAGACCGCCGCATCCGGACACTTCGCGCCGCTGCCTTGGCCGCGTTCGGCAACCCGTTCGGCGGAGTGATGACTGGCGACGGCCTCAACCACTCCATCCGGCAAGCCCCAGAGGGCAAGCATGTAGGCGCCCAGTGCGGCGTGCGAGGCGCCGAAGATCTCTATTTCCGCATCGACAACCTCGATGCGTTTCGAAGAACAGAGTTCCCGGACCGCCAGATAGCCGCTGGGCAACTTGCGGGCAATCACCAAGGTCCCGACATCGTGCAACAATCCGGCAGTTTGTGCCTCGTCGTGAAAATTGCGGTCCCCCGGGGCAATCGATTTGGCGATCCGATGCGCCAAAATGCTGACGTCGAGGCTGTGTTGCCAAAGCGCGTCAAGCCGAAACCCAGGAAGCGGCACTGGATCGTCCGCGCGGAACAAATTGGCCGCCAGACTCAGGCTTCTGATCATATTGAACCCAAGCGTTCCAGCCGCCTCGCCAGGACTGGAGATTCTCTGGCGGTGTCCGAAGAAGGCGGAATTGGCAAGCTGGAGCACTTTGGCGCACATACCCATGTCTTTGGCGATGACGGCGCCGAGTTGATCGACCGAAGTGTAAGGGGAATTGATGAGCTCCACCACCTCGAGGTAGACCTGGGGCATGCTGGGCAGCGAATCGATCTGAGAGACCACCGCGCGAATATCCGGATCCTGAAGAAAACGGCGTAGAGAGACAGTCCGGTTCACGGTGGACTTCAATTCCTCAAGGGAACAAGGCTTGGACAAATACTGGTGGGCAACGCCGACTGAGCGAATCAGCGCTGTGTCCTCCGACTGTCCGGAGAGCATAATCCGCAGCACCTGGGGATGCGCGTCCCTGACGAGCTGCAACAGGGCGCTGCCGTCAATACCGGGCATTCGCATGTCCGTGACAATGACGTCGAACGGCCGAGACTCAACAACCTTAAGGGCCTCGGCGGCGCCGCAGGCAAACTCGGCGTGCCATTCCCCGCGGAGGGAGTAAAGAGACCGTCGCAGGCCGTCGAGCAGTCGCTGCTCGTCATCGACGAATAAGATGCGCGTCATTCGAAAATTGCCGTGGCCCGCCCGCCGCCAGGCTCTGTTTCAAGCAATCGGCCGTTCGGGACGCGTACTGTAGAGCGTTTCGCCAACGCCCCAGGAAAATCCAGCCCTAGAGAGATATGTCCAAACAGCCGATAGCGAATCAGACCGCGCCTGCTTAAGCGTGGCCCCAGACAGGCCGATGGGACTTGACGGACGGCGAGACCGCAATGCCAGAGAAAATCTTGTTCGTTGACGATGACACTAATCTCCTGGGCGCGATGGCGCGGAATCTCCGCGACCAATTCTCTCTTGCCACCGCCGCCAGTCCCGACCAGGCCCTGGCCTTGCTGGAAAAATATGGCCCGTTCGCGGTGATTGTTTCCGATTTCAAGATGCCGGGAATGAACGGCATCGAACTGCTGTCAAAGACGATGGCCGCCTGGCCGGATACCGTGCGCATTCTACTGACCGGGGAAGCCGATACTTTCGCCGCGATCGCGGCCGTCAATCAAGGACAGGTTTATCGATTCCTGACCAAACCGTGCTTGACAACTCCCCTGAAGGCTACGCTCAAGGCGGCAATTGAGCAGCACAACCTGATTCAGGCCGAGCGGGTACTGCTGGAGAAGACGCTGATCGGGAGTCTTCACGTGTTGACGGAGATTCTGTCCTTCGCTCACCCGCTCGTGTTCAGCCGGGCCAGCCGGATGCGGCAGACGGTCAAGGCGCTCGCGGAAGAGCTGAAAATCGCCAATCCCTGGGAATTTGAAGTGGCGGCCATGCTCTCCCAGATCGGATGCATCACCCTGCCGGAATCGCTCCTCCAGCGGGTTTGCGCAGGCGATGCCTTAGCGGAGGCCGACCGCGCCGTTTACCTGTCCCACCCGGAAGCGGGTGCGCGTTTCCTCCAAAACATTCCGCGGTTGGAAACGGTGGTGCACATTATCCGGCGCCAGTTCGACCAGTTGGAGCCGTTGCCGCCAACCGCGGACCTGAGCGCCATGGATCGCAATCTTCTCGGTTTGCACCTGCTGAAAACGGCCATGGACGCGGAAGCGCAGCGATCGGAACACTCGCCGCTGACCGGGACAATAACCGGGGAGCACTCAATTGTGCAGCGCCCTTCTTCTCGCTTCGAAAAAGCGATGGCTGACATCCGTTCCGCCTCTCCGAAGGGTCCGAGCCGGATCGTTTGCCTTTCGGACTTGAGAGTCGGCATGAAACTGCACTCAGACATCCTGGACAGCAAAGGCGCTCTGCTGTTGTCAGGCGGCAACGAGATTTCGGCGCCGCTGCTTCAATGTCTGCATCGGTACAGCGAGTCGCGCGGCGTGACCGAACCGTTCCGAATCTGCGCAGATGAGTAACGCTCGGCTGGGAGGAGATTTTAGTCTTTCGACTTTTGGTCGAAGAGGTCGGCGCGGTCGATACGCTCGCCGTGGAACACAACTTCCGTCACATGCTCCATCAGTGAAATGTCAGTCAACGGATTGCCCTCTACCAGAATGAACGTTGCTTCAAGACCTGGCTTAATAGCTCCGAAACGCTTGTCGGCGCGCAAAGCACGAGCCGCGTTCAGCGTGGCCGCCTGTAAAGCAACAGCAGGAGGAATGCCGGCCTGCACCCAGAGCGTCAGTTCGCGCTGAACGGTGGGCCCGTGGATCACCAGCAGATTACCGGCGTCAGAGCCTGTTATCAGCGTGACGCCGGCGGCGTAGGCCCCTTTCAAGTTGCTTTGCGCGCGTTCGTAGGCTAACGCCGCGTGTTCTGGCGAACCGGCGCCGGTGGACTTCTTGAGCTCGGCGCGGGTCTGGTCGAGCAAAGCGCGCGGGGCGACGGCTTCGAGCAGAGACCTGTCTAGCAGGTCGAGCTTATTTTGCGATAGGTCGCGAAGGGCTTCGATTACGGAGAGGGTGGGGTCGTAGGCAATGCCTTTTTCTTTCATCGCCGAGAAGGAGGCGCCGGCGATCGGTTCGCGGAAGCTGCCGTGCTCAATCGTGTTGGCGCCGGCCTCGATGGCGAGAGTAATGTCGGCGTTATCGCCGGTGTGCGTGGCCACCGGCAGGCGGTCGGCTTGAGCCTCCTTGACGATTTCGCGGTAGAGGTTCGAATCCAGGCGGTTGAAAAGATGCCCGGCCGATCCCGTTTCGAGAATCGTTTTGATGCAATCGACGTTGGCGGCTTTCAGCTCATCCACTTGAGTGCGGGCCTGGGCGGCGCTCTTCGGCGTCCGGACCATCTGCGCTTCAATCGCGGCGCGCATGTTTTCCGGAAAGTATTTGGCGTACTCAGTGCCGTGGCCGCCGGGCGCGGTGAACATGGGACCGCAGACGAACGGTTCCGCGCCGAGGTAGCGGCCGCTGGAGACGGCTTCGCGAAGTTTCAGACTTTGGTCCAGCGAGTCGCCGGTGCTGCGGACGGCGGTGATGCCGCTATAGAGGTACGCGGCGAGTTCGCGGTACTCGGCCTCGGCAGAGTAGCTGGCCTGATCCGTCGCTACGCCGCCGGGCGCCCCCAAATGTACATGCATGTCGATCAGACCGGGCAGAAGGGTCTTCCCCGCGGCATCGATGACTTCGGCGTTCAAGGAATCGGTGTTAGTGGGGGGCGTGTCGAACACCTTCTCGATTTTCTCGTTGCGGGCGAGGACCGCGCCATTCGGAATCACTTGACCGTCGCCCACAAAGATGCGGACGTTCTGGAAGAGCACGCTGTGATTGCGGCGCAGGTTGCGGGTGACGATCTTGTCCTGGTCGATGTTCTGCTTGGTCTTCGACTGAATGACCCCGAGGATGATAAACGGCGCCAGGACAACGGGAATCCAAAGTTTGGCGCGGCCGGAGATCTTCTCTTCCTTTTCCCAGCGAAAGAGCTTGATGCCGAGGAAGACCGCAGCGGCCGCGGTGAGCAGCAACGCGCCGGCGGCCGTGAGCGGGAGCGCGGAGAACATGGAGTCGCCGGTGATGAGCAGCGCCTGGAGGCCTTTGTTCAAGTAAGTTGCGGGCAGAAACTGAGCGACGTTCTGAAGCCACACGGGAAGGAAGGAGGAGGGGAAGGTGACGCCGCTCAAGAAGAGCATGGGCAGGTAGAGCATCTGAATGACGATCTGGCTCTCCTGCATGGAGTTGACGACGCTCGCGATGATCATGCCCATCGCGCGGAAGGAGATGGAGCCGATGGCGACGAAGACGAACAAGTCCAGCACGCGAGCCGGAAAGGGCATCTTGAACTGGAGGTTCGCGGCAAGCAGGATGATGAGGACCACGGGCAGGTAACTGACCAGGCCGGCAACCATGGACGCGATGATGATGGGCGCGGGCCCGACCGGAGCGACCTTGAAGCGGCGGAGAATGCCGGACTCGCGCTCCACCACCGCCCGGATGCCGGCGCCAAAGAAGCCGCTGCCGAGCACGCCGATAACCAGCACCATGCACACCACCTGCGCCATGCCGGCGGGGTTCTTCGCCCCACCGTAGACGAAGGAGAAAATGACGAAGAAGATCATCGGGAAAAACAACTGGAAGAAAAGGACGGAGCGGTCGCGCCCCATCAATCTCAGGTTGCTGCGAATCTGGGCGATGTAGGGTTTCATGCTTCGCGGAGCCTCTTGCCGGTAAGTTCGATAAAGACGTCTTCGAGCGTGGGGCGCTTCAGATGAATGTCGACGAGTTGGAGGCCGAGGGAGTCAATCCACTTGACGGCTTCGACAATGGTTTTGGCGGGCTCGGCGGATTGCATCGAGATGACGCGGCCGTCGCCGGTGACGATGCACTTGGATTCGCGGAGGGAATCCGGCAGGCGGTCGAGCGGCGCGGGTTCGTTCGTCGAGATCTCAATCATGGCGTTGCCCAGGGTGCGTTCCTGGATCTCGCGCGGCGTTCCCAGTTCGATGATGCGGCCGGCGTCGATGATAGCGACACGGTCGCAGAGCCGCTCAGCTTCTTCAATGTAATGAGTGGTAAGGAGAATAGTTCGCTTATTGCTCTTCAGTTCGAGGATCAGCTTGTGAATCTCAAGGCGGACTTGCGGGTCAAGGCCGGTGGTGGGTTCGTCGAGAAAAAGCAAAGCGGGATCGTTGACCAGGGCCAGCGCCAACGCGACGCGCTGTTTTTGTCCGCCGGAAAGCGATGAATAAAAGGCGTCGGACTTTTCGCTGAGTTGCAGGCGCTCCAGGAGTTTGTGATTGTCGACGTTGCGATGGTAAAACGCGGCGAACAGATCCAGCGCTTCGATGACGCGCATTTTCTCGGGCAAATTGGTGGCTTGCAGACAGACGCCGATGCGCTCTTTAAGACTCCGGGCCTGGGCGCCGGGATCGAAACCGAGCACCGAGACATTCCCGGATGTCCGGGGCCTGAGACCTTCCAGGATTTCGACGGTGGTGGTCTTGCCGGCGCCGTTAGGACCAAGCAGACCGAAGACTTCACCTTCCTGGACCTCAAGGTTAATACCGCGCACCGCTTCAAAGTCTCCATAGGACTTCCTGAGGCCTTCGACGGCGATGGCTGGGGATGACATGTCGATTTGTCCTCTCGTTTTCCTTTCGATGATACGAGGGGCGGCTGCCGGTTGTTCATCGAAGCGGACGAACGGCGGGCGAAAACCTGCGAATGGACGGGGAGCGCCGACGAAAGGGGAAAATGCTCAATGATAGGTGCCGAGCATCAGGACGAGGCTATCCACAAGCCCTTCGAGCGGCGCGAGATGTTCGGCCGCGGCCGCCGTATCGCCTCGCTGCAGGGCCTGTTCCATGGCGAGCAACCGGTCGGAGATGACGGCGGCGCCCACTGCGCCGACGGTGCCGCGCAGCTTGTGAGCGGCAAACATCGCCTCGGTCGGATTGTCGAAGACTGCCGCTCGCAGAGACGCAAGAAGCGGCGGCGCCGATTCGATGATCGTATTCAGAAAATCCAAGAACGGCTTCCGATCGATTTCCTCCTGCAACTCCGACAGGTGGATTCTGACTTGTTCAGCGCTAACGATAACTAGAGCTGCGTCCGGGCTCGACATACTTTAGAAAGCTCGCACCTTTAGAATTATGGAAATCCAGGACTGGCCATTTCGCCAAGTTTAGCAGGCAAACACAGTTGGTGACTTCTCAACCGTTGCCTCGATAGGCCCCACAATTCCTGAAGAAACAGAAAACGTTGCCGCGCGAAGGCCGTAGGGCCAATACTAAGGGTTATGGACGGGCGAAAGCGCGTAAACTCGCGACCCTGGCCTGTCCGGCCCCCCAGAGAGGTCTCCACCGCTGGAAACTCCATCCCCCTCTGCCGAAGTGCCGCGGAACAACGGGCAGCTGGCCTACCTGGTCAGCCGATACCCCGCCATTTCGCACACCTTTATCCTGCGTGAGGTTCTCGCCCTCAGGAAACGCGGCTTCGTCATTCATACTGCCAGCATCAACCCGCCCGACCGTGCTTCCGCGGACCTCACTGAACAGGAGCGCGCGGAAGCCGCCACAACTTTCTTCGTCAAAGACGCGGGTGCCGCGCGGGCCTTGGGCGCCGCCGTCCGCACCGCGCTACGCCAACCGGCAGGACTGCTTCGCGGCTTGGCCTTGGCCGTCAAACTCTCGCAACTCGACATTCGTGCGCTTGCCTACAATTTCTTCTATCTGGCCGAGGCATTGCTCGTGGGCGACTGGGTGCGCCGCCTGCATGTCCGCCACCTGCATGTCCACTTCGCCACCCAGGCAGCCACCGTGGGGTTGCTGGCAGCGCGCATCTTCGGCATCCGCCTGTCGTTGACAGTCCACGGGCCCGACGAGTTCTACGATGTTACCGCCTATCGTCTGCGCGAGAAGGTGGAGGCAGCCTCACTTGTCTGCTGCATCAGCGATTTCTGCCGGAGCCAGCTTCTAAAAATAGCCTCTCTCGATCAGTGGGACAAGCTGCACGTTGTGCGCCTCGGCGTCGATCCCCAGGTCTTTGCGCCATCCGAATCCGCGTCGGCCGGTGGGCCCTTTGAGGTTGTGTGCATCGGCCGGTTGGTGGCATCCAAAGGCCAAGGCGTCCTGTTGCGCGCCGCGCGCCTCCTGCTGGACCAGGGCCATTACCTGGTCATCTCGTTTGTGGGAGACGGCCCGGATCGCGCCGCACTGGAAACACAGACGCGCGAATCGGGTCTGGGGTCAATTGTCAAATTCCACGGCGCTGTGAATCAGGATGGGATTCGCGAACTCTATGGCCATGCCCACGCGTTTGTGCTGCCCAGCTTTGCCGAAGGCATCCCGGTGGTTCTGATGGAAGCCATGGCGATGGAAATCCCTTGCGTGAGTTCCGGGGTAAATGGCATCCCTGAGCTGATTGAATCAGGCACGAATGGACTTCTCACCGCTGCTTCCAACGTGGATGATCTTGCCCGCGCCATTTCGTTGTTGATGGAGCAGCCCACTCTCCGTCTTCGTCTTGCGAAGGCCGGCCGCGCCACCGTCGTGGAGCATTACAATCTGGAAACAAATGCCGGCCGCCTGGCAGACGTCTTCGAGAGATACCTGGCGCAAACGGCCGCCGGCAGGCCGGAGACCGGAACATGGCCGTAAATCTGTTGTCCGTGGTCATCATCGGGCGGAACGAAGGTGAGCGGTTGCCCCGCTGCTTGAACTCGGTATGGCGGATGGATCGGCCCTGCCAGCTTGAGGTCATCTACGTGGACTCCGGCTCCGTCGATCGAAGCGTCTCGGTGGCCACTGAAATGGGCGCTCAGGTGCTCGTTTCAAGACGCAACTCGGCGGCCAGCGGCCGCAACGCCGGTTGGCAAGCCGCCCACGCTGCCTGGATCCTGTTTCTCGATGGCGACACCATTCTGCATCCGGAATTCGCGCGGATTGCGCTCGACGCCGTAACCGGCGGCGACATCGCCGTGGTGTGGGGACACCGCCGCGAAATCAGGCCGCATCTCAACGCGTACCATCGGGTGCTCGATCTCGATTGGGTCTATCCCCCCGGCATTTCGGAGTTCTGCGGTGGGGATGCCCTCATGCGCCGCACGGCGCTCGAAGAGGCGGGCGGCTTCGATGAGACGCTGATCGCCGGTGAGGAGCCCGAGCTCTGCTCGCGCCTCCGAGGCCGCGGCTACAAAATTCTTCACATCGATGCCCCCATGACCGGTCACGATCTCGCCATCACCCGTTTCTCGCAATACTGGCGCCACGCCGTGCGCGCCGGCTATGCCTACTCGAATATGGCCCGGCGCACCCGGAATGGCCCGCAGCCTCTCTGGCAGCGCGATTCCAGGAACAACGTGATTCGCGCACTCGTCTTACTCAGCCTGCCGCCCGCAGCCCTTGCCGCATCGTTTCTGCTCCGATCGATTCTGCCCGCTGCCCTCGCTGTCTTGTTCCTGGCGCTGATCTGTCTGCGCAGCGCCTGGAAGTCCCGCTGGAAGAGCAAAGACACTCTCACGCTTCTGCTTTATGGCATACATTCTCATTTGCAGCAGATTCCTATTTTCATTGGGCAACTGACCTTCTGGAACGACGTCCGCACATCTCGCGGGCGAGGCATCATCGAATATAAGTGACGCATCAATGGAAATGACGCGCGCCATTAAGCAACTGCTGCTGCCGCCCGCTACAGCCATCGCCCGCCTCACCAAATACTTCGAAGGCGCGGCCCGCATCTGGCGCGTCGCGCGGCTCGCGGCGGACATCCGCCATCCCGTCGACTCCAGCGTCGTCCTGCTGGGAAAAGTGGAGGTCCGCGGCACCGGAGATATTCAGTTGGGCCGCGAACTCTATTTCTATCCAGGACTCTATCTGGAAACGCAGCAGACGGG
Organism: Acidobacteriaceae bacterium; assembly: GCA_903970405.1. Lineage (GTDB taxonomy): Bacteria > Acidobacteriota > Terriglobia > Bryobacterales > Bryobacteraceae > CAJCIT01. The sequence continues at coordinate 16,378 of CAJCIT010000064.1, read as the reverse complement.
CAAGATCGTCATTGGCGATGGCGTGGTGATCTCGCGCGGTGCGCATCTGGTGTCGTTCGCCGGCATCGAGATCGGCGAGGGCTGTATGATCGGCGAGTACGTCAGCATTCGTGACGCGAACCACGTGTGGGGAGGGGATGCGCCGCTTCGCACTTCAGGCTATAAGGCTCTGCCCATCCGAATTGGCCGCAACGTTTGGATCGCGCGGGGGGTCTGCGTACTGTCCGGCGTCACAATTGGCGATAACGCAGTGGTGGGCGCCAACGCGGTGGTGACAAAGGACGTCCTCCCGGGTATTGTCGTCGTCGGCGTTCCCGCCGCGCCGCTGGTCATCCCCGCATCCCCGGAAACCGCCTGGAACTCTCAGACGGGCAATGTGGATGGCGGGGCTGAAGAAGTCTAGCTGAGCTAACTACTGGCCTTCTGACTTTACGCGAGCCATTTGGACGTGGCTCAACGTGTTCGAATATTGCTCGATTCCCTTAAAGAGCGCCTCGGCTATCTTCTGCCGCTGGTCGGCCTTCTTGAGAAGCGGTTCATCGTGCGGATTATTGACGAAGCCCACTTCCGCCAGAATCGATGGCATCGTCGCGCCGATCAATACAACGAACGGCGCTTTTCGAACCCCGCGGTCCCGGGCGCGTGAATTCATCTTCGCGGACATGCCGTAAAGCGACCCCTGCACCTTCTGCGCGAATTCCCGCGATTCCTCCACCTTGGCCTTCAGGACCGCCTGCTGCAGCAGATCGTTCAGTTCGTGGATGGAACTCTCCGCCGTCGCGTTTTCGCGCGTTGCCAAATCGAGCGCCGTTTTTTCGGTTGTGAAGTTGAAATAGTACGTCTCAACCCCGGTGGCGTTGGCGATGGGCGCCGAGTTGGCGTGGATCGAAATGAACAGGTCGGCTTTTTCGTCATTGGCGATCTTGGTCCGCTGTTCGAGCGGAATGAACGTGTCGTCGGACCGGGTGTAGACCACCTGGCTGCCCAGCTTCGTCTGGATCAACTGCCCCAGGCGCAACGCAACGTCCAGCACCAGTTCCTTCTCAAGCAGCCCGTGAGGCCCGATCGTCCCTGTATCGTTGCCGCCATGTCCCGCATCGATGACAATCTTTCCCAGCTTGAGCCCGAACACCCGAACCAGCGAGCGGTTACCGCTGCTGTCGATCTTGGCCGGCGCGGACGCGGGCCCCGCGTTCGACGCGGTCACGGCCGCCGCCGCAGCCGGTTTCACGATAGGCATCGGACCGTCGAGCGTAGGTAGATCCACCGCCGGCGCAATCTTGTCCGGGGGCAACGGCGCCGTTCTGGCGGCGTCCTTCCGCGTGCCTGCTGGATCCGCGCGGCGCGTCCCCGCTTGATCGGCGCGGCGCGCCTCCGCTGGCCCGTTGTAAGGGGGAACAGGCGCGCTGCGAAGACGCTCCAGCGGTCCATACAGAACAGCGCGCAACGTGGGATTCAGCACCGGCGCCTGGTAAGGCAGCTCCGGCGGCGGGTAGAGAGCCGCCAGGTCGGGGCTTTGCTTTGGCGATTGAACCCGCGCGGGAAGATCGAAGGCCGTGGAGGATCTTGTCTTGGGGTTATCGGCCGGGAAGTCCGGCAAGGCGCCTGCCACCGGCGCGTCCGATCCATCATCGAAGCGCTTTCCGCCCATCTGGCTCCTGGTGACATTCAGGGCGCCGGCGTTTGGACCTTTGGCCCGGATCTCGATCACAAGGCGGTCAGGGTTCGCCAGTTGTGACGACGTGAACTCCACGGGCGATTCCAGATCGAAGACCACGCGGGTCACGCCCGGTGTTGTCTCCGCCACGCGGATCTGCTTCACAAGCTGGTCGCCCACTTGAATGGAGTGAACGCCTTTCGTCTGGGCCGCCGGCGGCTTCAGCCCACGCAGGTCAAAGAACAGACGAGCCGGGCGTTCGATCTGCTCGGTATGGATCTTGTAGCTGCCGCGGGTTTCGATCGCTACCCGGGTGACGTCGCCAAATGACCAGAAGCGTATCGCCTCGACGCGCGGGCTCCGCGGTTCGGCGCCCGCGAACGCACTCGTCGCGGCACAGGCGCAGAGCACAGCGGCAAAGAGCGGGAAGTAGCCGTTCCGGCGGGGGAGGCGGAGCATGGCGGGATTAGCGAATGCTTGAGTACAATCGCCCCTCCCATTCAGTTGCTTGTTCCATATGAAAGACCCGCCAACTCACATCGTAAAACAAAACGGATACACTATGTTGTTCCGATTATAGTCCCAATCCAAACCCTTGGATGCTACCATTCTGGCATGCATGCGGCGGGCTATGTCCTTGCGGGGGGCCGCAGCATCCGTATGGGGCGCGATAAGGCCTTGTTGCCGTGGAATGGCCAGCCCCTCCTGCTGCATATGTTCGGCTTGGTTGAAGCCGCCGCCGGCGCCGCCATTGTGCTGGGACCGGACGCCCGCTACGGGGCTCTCTGCCATGGCGCTTGTTGGGACGATCTGCATCCCGGCCTCGGACCTCTCGGGGGCCTGGAAACCGCGCTCGCCCAAACTCGCGCTGACTGGAACCTGGTGGTCTCGATCGATATTCCCGAAGTCACGCAGCCACTTCTGCGAAGCCTCCTCGATGCCGCTTCTGAAACCGCCGCGCAAGCCGTGGCCGTTCGCGATCCCGGCAGCTTCGAAGGAAATAGCCAGGTTCATCCGCTCTGTGCCGTATACCATCGGAACTGCCTCCCCGCTGTCGAAGACTCTATCCGCAAAGGCGATTACCGCATGACGAACTTGCTAAAGCGGCTGACCGTCGATTATCTGGAACTGCCGGCGCCGCTCCAGAATCTCAACTGTCCCGATGACTGGCGCCAGGCCGGCCAACTGAGCCGCGATCAACTGAGCCGCGACCGTCAGGGAGCGACCGGTTGTGCCGGGAAGACTTGCTTTCCGCAGTCGCTCCCTTACGGTCGCGGCTCTGAAGCGTCCTGAAGGTCGCGGATCAGTCGCGTTACGTCACAACCCATGCCGAACCAGCAATTTCCGCACTACATCGAGTTCCGTCAAGTCTCTAAGACGTTCGACCGTCCCGTCTTAGTTAACGTCAACTTCTGGGTGAACCCGGGCCAGACGCTCGCCATCATCGGACGCAGCGGCGTTGGCAAGTCGGTCAGCCTTGGTCACGTCATGGGATTCCTCAAGCCGGATAGCGGGCAAGTCATTGTTTCTCATCAGGATATAACCCACATGCCGGAGGCTGATTTGCGCCGGATCAGGAAGAAGGTCACCATGGTGTTCCAATCCGGCGCGCTGTTCGACTCGCTCACCGTGGGCGAAAACATCCTCTTTTCGCTTGAACTTCGTGAGGATTACGACTTTCAGAATAAAGAGGATGTTGTGAATGGCCTGCTGGACATGGTCGACCTCGGCCACGTTCGCGACCTCTATCCCGCCGACCTCTCGACAGGCTACAAACGAGCCGTCGCCATCGCCCGTGCCCTGGCCGCCCAGCCCGAATGTATCCTATATGACGAGCCCACCACCATGGTGGATCCCATCATGAGTGACGACGTGGGCAACGTAATGCTGCGCCTCAAGCGGCAACTAAGCCTGACTTCGATTGTTGTCACCCACGATCTGGATCTAATGCGCAAGGTCGCCGACACGGTGATGTTTCTCTATAAGGGCGAAGCGATCTATTTTGGGCCTCTGGACGAACTGGAGGCCTGCGAACATCCGCATGTGAAGTACTTCCTGGCCATGGATCGTCTGGAGATTCACGGCAAGATCGACGAGGAGTAATACCCGCCGAAGCGGCGCCGCCAACGCCGCTCCGAGTCGAATGTCTTGCCGGGACGCGGGCCATATTCAGCCTGTTTACCACCCTAAAGCGCCGTGCGGCCCCATCGAGGCGAGAGGCATCCCGCGGCGTGGCGGCGGCAGTGGCTGTGGCACGGCAAATCCCCCGGCCGCCGCTCCTGAACCGCGCGCGTATGCAAGCGGATAACGAACCGCGTTCCATGTGCCTATGCCTGACAGTCGCGAATCAGCTTTAATCCTAACTTAACTAGAGATATCGGATTAAGTAAAAACGGGCTCGCTTTATCAGCGTTGCGCGCGCCGCGTAAAATCTCGAATGACCGGCAGAATAGTCACCTAACGAGCAGCAGCAGTTTGAGTACCCGGCAATAATTGCGCGTAGATTTTACCGTCTGACACTCCAATGATTCGTATGCGCTACTTCTCAAAATTACAGGCGCCCTAAGAGCCTAAATTCGCGGTTGCAATGCGACTCTAGGCCGTCAATTGACACGTTGCGGTCATAACCGGCGAATCGCTCCGAGGTGGCGTCGAGCTCTCAGCGAATTTCCACCGGAAGCTAAGCGTCGAATAAGGTCCCTATTAGCCGTCGTTCGAGCGTGGCACGAATAATGCCCTCTAGTTGTTTGGTAATTCCTTTGTGTTTCTCCAGAAAGCATCCGAATCGAGGGAGCAAGTCAATGAAGCGCGATTACTTTTTGTCGTCAATCGGTGGTTTGCTGACTGGAAATTTTTACGGTATCCGCTTCCTGCCTTCTCCTTGCGCCTGTGAGCCATCCGATTGTTACGGCGCACTCACCCAGCCATCATGCCCTGTCATAAGAGCCATTCCCTCCATTCTGGGGTCTCTCTTGCTGGCTCTTGTTTTGCTGGGGCAAACGGCATGGGCTCAGGAGCCCCGCGCCCGGTCTCTGGCAGACGGCGCGATCGCCGAAAGCGTCGGCCTCTCACACATGACTATACCCGCCAACTTAGCGATCGGCGTGGATCCGTTCGCCGAGTTCCTCTGGACCGCTACTCCCGGTGCGGCGGCTTATTACGTAAAGATCGGTAGCGCGCCCGGCGTATTCGACGTGATGAGCAGCCGCGCCGTGGTTCCGCCGTTCACATCGATTTACCCGCTGGGATTGATTGGCGGCACGACATACTACGTAACTCTCTTTACGGAGCTGGCCTCCGGCGGCTGGCTCTCCAGCGCGACTTCATTTGCTACCGCGCCACAACCGGCGCCTGTCAACCGCGCGGTGTACTGGCTAGACATTGAGACCATCGTCAACTCGGTGCGCCAGATGACGGTGGGCGCCTCAGATACGCCGATAGCGGGAACGTTGCTTGCCCAGTGGGTCGCGCTCGACGCCGCTTCCAGCGCCACCTCCACGGAGTATGCCCGAGCACTGGAACAGATGCTCTTTGAACAGCGGATCTCCGCCAGAATCCGGCACACCAGTTTCGACAACCCCTCGGGTGAAGGCTACGCATTGAACGAGTACTATGACCTCACGCTGAACCAATGGGTGGCCGCCGATGCTCATTTTGGGTCGGTCTATCTGAATACTGGCGCCGCAACGGGACTATCAGTCGACCAACTGGGAGCACAGGTCCTTCTTCAGAACTGGGCAACAATTTATAGCAGCATCGTTTATGTCTCGTCTTATGGAAGCCAGATCTACGACAACTACTACATTGACCCCCTCCTGCTGTTCCTGAACCCGGTTCCCAATGCCGCGACTCCGGTAGTTGGCGCAACGCCAAACAGCCCGGCGATTTACTTGATTTCCCAACCGGCCGGCATCGTTGGAACGGCCGGCAACTACATTTTCAGCTTCCTAAAATCCACGGACACGGTGATTATCGAAGATCCGCTCTACGGGAAACTCACCATCGGACCTGTGCCGGGGATCATTTATTCGAGGACGACAGGCCTCTCCGCGGGATGGACGATCATCAGCCGGCCCGCCGGTATGCAGATTTTGACCGATAGACAGGTGATGTTCCCAGGGGAGCTCTCTCAGCCCCTGACTGTGGAAGCTTCGCAAACAAGCGCGACGCAGGCGATCCTCAACTATACGGCGCCATCGCCGGCTGCCTGCTCCGCCGAGGTGAGCGAGTCGCCCGCGATGACTCCGCTGGTCCACGACGTGGACCCGGCGCTGTTCAGCGGTGCGGACTCCGACCAACGAATAGGGGGCGCAAATGCGGGTTTGCGGCGGTCATTTATCGTTGGAACGCGAAGGTCCGACAAGGCCGGCGACGCCAATTTTTATTCGCGAGCCTTGCAATCCAATACCGCCCACTACTACAGACTGAACTGTTCGGGGACAATCGTCAGCGGCCAGTTCACCACGCAGAATCCGCCCCCTGGCAACAGTTATCCGGAGCCGATTCCATACAACGCGAACGCCTGGGGCCACATGGCGTGGCCCACCATCGACTGGAACAACAAAGCGGCGGAGTATATCGACCCCCTGACAGGCATTCTCATTAAACGCCTTACCGGACCCGGCGAAACCTATGGGTCGACCAGGGGCTATGGTTACGATTTCGGTCCCGTGCCGACCGCTGCTTGGTTAACCGGCAACACGAACGGCGTATTCTCCTACGTAAACGACATCGACAATGCCTGGACAAACGCGAACGGTGTGCTCGGCAATTCGCAAAGCACCACCGCCTCCTACACCAGAGGAGGCACTGACCCGCTCTTTGTGGCATGGGGGGCCAGCGGCATGCCGGAGGGATTTTCGCCGTTCACGTACAATCTGAATTCGATAGACAACCTACAGATAGCCTTCTTTGGAACAAGCCCTTCGAGCCGCCAGGTCCAGTTCTGTTTAAGCTTCTACGATTCCGGCGCTACCTGCAATACGCCGTACCGAACCGTCACGCTTCCCCATACCGCGCCAAAGATTGCAGCCGCCGCATCCGCGGTGTTTCCATCTTCAACAAGCGGGACTTACCCATCGACGCCGTTTCCGGATGGGGGCCAGTGGGCCGGTTGGACATTCACAAGCGGAAGCCTTCCCATGCGCGGCGACGTATCCGTGTATTCAGGAACTTTCTCTGCCTCGGGCTCAACCGTTACCAACACCGCGTATCAGGGCGAGTTTAACCGGAACTGGAAATCCGGAGCGAAAATTTACATGGCGGGAACGGCGCCGGCGTGTCCGGGCAATGTCTGTACTGTTGCCTCCGTGACGAACGGAAACACTTTGGTTATCGCCCAAAGCCTGGGTCCGGTCTCCGGGAGCTTTTACTCGCTGGCGTCCGGAGTGGTTATAAGACCTGTCGCGGGAAGCGGCGTACTCAATTTAGGCGTATCGTCGGCATATGCGCAAAGCGCGAACGTCATCAATCCGAATGGCGGCGACAACAATCTCTGCTCTCTGAAGTCGGTAACAGTGACTTATGCGGCGGACGGCGTAACGCCAATTAGCCCGGTTCAGGGCGAGCTCTGCGAATACTTTGTCCAGGGCAACCCGGGACTCTGGTTGTTCATTCCGTCAACGGGCGAGTCCCGCTTTCTGTCGCCGCTGTATTTGGACAATTCGGCCTCGGCGGCGGCAGTGGTGGACAGGACCATCACAAACGGCTATACCGCCCACTGGACGAACGGGTCGTTCGACTCGGCGGACCCAAACAAATTGTACATTTGGTTCAGCTACGGCGGCGGTCCGCATCCGGTGGGCGCCACTTACGATGAAGCGGCCAATTCCATTATGACGGTCACCTACCAGCCAAGCTGCAACTATAAGTCGTACAATCATTCGTTGTATTCAAACGTCAAGTATGCAAACGGAGCGGATACCACGAAGTACTGGTTTCAAGCGCCAATGTGGGCTGACACCTGTTTGACTTACAATAGTACTAAGTTCGCGATTTCAAACAATACCTGGCTGGACCATGACGTGGTCGACTCGCCTAGTTGGAAGCCGAGCATGGCTTCGTCGTATGGAATCGGTATCGGCGTGGCCGGCATTCGGGACGGGGCAGTGTTAATCAGTTCCACGCCCGGGGGCCAGGATACGGCGAACGGACTTTGGATCGTGAATGCATCCACCGGTGCGCTGGAGTTCTCAGGCTCGTCTCTGGGCGGCGCCGCGGGGGCGACGGAAGGATATCCGCTGCGTTGGGGTGTCAACCACTCAACCGACGTCGGGACGCCGCCAGGTACGTTTGGCATTGAAGTCAATCAGGCGGATGGCAACGAACTCAATGGGATGCCGAGCTTCACCAGTTATGGCAGAGGACCCTTTGTGTTCCAACCGGCAACCTTGCTGAAGGGAGCGGTTTTTTCAACCGACACGTCAATTCCCGCCGACTCCTCTATCCTGCAGGCCTGCCCAACTGGGCTTGCGGCCAACCTCGTGAGCCAGGGAGCGAGCGGAAACAACTGCATTACCTTCCAGAGCCGCATGGCATGCAGCGCGGTGCCTTACTGGCCCTCTCCCGGCAACGTCACGTTGAATACCCCGGTTCCGTACCCGGCCGCTGGGGATATAAGCACGATTCCGTTCTCCTATTTCTCATCGACAGCGGGAATCAAGGCGGGAATGTACCTGTACGTGTCGAACTTCAATAGCAGAGGCTCGGCTGGAGGGCCGAGTGAGGCTCAGTTTAAGCAGTACTACCCGGGCTACGAACTCATCTACGTCTCGACGGTGAATGCAAATTCGTTAACGGTGGTGCGCGGCGTGAATGGGGTGACTGGACAGACGCTTCCGGCCTATACAAATGCCGCTTATCCAGCGGCTCTGGGTCCAAACACCACGGGAAACGCGGTCGGAGTGGTTTTCCTCATGACTGGATTACAATCGCCGGAAGCTAAAGATTGGCCTTGCCAGTACGGCCCAACCGACATCGCCGGACTGCCTCTCTGGAGCCAACCGGCTCAGATCCAACCGGGAGACCTCTACACTGACTGGGGCCAACTCAATCAATGGGGCGAATGGGAAGACTGGCAGATCGTGAGCGTAACCCCGCTTGGGGGCGCCAATTACCAGTTCGTCGCTTCTCGCAGCCCAACTTCCCAAAGCAATTACTGCGTTCTGCCTGGAAATATACACGCTTGGCCTGACCAATGGTCCGGTTACATGCTTCCACCGTGCGGCACCGACATTATCTCGACCGCCGATCCGTCCGCCGGTTGGGATTATGAGTTTGTCGGCATCGGTCATGCGTCGTTCGGATTTGGCGGCAGCAGCGCCTACGCGACTATCACCTCCGCGAGTGACAGCGCCGATCCGTATACCGTTTGGCACGGAATTTCGGTGATGAGTCCGGCCAATCCTTTCGCCGAAAACCCGTTAACCTATACAACCCCGAGCATGGTTCCATTCGACGGTTACTCGCCCAGCTACAACTGGCAGTCCTATCCCTCGCAAACCCAGTTTTCAAGTCCGAACCCGAGTGACAGCGGGTGGCTCGTGGACTTCCATGCCTTGAATCCGCCGGCAGGCAACACGCAGGGTCAGGGCAACGTCCTCGGCAACCAGAATTGCGGAACGGGCGCTTTGGTTGGCGGCGCCAGCACGGTTTGGAAGTGGCATTGCACCTACCCATACAAGGTCATGCCCGTCTTTGCGTCCGCCGGACCGAACGTCATGCGGGAAGTCTCTTCGCCAAAACAGGGAAATGTCATCGACGACGCCACGCCCTGGGAGTTCTGTGTGGCTTACGCATCGAATGAGTGCCGCTCGGGATCGGTTTCCGGGGACGTTTATATGGCGGTGCCACAGGCCGGCGGCCAGACTGAGGGTAACCTGGGAACCTGTGTCACAAACTACTTCGAAGAGTTCGTTCCTTGCGTTTTGAATTTGGAATACAGCGGGGGGGCGATTGTTCAAGGATCTATCCTCAACACTGCGGTGAACACTTGGCGGAAGCTCACAAACGCCTTCAATTTGCCGGGAACGCAGTGGGCCTACTCCAGCGCCACCGTGGATCCGACCGGACAATGGGCGATGTTTGCGTGCGACTGGTGTAACGGCGACCGCACCGATCTGTATGCGGCGAAGCTGCCCTCCTTTCCTTGGAACGGGCCATACGACACGAACAACTTCGTTCCGTTGACTGTCACCCTTGGGGGGAGCACCGAATACGGCCAAGCCCGGATCCGTTTCGGTTACGTGGAAAACGGCGGCAACCCGGCCAACTTCTATTGCACACAGCGAGCGGACCAGTGCATGACCAGCAGCGTCGTGACTCCATTCGCCTTTGTCAGCGAGGGCGCCAATTGGGCCAATTGCGCGGCAGGCTGTGCCCTCACTGTGCCATCTCTCCCAGGACGTGTCTTGTTCTACGTCATCGATCGCCGCAGCTCGCCCTCCGGGCCCGAGATTACGTCAGAGATGCGAACCTTCGTCTCGCCTTGAACCACCTGCGCGTCTTGACGCCGCGCTCACCGGCAGCAGGAGGGCTCGGCAAGCCGCCGCAATCACATCGATCCATAACATCGGCAAGCTACTTCTTTGAATGGTGAAGTTCTCGCCAGCTCGATTCTTTAATCTCGATATCGAATTTTGCGCCGGCTTGTTTAATCCGCTTCCAGGCCTCGTCGCGTTCCTTTTCAGTTACGCCCTCTACCTGGTTAAAACGGGCAATAGCGTTACGCACATGAGCCGCATCGTCCAAAGGTTCCTTTTGCTGTTTAGGGAATGCAAAGTGTGTCATAGGTGTCCTTTCGTTGTTAGTTCTATATACGCCCGAATCGGACGTTGGAATTCCTGGCCCTCCTCTGAGTAAGACACTTTTGAGCCATCCGTGTCTCGCTGCGAGAATTACGAGGGGCTCGCTCATTGGCCCGCAGCCCGGCTTCAGCGCCGGCGCTTAAGAGCCGCGGCCGTCAGAACGTGTGAAAAATCTGCGATACGAAGGGACGCACCCGCGCCTACTGAGCCGCGGCCGTCAGGGAGCGACCGGTGATGCCCGTCCAGAACACAGTAGCGCGCCAAGAGGCCGCGGGAACCCGCTGGCCCCCTTCTGAACCGCGCGTAAGCAAGCGGGTAACGGGCAGCGCGCTCGCTCCCGCCGGTCGCTCCCTGAGTCTGACACTGACGGTCGCGGCCGTTTGGAATACAGGGCCACCACTGAAAAGGTTATGCTTATGGGTTCACCCGGATGATTTCCCCAAAGCAGCGCGCATCGCCTCCCGATCCGGTGGAAGGGCGAACCTTGATCCTCAAAACCATAGCGGCCGCGGAGGCGCCGGTCTCATTGGCCTTTCTGGGCTCGCTGCCGGAACTCGGGGGCAAACTGCCGGGAACACGGGTTCTGAAATTGCTCACCGAAGATCTAGCGTCCGGCTTCGTGTTTCAGTGGGGCACATCAAAAAAGCCAACACTGTGGCGCCGTGACCCCAGGTTGGTGGCCCGCGAGCGAATCCTGGAACTCACCTCCACCGGGATTTTGACGCGCAGTGAACTCACCACGCGGGTAGCCAGGGGCGAACCGAAGCTGAAACCGGCTCTGGTGCAAACCGTTCAGGCCTCTCTGTTTCAAGAAAAGCGGCTCAAGGAAGTACCTGCGGCGGCAGGCTCAAAGACCAAACGCCTAGTCAATGCAGAGCGCCCTGAGGTCTACCTGGAATCGGCAATCGTGAATTTGCTTGAGACATTCGGATTGACGCGGCCCCTTGGGAGGATTCGAGCTCTTCTTACTGAACAGGCGCCTCAGCCGGCACAGGACGCCCCCCCCGCATGGGAAAGCACCGGCCTCCGCGATACTGCCGAAAAGATCTTCTCTGCGATGAACCGGATCGCCTTCTCGCCCGGAACCACGGTCACGTTTTATCGGCTTCGGCAACAGCCCGAGCTGGCGGACATCCCAAAGGCGATTTTTGATCGCGCCGCGCTCCTGCTTCAAAGCGAGCGCCGGGCCTTGCTCAGCATTCACGACCATGCCCCGGCGCTGCCGGCGGAAGAGAGGGAAGGCTTGGTCACAGACGGTTTGGGTAAGTTCTATGTCTCCATCTACGCCCGTTAGCAAACCGCGCATTCCATTCCAGCCGAATCCCTTTGGCAGCGCGGCGACTGGGTCGCCCTGGTCCGTCGAACTCTCTGGCGAACTGGCCGACGTGCCCAGCATCAACCAAAAACCGTTCCGAACCATCCTTAACGCCCTGCGCCAAATGCGCGCCGGAGCTAAGGGCACGTCCATCGTACTGATTGGCGAACCAGGCAGTGGAAAAACACATCTGCTGAGCCGTCTGCGCAACCACCTGCGCCAGGACCAGCAGGAAGGCAGAGGCGCGACGGTGTATGTCTACGTGCGATGCACCGCCAGCGCGGGAACTCTGTGGCAGCATTTGCGGCATGCGCTTGCGTCCGATCTCCTCAAAGAGACCGATGGCTCCCAACTCCAAACCATCTTTGGCAACCACCCGAGCGGGCTTAACGAAGTTCACCATGCAGGTCTCCGCCGGGTCCTCGAATGCCTGCGTGACGGCCGCCACTTTCACGCCGCCGCCGCATGGCTCCGCGGCGAGCTCCTGGGAGACGCGGATCTGGCGGCGCTCGGCCTTGCTGTCGACAGGGAGGACGAGGATCGCACACGGGAAAGAGACGCAAGACTCGTTGTCGATGCGCTCCTCAGCTTCCTGGCGCCCACACCCGTCGTCCTGTGCTTCGATCAGGTGGAAGCGCTGGAAACGTATCGCGGGGAGGAAGCCGGCTACCACGCGATGGGCCAGTTGATTTCGGCGCTGAGCGACGGTCACGATCATCTCCTTCTGATTTCCTGCATCGTTTCAGCCTTCGAAGACAGATTCGACCGGTTGCCCAACGGCGCCGACCGGGACCGCTGGCTTCGCTACCAGGATGTCCTAAAGCCAATCGGGTGGGACCAGGCTGTAGAACTGGTCAAAGCCCGGCTCGATGCAGCGCCCGGCTTGAGAGCCTCGCGCCTGGCACATGCCGCGGATCCTCTTTGGCCGCTGGATGCATCCGCTCTGAGGCCGCTCTTTGGCGAGACGGACTTATGCCTTCCCCGCACGCTGATCCGGGCCTGCGACCACCAATTTCGCGACCTGATGGGCGATGACGAGCCCAGGCAGCCAAAGAATCGTGAAAAGTTTCTGCAGGAAGAATTCGACAGCAACCTGAGCGAGGCGCGGAAGACTGTTGCCGGGCAGGGCATCGGCAAGACCCTCAGCGACTCTCTTCCCTGGCTGCTGCAGAACAGCGCATTCATCCCCTTGGGACAGGACGAGGCGCGGTCCCGATACGCGAACCACGGCTGGCGCGGACCGAATGGGGATATGGCGCTGGCTTTCTGCGATGGCGGTGGAAACGCGCTTACCCACCAGTTGAGACGCATCGAACGCGACTGGCCGCCGAAGTCCCTGACGCTCCGGATACTGCGCGATGTTTCGATTCAACCTGGCCTTGCCGGAGCTCGCACCCTGGCGAGTCTGAAGCAGAAGGGCGCACGGGAGATTCACCCGCTTCCAGAGGCGCTGGCGGCGCTTCAGGCAATTCGAACTCTTGTGGCCACGGCGCGTTCCGGCGAACTGTTCAATGGCGATGAGCAGGTGACTGAGCAGGCTGTCACCGATTGGGCGCTGGCGAATCTTCCCCGTCAGGTCGAGGAGTTGCGGGATTCCCTTACCGGCAGCCGGCCTGAAAAGGAAGACCCGATCCTATCCCGGCTGTCCGGGCTTATCAAGGAGCGGAAGATCATCGCCGCCGGCAGCGCCGCTGCCGAGCTGAATCTGGCGCCAGAGGAGGTGAGTAAGTGTGCGCGTCATTATCCTATGCGCTTTGGGCTCCTGGATGGCCCTCCGCTGGTTATCTTCGAGGCGACAGAGGGACAAACGAGGTAAGTATCCGATGCCCGATCCAGTGCTCATCAGCGTATCCGATGTACGCCGGGAGATCTATCGGGCGTCGGAATTCGCGGCGGGTGAGGGTCAACCCAGCACAGACTTGCTGGGGTCTCTGTTCCACAGGGCGTTTCGGATGGTTATGGATCCGAACGAGGAGTGCGGCTGGACCAACGTGCTGGACCGTGACACGCTGAATGACTCCACTCGGCTGAGGGACGAGGTCTACTCGATCATCATTGGTCCCCGGCTCCGCGAGAACCAGGGTATCCTCCAGGCCTCCGCAAGCGAAGTGCTGACCATGTGGGAAGCCACCGGCCATCTATGCCGGCAGGTGTGCCGGTTGCTGGTCAATAGCTGCGAGCAAAAGCTCATCCAATACGATGCCGGCGCAAACGTCTGGCGCGGCGCAGAGCGATTCTCAGTCGAAGAAAAGCTGACATGGCTGGTGGACGATCCGGCATGGTCGGCGCCGGTTCTGGTGTCGGGCGCCGCCGATGCAGTCTGGCGCAACCCGGCTTCGAAGAGTTGGTGCGTGCTCGAATTGAAGCTTGGTTCAGGGTCGCGAGAGGCCGACCTGGCGCAACTCTGTCTCTACCATGAGATGCTCCACGCCACTATGGGCGCCACTATCGACAATGCAGCGGGGCGGCTCGCGCTGTGGCATTTTCAACCGGAGCTGAAACATACTTACTTTTCCGGCGAGCAAACCGCGGATGTGAAGCTGAAGCTTCGCGCGTTGATTGGTAGAGTCGCCGGTGTCGCGCCGGGCATGTCGACTCTTTCCCCTGAGGCGTCTCAGCGCGAGCTCGGTAAGAGGCTGATCAAGGTTCTGGAGCAATTCGGGCCTATGGTCACGCTCGATTCCGATCCGGTTGTGGGGCCTGCGTTCCTTCGTTTTCATATCATGCCCGGACCCGGCGTAAAGGTCCGCAATATTCTCCCGCTGGGCGAAGATGTCGGCCTGCAATTGCGGCTTTCGAAGCCGGCGCTCATTCGTCTCGAAGAAGGAACGCTGGTGGTTGACCTCCAGCGTCAAGACAGGGAAACGCTGCTCTTCAGCGAGTTTCGTCCTTCACTCCCCACATCGCCACGCGGCAACGCGAAGCTTCTCGTGGGCGTCGATTTGCGGCGTCAACCCCGTTATGCCGATCTCTCTTCGGATTGCCCGCACATTTTGGCGGCGGGCACCACGGGAAGTGGGAAAAGCGAGTGGCTGAGGATGGCGGCGGCAAGTCTGCTTGCGACGAATACGGACAGCACGCTACGCCTGATGTTGATCGATCCCAAGCGGGTCACTTTTGGGGAACTGGAGCATTCGCCCTGCCTGCTGGATGCCGGCCAGCACGCCCGCGGCGCGCTGCTCTATACACCGGAAGAAGCCATCGGCGGATTACACCGGCTGATTGAACTTATGGAGGAGCGCTATCGTCTGTTTGCAGAGTACGGGGTAACGGATCTCGACGCTCTCGGAAAGAAAGCTTCCGCCTTCCATCCGCGGATCGTCTGTTTTTGCGATGAATACGGCAATCTGGTGGCGCAAAGGAAGAACCGGGACGCGATTGAAGGTGCGATTAACCAACTGGGGGCGAAAGCCCGTGCGGCGGGAATTCACCTGATCGTCGCGACGCAAGACCCACGCGCGCAAATTCTTTCTCCGGCATTGAAGACAAATCTCGGCGGCCGCGTATGTCTGCGCACAACGTCAAGCACTCAGTCGCGAATGATCCTTGACCAGAACGGCGCCGAGTCGCTTCTGGGCAACGGCGACCTTTTTTTCAAGACTGCCGGCGAGCCCATCCGATTGCAAGCGCCATTGCTTGAAGACACCGAGCGCCGCGAGCTCTTTGGCCCGCGGCCCAGCGGCAGCAAAATCGGGATCTGATTAGCCCGAACAAGGATAGTGGAATCGAGAACCACCCTCACGATTGCCAGGCGCGGTTATCAGCATCCCGCGCCGCACTTCACCCCGGCCACCGCAGCACTAATAACCGGTTGGCGGCGCAAAGCCGGTTCTTTGGCTTGAGCCCATCTGACAGCAAAGATTACAGTGCCAGTCGCCAAATGTGTCCTTATAGCAGGATCCCGTCATCGGGACTGCATCGTTCCTCGCGCAATTTTTTCCAGCCGGCGCGCCAATGCTCCCTGATACTCCGCACTGCCACGCTGTGTATGTGCCCCTGATCGGGTAGACATCCTGCGAGGGATCGATAGAAAGGAAGGAATCTGTCAACGCATTGAACGGACGTCCCTTGCCGATATCGACGGAGACATCCGTCACGAGATAAAGAAGGTCGCCTACTGCTCCCGAGTGCTGCACGTGCTCCGCCTGGCAGGACAAAATCTGCTTCACCTGCGCTGCCGACGGGGCGCCCCGCGTTGGTTCCTTCAACGACCCACAGCTTCGCGGATCGCGCGCTCCGAATTTCTTACCATCGCCGGTTGCCGCCAAAGGCTCCGGTTCTACAACCAAGAGCGTCCCCATCAGAGTTTGGGCAACCGGACGCCGGCAGCGTTGTACCGGGGATGAGGATGATTCGTCAGACAGGGAAAGAGGCATTGAAGTTGGGGGCGCTGCCCCCAAACCCCCGAGGTTTGACGCCTTCGGGCCAGAATGATTGGATCTACAATGAATGCACTTGAGCGGAGGATAGGGGTGCGCCGGGATAAACCGGCATGAAGTCGCCGATGAAAGAGCGGCACAGGAAAGGAGCAGCGAACCATCCTGACCTCGAGTTTTGCGGACGTCATCGTGAGGTGGCGGTCGAAGCGTAAACAGGGGCACA
>CAJCIT010000063.1 GCA_903970405.1 Acidobacteriaceae bacterium | reverse complement strand
GAGGTGCCGTCAGGTACTCCCCACACAACGCCGGGCCTCCTGCCCGGCTTTTTCGTTTTCATAGGAGAAATTATGGCTAAACCTACTCGTAAAGAGCGCCGCAAGGAACGCGCGGCTCGACGTGCTAATAACGTGCCCAACCCGGCATCCTCGCAGCCCGTCGCCGCGCAAGCCCCGGCGCCTCAGGAAACTCTTTCCGCCGCGCAACTCGCCGCGTACTTGGCCAACATCGGGGCTCCCGCCGGTATGAACGACGCCCGCCGCGCCAATTTCGATATCGCCTTCGACCAACTCGTCGCCGAAAGGGAAGCCGCCAAACGCTCTGAAGCTGCGACTCCGTCAGAACATGTGGACCCTCCCAGCGACCCCGACTCGCCCCCATCGCCCGACGCCTCCCACCGTGGCGGCCCCAACACGCAGGCCGGCAAGGCGCGCAGCGCGCAGAACTCGTTCAAGCATGGCCTCTCATCGGGCTTCACTCACTTCAAACTCCTGCCTGGCGAGAGCCTCGCCGAATACGCTGAACTCGTCGCCGACATCCGCGCGCAGTTCCGCCCGGGCACTCGCGCCGAGACTCACAAACTCGCCGACATGGCCCAAGCCTGGTGGCTGCAGCGCCGCGCCCGCAACCTCCAAACCGGCGCCCTGGAATCCGGCGGCGACAAAGCCTTCGCGCTGTATCTTCGCTACGAAACAACACAACGCCACTCTTACCGGGCCGCACACAACGATTTCCAGGACATGCAAAAGCAGCGCAAGGCAAACGCCGAATCTCCCTACACGTCCCCCGTCCCTGAACCCGGCACGTTCCAAAGCCCGCGACGCTATCCATCGCCACCCGCCGCTCCCGACTCCACATCCGCGCCGCCGGACGCCCCCAATCCGCAACCCCTGGCCGCCTAACATTTAATCTGCTGTCAGTCTGCTAGCCGCAGCCTGCCGGCTTCTGTTCTTTGACAATCCGCCTCCAGTAAGTGCCCGCATCATGCGACGCGACCCCAACTCCGCTTAGACGAACGCCAGAACGCCCATGATCGATGCCGAAAATCACGTATTTTCATCTGCCAGCCCTTCCGTGTGCTCGAATTTGACGCCCGCACTTACCCGAACAGTTCGTTTCGTAGCCGGGCGTAGGGCAGACCGGGAGCGTTGCCGAGCTGGCGTCGATAAGATCAAAGTGTTGGTAGAGAAGCATGCGCCCGGCTTGCCCGTGAAACGGGCGGTTCAGGCCCCGGACAGATATAGTTTGTCTGTTCAGGACTGACCTTCCGCAACGGTTCGGCATCCAGCGCGAGATCTGTTTGTGCGGCGGGCGCGATTACAGTGGTTCGTCAACTTTGGCCACGTGACGCGTCGCCGACCTGCTCTCACCCATCAGCCCGGATCAAAGCTCGGCTCCGGTTGCCTCCGTTGCGAGCGCGATTAACTTAGCATCGAGTAGCTTGGCCGCCGCTGTAACCTCGTCGCTCTGTAATACGGACATCAGCGACGAGGGGAGGTCATACGAAAGGCGTGTCGTTCCGCTTTCTTCGTCCGCGTAGATTAAAACCCGGACCGGTACATTGAGCCCTGCGGCGGCGCTGTGCTTCAGCATGGTCTTAGCGATCAACGGATTCCCGATGGTGTACATTCGAGAGCCGGTGTTCGATCCATAGCGCGACATCCACGCCCCATGATCTACGGTGAGAAATCGCATGAAGCCGCTCGACCCTTCATGCGCCCGGACCCGTTCTTCAAAGTCCGCGGCACTGTGCGCCGAAGCCACAATGTGCCTCAACTCACCGGCTTCAACGGATCCTAAAGCCGCCTCGAAGGCGCGAACCACCTCGTCAAATCCTCGCGTGGTGCTGTGCTCGCAGTGCTGAGCGGTATAACTGCGTTGCATGTATTCCTCCCGCTGATCTCCAACTTGACTTGCCCCGCTACAATCTTAGAATTTACCGTTTATTCAGGCCGTAGCCTTGGCCTCCGGCTTCAGCCGTAGCGCGCTCCAAATCAGGGCGGCGGAAGATACCACGGAGAACCCGGCCTGGACCGGGCCGAAGTACCGCAGGCTGAGAACAATGCTCGCAACTTGTGTCGCGCAAAGAAGCCATGCGATCGCGCGGGCCAGCGGTACTTCCGCTGGTGCGGCGGTGCTCAACCGCCACGCCACTATTGCCGAGAAGAAACCGGAAACGGACACGGCAAGACCGAATCCCACGTAGAGATCCATCCAATGGACGGTAGCGTTCCCGAATGCAAACGGCACACTTCGCATGGCCTCCATCACGTCCAGACCCTGTTTCGAGGCCGGCCGAAATGTTTGAAACCCTATCGTATGCCCCAAGGCAAACAAGAACAAGATAATCGAGGAAATGCGTAACGGTAGTTTGGCTCGCATGGGTCTTCTTATGATGACTGAAACTGCAGATATCCAAGGGAAGGTGTCATTTCGCTCGGGGACGAGGAACTCATGGTCGGCGCACCCGAGGTACAGAGCGTAACCCGCTTGCTTACTTTACGCGCGCGGTTCAGAAGTCTCCCATGCAGACGACGCGTAGGCAGGCCGGAATCGACCGCCCGAGCTAAATTTTTCTTGCCCACGCAAAGAATAATCAACAACTGCGCCCCTGGCTACATTTAGACTGCTTGATGAGTGTTTCTGAGCTTGTAGTCTATACCGGCCCTACTTCGCCGGCGCCGCGGGCAGCATGTTCCGTATTGCCGCGATCTTCCAGCCGTCCGCCATGCGCTTTACAATGAGCGTGGTCCACATATGACGGGCGTCGGCGGCCGTAGCCCCGGCAAGATCGTAGTGGCCGTCCACAATCGCGATTTCAGGGCTCAGGAAGCGAATGGTCTCCACGGTAATGGTTCGCTTGCCGCTGGCGGCCTTGGAGCTTTTCATGCTGCCCTCTACCACCTGTTCCCGGCCTTTTCGCCACTCGCCGCTTGAAACCAACTGGTCCGCGTCTTCGGTGAAGAGCGCGGCCGTGGCCGGAGGATCGATGCGTTCGCGAGCGTCCACGTACCGGGCGACCAGCTCCCGAATCGCGGTGTTGTCGGTAGACACCTGGGCAACGGCCATGCCTTTAGCGGCAAGCATCAGACTGGCGACAGCAATGGAGATTCTCATCGGCTACTCGCGCACCAGTCTACTGGAAACCCGCCCGGCGCGCTCCCATTCGGCTGGGTGTATATAATGGGCACCGCTCCCACCCGCGGATCTCATCATGCTGCCAGACTACATTTCAAAGACTGTCCCGAACCCGACTTCGAATCGCGCCCCCTGGTACAAGAACACGGCGCCGACATATGCCGGCGTTTTCCTGTGGGTGGTCTTCTATCGTGAGATCGCCGCCGGCACGGTGGATAAGGCCGGCGTCTGGCTGAGTCTTTTGGCCCTTCTCGCGGCCGGCCTCATCAGCTACGCGCTGTTCTACAAAATACCCGCGCTGATGGGCATGAAGACCGGATTCCCGCTCTACGTCATCGGGAGTTCTACGTTCGGCACGCAAGGCGGTTACCTGATGCCCGGAATACTCATGGGCCTGTTGCAAGTGGGTTGGATGTCAGTCAACGCGTTTGTCGCCACTTCGTTCATTCTCACCGCTTTCGGTTCGCCGGCCGGTCCGGGCAGTGTGCTGTTCAGCATCATCGCCGTCGTCTGGTCGCTGGGGCTGGGCTTTGTTGGCGCCATGGGCATCCAATATGTTGCGCGATTTGCCCTCTATTTGAATATGGTCCCGCTGGCCATGATTCTTGTTGTCTTCTTCACGAACGCGGGCGGGGCTGCGAAGTATGTTCCGGAGCATCCGAATCCGTATGTCGGCTTCGTGATGCTGATCCAGATCGTGGTCGGCTTCTTTGCCACCGCCGGAGCGGCTGGCGTGGATTTCGGATTAAATAGCAGGGATGAAAATGACGTGAAGTGGGGCGGTTTGGTGGGCATTCTTGCCGCAGTCATGGTGGCCGGAGGCCTGCCCCTGATCGCCGTCGCCGGCGCTCGCGCCCTCGGCGCTAAGGATTACCTCTTTGATTCGGCCATTGCCCGAACCGGCAGCTTTGCGGCCATCGCCTTCTTCCTGTTCGCCATCGCTTCCATCGCGCCTATGTGCTTCTCCTCGTTTATTGCCGGCAACAGTCTGGCCACCATGATTCCCAGCGTGCCCCGGCTCACGTCCACCATGGTGGGCTCGGTGGTAGCGGCGATCCTGGCAGTCACCGGCGTGGCGGCGAACCTTGTAGGATTGTTCACCATTATCGGCGCCTCATTCGGACCCATCTGCGGCGCAATGGCGGCGGATTACCTGTTGTCAGGCCGCAAATGGGCCGGTCCGCGGCAAGGCATCAACCTCGCTGGTTACGGCGCGTGGGCGGTTGGTTTCCTGATTGGCATTCTTCCCTTCCTGCCGATTTCGGCGGACATCAAGCCCTATCTTCAGCCCGCCGCCGTCTATAGCTTTATTGCCGGCTTCGTGGTCTACGCCGCCTTGGCGAAGGCCGGCCTTCAGCCGAAAGTGGTCCTGGATGGCGAGACGATGTCAGCGAAAGTGTGATACCGCGACGCCTTTGGCGGCGGCCACCGTGCGCAGTACCTGCACTTGGGTGTCCCGGCGAATTCAATGGCCGGCCATCACCCGCTTGCTTACGCGCGCGGTTCAGAAGAGGCCCCGGTTGTGCGCAGTCTGCTTGCCTCGGATGTCGTGGAGAAAGTGGTCTCCCTGACTTCCCACCGTCATTGACGTACCATCTTTAGACAATGGTTCCGTCTTCGAAATTGTTGCGCATTGGCGTATTCGCCTCACTCTGCTGTGCGTTCTCCCGGGGTTCCTTCGCTGCCACTCCCTATGAGAAGCCGCCCCAGCAGGTGTTAGAGGCCCTTGTCGCTCCTCCTCCGCCCATCGCCAGCGTCAGTCCGGCCCGCGACTATATGGTGTTGCTCCAGCCGGTCCGCTACCCGTCTATCGCCGAGGTAGCGCAGCCCATTGCGCGCCTGGCCGGCATGCGCATCGACATCCGGACGAACGGCCTCCATCTGGCGCCGGTCTTTCCGCAATTCGTCTTGAAACGCCTCTCCTATAACACCGACGTCACCATCAATCCCCCTGGCGCGAAGTTCAGTTATCCGTCCTGGAGTCCCGACGGCAAACACTTCGCCTTCACGAACACCACTGCCGATGGCATTGAGCTCTGGATCGGCGAGACGTCAACCGGAGCGATCCACAAGATCGACGGCGCAAGAGTAAACGGCGTTCGCGCCGACCGCAGCGAACCCGTCGAATGGCTCAGCGACAACCGCACGTTGCTGGTCAGCCTGATTCCTGACAGGCGCGGCGCCGCGCCAAAGGAAGCCGCGATTCCCGAAGGGCCGCATACGCAAGAGAGCGCAGGCCACGCCGGACCGGTTCGGACCTATGAGGACATGCTCAGCACGCCGCACGATGAGGACTCTTTCGATTACTACGCCACGGCGCAACTTACTCTGGTTGACACAAGCAATAGCCGGCGGCAGGCGCTGGGTCAGCCGGGCATCTTCACAAGCGTCGCGCCGTCGCCTGACGCCCGCCACTTCCTGATCGCGCGTGTCCACCGGCCTTATTCGTATTTGCACCCGGCCGACGCCTTTCCCACGGAAGTCGAAGTTTGGAACAGCGCCGGTCAGGTTGAATACAGAGTTGCGAGTCTCCCCTTGGCTGACCGCGTGCCGATTGAAGGCGTCCGCACCGGCCCGCGCGGCTATCGCTGGCTGCCGTCGGGCGGCGCAACTCTCTTCTGGGCGGAAGCGATGGATGGCGGAAATCCCAAGGAGAAGGCGCCCCATCGCGACCGGCTGCTCACCATCGGTGCACCCTTCACGGAACAGCCACACGAAGTCTTCGAGACTGTCGAACGCTTCCGCGGCCTGCAGTCGATGGACGGATCGAGCATGGCGCTGGTCACTGACTATGAGCGCGACAAGCGCTGGCTGCGCACCATGCTCATCGATTTAAACAAGCCGGGCGGCCCGGGGGAGGTCCTGTTTGCTCGAAACGCTCAGGATCGCTATGGCGATCCCGGCAATCCGGTCTTTCGCACCCTGCCCAACGGCGAGACCGCAATTCTCCGCAAAGGCGATGCCATTTTACTCACGGGCCTCGGCGCTTCGCCGAAGGGCGACCATCCTTTTCTCGACCGATTCAACATAGCCGCCAAGAAGACTGAGCGCCTGTTTCAATCGACGCCCGGCACCTATGAAGTTGTCGAAGCGGTGCTGAACGACGACGGAACGAAGCTGCTGACCCGGCGCGAGAGCCCCTCTGAGCCGCCCAACTTCTTCATTCGCGAAGGAGAGTCGCTCAAGCCACTCACCCATTACACTGACCCGCTCCCACAAGTCCGCCGGATCAAGAAGCAACTAGTGACTTACAAACGTGCCGATGGCGTGGATCTTTCCTTCACACTCTATCTACCGCCCGATTACCAATCCGGTACTCGCTTGCCGACTCTGCTGTGGGCGTATCCCCTTGAATACAACGACGCCGGCACCGCGGGTCAAGTCAGCGGGTCCACCGACCGCTTCACAACATTGACTGGGCACTTACTCTTCACCCTTTGCGGCTATGCGGTGTTAGAAAACGCCGCCATGCCGGTGATCGGCGACCCGGAGACAGTCAATAACACTTATGTTCAACAGATTGTCGCGGACGCCAAAGCCGCCATCGATAAAGCCGTCGATATGGGAGTAACTGACCGGGACCGGGTCGGAGTGGGCGGACACAGTTATGGCGCCTTTATGACTGCCAACCTTCTTGCGCATTCGAACCTGTTTCGCGCAGGACTCGCTGAAAGCGGCGCCTACAACCGGACACTGACGCCTTTTGGCTTCCAGAGCGAGCGGCGCACATTCTGGGAGGCCCCGGACGTCTATATGACTATGTCTCCCTTTGTGCATGCGAAGGACATCAAGACGCCGCTGCTGTTGATTCACGGCGAAGCGGACGACAACACCGGCACGTTCCCAATTCAATCGGAGCGCATGTATCAAGCCGTGATGGGAAATGGCGGAACGGTGCGGCTGGTGATGTTGCCGGCAGAGGCCCATGGTTACCGGGCGCTGGAAACGAATGAGCACGTGCTGGCGGAAGAAGTGCACTGGCTCGATAAGCACACCGCGCCGCGCCGGCAGTAACGTCTTATTCAACTTTGAGCGGTAACTTGAGTATGTCGAGCGCGGCCGGCGGCAGCTTCGGTGCGTTCGCCAGCAACTGGCTTACCTGCCAGATCTGCTCTTCCGTCAAAGTGCCCTTGAAGCCGGGCATTCCAGTCAGGCGGATGCCGTTTTCCACTTTCCAGTAAGTCTCGCCCACCGGATCGTCGTCCACTCCGTGCTTCCACAGTTGCGGGACTTTGGGAAACATGCCTTGCGAGATCTGCGTTTCGGGTTGGTCCGGAAGACCGTGGCAGACCGCGCACTGCGCCCGATAGATCTTGGCGCCGGCAAGGTAAGTCTCGTCGTTCGCGGCCACCGGAGAACCCCTGGGCATTTCCTTGTCGATGATGGCATGGAGTGCGGTGCGGGCAGCCCACCGCTCAAACAGCAGCGGCGGGGCGCTGGTGGCGGCAGGCACATTGCCGCTCTTGATATAGAAGTAAGCGGCAATGGGAATGACGATCAAGCCGAGCAGAAACCCGATGATGAATTTCATGGAAGCGATGGTCTCACAGAACTGGTCAGACTCCGCTCAACGTCTGCTGGCCCGCGCAGGAGCGCTCGTTACACTAAGAGCGTCGAATGTTTTTTTCCATACTGTCAAAGCACTTCTGGAAACCGGAGCTCGTTCTCCTTCTATGGTTATTTCCAGTCTGCGGCTGCTCCACCTGGGCTGAGGGCGCCGATGCCGCCCTAGCTCCAATGAACATGGTGTGCCCCGGTGGCGCGCCCATTGCGGATGCCGATTTTCGCGTGAGGTCGCCGGCCAAGGCGGCGCGCATGACACCGTCCGGCGGAGACGAGGCGTTGCCGCTGAAAACCATTAACCGGCTCGAAGAAGGCGACGTGGTCACGTATTCGCCAATTGAAACAAAGCTCACTAAGCTTCATGGCGAAATCACACTGGTGCTGACGGCGGCCCGGCGCGCGGTCGACGAGGATTACCTGATGGTGCTGGACCCGAAGCCGGCGGCGAAGCCCCAGGAATGGACCATCCCCATGAACACATCCATCGTGTTGGTGGTCTATGGTCCCAGCGGCCTCAGTCGCGGCAAGGTGAAGAAGTTCTTGCTGAAGGACGACACACTGGCCGCGCAGTTGGCCGATTACGCCGAGAAGACCGCGCAGACCGAAGCTCTGCTGGCGGCACTCTCTTCAGCTGAAACGGCCGGCGCTCCGGTGGACGCGGCGGTATCGGGATTCGCTTCGCGCTATGGCTTGAACGTCAAGTTTGACCCGCACGCCACGGCTGACCAGCAGGCGATGACATTATTCTCCACGCTGAATCCGGCAGTGGGCGGGTATGATCCCATTGCGTCGCAGAGTTCACAGCGGGTGGCGGGCGCGGCGAGCCTGGCAACTTCGGTGGCCACGCTATTCCTGGGCAGTCCGGTGGGTTTGGCGGCGGGCGGCGCAGCCATGGCTTTACAGATGCGGGCCATGGCGTTCCCCCGTGCCGAGTTCCGCTCGGCTTTCGTGCAACCTTTGCCGGATGAGGCGGTGGCCTTGTGCGGCAATCGGGCGCCGGCCGCCCCTCACACCCAGGTGGCGTATTTGTGGGCGACCCGAGTGCCCAATGCCAGCGCTCCGGCTATCCATATCGGCGCCGAGGATACGCTTGCTATCGGGCAAACATCATCCCTGTCTATCGATGCGAACGAGTCCGATTGGAGGCTTGTCGACCGGGCTCGCCACTGGCGGCTGGTTTCCGAAGACGGAACGAAATCGATTGCCGTACCGGTGCGCCGGGCGCTCACGGGTAAAGCGCTGGATGTGGATTTGACGAAACTGACGGTGGAGCCCGGCGATTATACACTCACTGCGAATTGGGATTGGGATCCATTCACAGCGTATGGGCGCGTTGGCGTGCATCCCACCGGCGACGTGATGTTCGCACATCTTGCGCCGCAATCGCGGGATCGATTGATTGCGCGCGTAGGGAAGATTCCGGTGACTCTGGAAGGAACGGATTTCGAGTTCGTCGACAAGGTGAAGTTTGAAAAGGCGGACGACCGGTTCGGGGAATCGCAGCCCGTTCCTTTCGTGCTCCCGAAGGGTCCGCGGCAAGGACCGCAAACGAAGCTGGACGTGCAGGTGAACACCATCGATTTGGATCCGGGCGACTACGTGCTGTCGATCGCGCAGGTGGATGGATCGTCGCACCCTGTGCCGGTGAAGGTGATCCCGGTTCCTCCAAGGATTGCCGGCCTGCCGCTGCTGGTGAATGCGGGTGAGGCCAGGAAGGAAGTGACGCTGACCGGTGAGCACCTGGATTCCATACAGCGGATTGAAATGGTGAACGGCAAGGTGGAACTCGCTCCAGGCGATGCCGAATCGAGGAAAGCCATTATTCAGTTGGACGCCGGCGCCGCTCCCGGCTCGAAGCGGGATCTAAAACTCTATGTGAAGGATCGGACCGATCCCCTGGTCCTCTCTCAGGCTGTTCAAGTGATGGGACTCCGGCCAAAGATTCTGGAATCGAAGCTCAGCGCGCCCGAAGGAATGGACATCTCTTTGCATCCGGGCGAATTGCCTTCAGGCTACTTCCTCAGCACTCTGTTGAAGGTGCGCAATCTGGACCCGGGAAGTACTGCGAAATTGAGCTGCGCGGCGGAGAATGCGCCCGAGGTCAGCGTGCGGGTAGGGGAACAATCCAGCAGCGCCAGCCTGCAGCAGCTTTCGCCGGATCAGTTGTTTTTGTCATTCGATTCCAGCGCCTGGCCCAGCGGATGCCTGGTGACGGTGCGGATCGATGAGGGGAACAATGGAATCTCGGAGCCTCACCAGATCGGCCGTATCATCCGCGTGCCGAAGATCGAGAGCTTCAAGCTTACGTCCGAAACTTCAGGCGAAGGCTCATATGTTGGCGTGCTGACGGGTCAGAACCTTGAGACCATTGAAAAGACCGGTTGGGATGCGCAGCATGGCAACGCCATCCTGGGGTTGCCGACGCCGCTGCCGGGCGAAGGACAGAAGCAGTCGCTCAAGATTAAGATGTCTTGGCCTTCGCCGGCGCCCCATGCACCGCTCTTCATTTGGCTGCGCGGCGCGCGTCAGGCGCTGACCACGACCGTGCATGAATAGGGAAGCGGCGTGATTTGAAACAGTTCGACCGAATTTTGGTCCGCGCGGCGAATTGGGTGGGCGACGCCGTGATGTCGCTGGCGGCGCTGCATGGCTTGCGCGAGGCGAATCCGCACGCGCACATTGCGATTCTGGCTAGGCCGTGGGTGGCGGATTTGTATGGCCGCGAACCGTTTTGCGATGAGGTGATTCCGTATGAAGCGCCGCGTGGCTGGAGAGGTCTTGGCGAGAAGCGGCGGGTGGCGGAGGAATTGCGCGCGCGTAAGTTCGACTGTGCGCTGCTTTTGCAAAATGCGTTTGAGGCGGCGGCGATGGCGCGCTGGGCTGGCATTCCAATCCGCATGGGCTATGACCGCGACGCGCGAGGCTGGTTGTTGACGCATCCCATTCCGTTGCCAACTGCGGGAGAGATTCCAAAACACCAGCGCTTCTACTATTTAGAGTTGTTGAAGCGCGCGAGGTTGATTCCCGATTATGCGCGCGATGGCGTGATTCGATTGGGAGGGGCGTCGAGCGCCGCAGAGCGTGGGCGGGCGCGGTTGCGTGAAGCGGGGATTGCGGGCGCCGTAGTGGGCGTGAGTCCGGGCGCGGCTTACGGAGGCGCGAAGCGCTGGCTACCCGAACGATTCGCCGAAGCAGCGGTGGCAGTCGCACGCGAACGAGGCGCGCAGGTGGCGGTCTTTGGTTCAACGGAAGAAGCGGGCGTCTGCGAAACGGTGTGTCAACAGATAGAGCGGGCAGGCGTGCTATGCCGCAATTTTGGAGGCGTAACGCCGCTGGAGCAATTCATCGAAATGGCGGCGGCCTGCGAGTTATTCTTAACGAATGACTCCGGCGCAATGCATGTGGCATCGGCATTAGGAGTGGCGACGGTGGTGGTGTTCGGCGCGACCGACGATGAGGCCACGGGTCCGACAGGAGACTGGAGCCGGGTGGTGCGGCATGCCGTGGAGTGCAGTCCCTGTTTGTTGCCGGAGTGCCCGATTGATCATCGCTGTATGACAAGGGTAGCGGCGGGCGAAGTGGTGGATGCGGCGCACGGGTTGGTGGGAATCGAAAGAAAGTAGGACTGCTGTTTGGATACGCGGGAAAAGGTTGTTCCGGTGGAGCAGTTGGCAACACGTCTGGGCGGCGAGGGATGGCTGGCCGTGGTAGGAACGTTCGATCCGTTGACATTGGGGCAAGCGGAGCGATTGGCGGCGCTGAGTGGGAAAGGGAAATCTGTTCTGGCGGTTGTCGAGCCGGGTACGGGCTGCTTGCTGCCGGTGGAGGCACGCGCGATTTTGGTGGCCGCCTTGAAGAGCGTGCAACTGGTGGTTGTGAGTGAAGCCGCTGCGCTACCGCCGAATGGCCAGATGGAAGTGGTGCGAGACGATGCCGGCGAGCGCAAACGCTCGGCCGAATTCGTGGAACACGTAAAGGAACGCCAAGGAGTACGATGAGTGCGGGTGACAGCATTCTGGTGGTGCGGCTGGGCGCGATGGGCGATATCATTCATGCGCTGCCGGCGGTGGCTAGTTTGCGGCTATCGTTTCCAAAGCACCGGATTACTTGGGTGGTAGCGCGCAAATGGGTGGAACTGTTGGAAGGGAATCCGCAGATTGATCAGGTGGTGGCGTTCGAGCGGCGGGGCAAAGGCGCTTTGTATGAATCGTGGCGGACGATTCGGGCGATTCAGCCGGATGTTGCCATCGATTTCCAAGGGTTGATTCAATCTGCGCTGGTAGGGCGAGCCAGCGGGCCGCGCGAGTTTTTCGGACCGCATCGTTCGCAGGCGCGCGAATCGCTGGCGGCGCTCTTCTATACACGGCAGGTGAAGACAAGCGGCCCGCACCGTGTTGAGGCAAATCTGCAATTGGCGGCGGCGGCCGGAGCGACGCAGTTGACGGATCAAGCATGGATTCCCGCCGGAAAGAGGGAAGGCGATTTGCCGAATGGGCCGTTTGTGTTTGCGAGCCCGTTTGCGGGTTGGGCCAGTAAGCAGTGGCCGATTGAAAATTACGGGCTGCTGGCGCGGGAATTGCAGGCGCAGGGGTTGCCGCTGGTGGTGAATATTCCGCCGGGGTTTCGTGAGAAGCTGGCCGCGCTGCCGGAGTTGCGCATTCATGAATCGGGTTTGCCGGGGTTGATTGATGGAACGCGGCGGGCGGCCGCGATTATAGGTGTGGACAGTGGGCCAATGCATTTGGCGGCGGCGTTGGGCAAGCCGGGAGTGGCGATTTTCGGGCCGACCGATCCGGCGAGGAA
>CAJCIT010000062.1 GCA_903970405.1 Acidobacteriaceae bacterium | reverse complement strand
CTTTCCCCGTGAGCGTTTCGACGTCATTCATCCAAGGTAGGAGCCCCATGCGGTAATGCTGCACGTGGGGATCTGTGCGGGGGGTGCTTGGCAACCGGCATCCCTACCGCGACCGGGGAAAAGTGGCGCGGGCGATGTTTCTCCTGTCACCTATGCCACTTTCACCGACGCAGCCGTGCTGAGGGCCAGGAACGAAATTGACCGGATCAAACTCCTGGTGCACGAAGGCGCACTGCCCCAGCGGCGCCTGGATCAGGCCATGGCCGCGCTGGCCGATGCCGAGGACGATTCGGTCCTCGCCCGAACCCTCTATGGTTCGACTGGCGTAGAGCAGCTTTCGACGGAAGACGCCAAGCTGATGGTTGACGCCGCCCAGCGCCGGGTGGATCGCCAGCAGGCGGTTGTCGAAGGGCGCGAAGAGCTGGTCCGGGACGGTATTCTGTCGAAGTCCGAAGCTGAACCTCAAACCCAGGAACTGGAGATGCGCCGCCGCACGTTGGATCTGGCCAAGAACCGCTCTAAGCTACAGGAGCAGCTCGCGGCCATGGCACAGACAGAATTGGAGATGGAGCGGGCTCGCGGCGCCGAGGCCGCGTTGTTCGCCACCGTAATGATTCGATATGACGGTAATGGCGCGTTCCACCTGGATGACCTGAAGACGATTCAGGCGGAGTATGAGAAGCACTTCCGCCAGCAGTTGCCGGTGAGCGCCCTGGGCCAGACGTTCATCCACCAGGCCTTGGGTTTCGATCACCATGACCGCGTGGACGTAGCGTTGACTCCCGATCAGCCGGAGGGCCTGTGGCTGCGCCATTTGCTGGAGCGGCTTCACATTCCGTACATCGCTTTCCGGCAGGCGGTTGCCGGTTCGGCCACGGCCCCGCACATTCATATCGGCATCGCCAGTACGCGGCTCAAGGTGGCCGGGAGGTAGCGTCTTCGGCCCGCTTGACGCCGATCTATGCCTCCCCGGGTTTGAACAACAAGCGCCAAAGGGCGACCGGCCCCGCCGCGAGGAAGCCGCCGATGAGTAGCGGAATACGTTTGAGATCGCGGCCGAAAGATTGCCCTTCCCCACCTGTCAGCAGCGCGCCCCGGCGCATGGCATAGAAGTTGAAGAGCGACGAAATGGCAGTGACCGTCAGCGACACCCAGAGGCCCGCCTTCAGATTGTGTGTGCCGCGGAGCCAATGCATCGCTGCTTCAAGCAGTTGCACCAGACCTGGCAAAACAACCAGGATAAGCGTGAAGGCCAGCCATTCCGGTTGAAAACGGCGTAGCGCTTGAGTCGCCGCGCCGTAGAAGCCCGAGGTCACGGTTCGGAAGAGGCTCTCAATCAGCATGGCCGATAGGGCGCCCGTCAAGCCGCCGCGCAGGCTGGTGAAAAAGAAGATAGGCGCGCGGTAGAGCGCGCTGAGGATGGCTGCTTTCCAGTTCCAGAGTTTGAACAAGCGTTACCAGTGTCGGCGAATCGAGAAAAGGACAATGCCAGCCCCTACGCCGCGATCATCCCGTGCGGGTCGATGACGAACTTCTTCGCCGCGCCCTTGTCGAAGTCCTGGTAGCCCTGGGCGGCCTGATCGAGCGAAATCGCCGTGGCGTTCACTGCCTTCGCGATTTGGATCTTATCGTGCAAAATCGCCATCATGAGCTGACGATTGTACTTAAGGACGGGGCACTGGCCGGTGGCAATGGAGTGGCTCTTCGCCCACCCGAGGCCGATGCGGATGCCAAGCATGCCGATCTTGGCATTTTCGTCGACCGCGCCCGGATCTCCGGTCACATACAAGCCGGGGATACCCAAAGCGCCGCCGGCCCGGGTGATCTCCATGATGGAGTTGAGCACGGTGGCCGGACGCTCTACTCCGGCATCATGGCCGTGCCCCCGAGCCTCGAAGCCGACGCAATCCACCGCGCAATCCACCTCAGGCACGCCAACGATCTGTTCGATCTGCTGCGCCAACGTCGCATCCTTCTTGAGGTCGATGGCTTCGCAGCCAAAGCTCCGGGCTTGGGCGAGACGCTCCGGAATCATATCGCCGACAATCACCACCGCGGCCCCCAGCAAATGGCAGGATGCGGCGCAGGCGAGCCCCACCGGTCCGGCGCCGGCCACGTAGACCACAGTGCCAGGCCCCACTCCGGCGGTTACCGCACCGTGGAAACCGGTGGGAAAGATGTCCGACAGAAGCGTCAGGTCACGAATCTTCGACATCGCTTTGTCGCGGTCCGGGAACTTGAGCAAATTGAAATCGGCGTACGGGGCCATGACGTACTCGGCCTGGCCTCCCACCCATCCGCCCATATCCACATAGCCATACGCGGCGCCGGGACGCGAGTTATTGACATTCAGACAGATGCCGGTTCTGCCCTCCCTGCAATTGCGGCAGCGGCCACAGGCGATATTGAAAGGCACCGAAACGATGTCGCCCTTCTTGATGAAGAGCACATCGCGGCCGGTCTCCAGAACTTCGCCGGTGATCTCATGGCCCAGAACCAGTCCGGCGGGAGCGGTGGTGCGCCCGCGAACCATGTGCTGGTCGGAGCCGCAAATATTGGTTGAGACTATTTTGAGAATTACGCCATGCTCGATCGATTTGCCCGTAGTTGGGTCTTCCAGTTTGGGGAAGTCGATTGAATGCACCTGCACTTCGCCCGGCTTGATGTAGACAACACCGCGATTAGACGCCATGTTCATTCCTCACTTTTGAAAACGATCCGCGACACAGTCAAATGTGCCGGGAACAGTCTATAACAGACCGCGCGGCGGGGCTCAGCAGGCGAAAAGCCCGCGCCACGGAGATTGCCGCGGGTCAGTTCGTTCGGCGCGGTCCGGCTGTCCGGACGATGCGGCCCGTCACGCCGATCCTCATCCCCTGAATCGGCAGCCACCTGACAGCTAGTTCGCCATTCGCGGGCGACGAGGCGACGCCAAAAACAAACGCAAACGGACCTTCGCCGAATTGCGCAAGACGCGTCTTCAGCAACGGGCCATCGGCGGCGGCGAGAACCACGGGCGTCCCCTTGAATCGGGCCAGGGCCGCACCTAGTTCTTTGTCCGTAGTGCGCTCGGGTTCGCTAAGCCCAAACGTCTTCCGGTAATCCGTGACCGCTTTCGCGAGGTCATTGACGGCGATATAAACCGCCGCTACGCCTCGCAGGTGGTTAATCGACGGTTTCCCGTTGGGAAAGGCCCGCAGCTTACGATCTGTGATGTCCTGAATCATGAACGGAAAATAGGTTCCCTGGATGCCCGCGCCGATGGACGAGGTTTTCCAGCGCAATTCCACGCCATCCGCCCGCTTTCTGCCGCCGTCCGTCACATGACCGCCCAACCGCGCGGCGTCGGCCGCGATATCGGAAGAGCCAATTGCCCACGCGCAAGGCCCGGCGTTCCCGTCAATAAACCGCGCCCAGTAATGCGACCCCGCTCCGGCTTTCGGATCTTGCGCAGCGATGAGTTCCAGGTACGAACCGTCGGGAAAGCTCGCCTGCGCCATTTCGGTCAGGCCGTTGGTATGCTTCCCGCCATACTCGGTGGGAATGCCGATGGCGGCAAACTTGGCCCGTAGATCCGTCAAGTCGCGGCCGGCCACCGTAACGTGATCCACGCGAAGCTCCGCGCCGCTTGCGCCACACACCAGCAACCAAATGAAAAGCACGGGAAAGGCCTTCATGAAAATAGGCTACAGGTTTTTCTTCAAGAAGGCGCAGATGTTATAGCCGGTGAGGAATTTAAAGGGGAACTCGCCCATGGTGTAATGCCCGCAGGGCAGCACGGCGTGGACGTGATCCCAATTCTGTTCCTGCGCTGTCTGAATGACGACCCGCGAGAGATGAACCGGAAAAGTGGTGTCGTACTGGGTATAGATGAATTTTGACCGCTGCCGTTGCGCCGTGAACCTGGCTGTGTAAGCCGGCGGGCTGATGGCCATCCACATATCTCTCAGCGTCGGCAAATCGACCGCATCTTCCAGCGACTCGCGGATGTGGCGCGTGGAAAGCCCTTCCCACACCGGGTCTGCGTAATAAGTGGAACAGTGGTTGAAGACATTCACGTGGACGCGCGAATCATGCGCGGCGGCCAGAAACGCATAGCAAGAGCCCAGGCTTGTCCCCACCACGCCCAGCCGTTCGAAGCCCCTCTGCTGAAGCCAATCGAGACAGCATCGTAAATCGATCACCGCCTGCCGGGTGGCGTCAATGGTCCGGCAGATGTTGGATGAAACAGCGTAATCGGCGCGATTCAGCTCACCGGGCATGCGCGCATCGTGATAGGGAAGGCTCAACCGCAGCACCGAAATGCCGAGCCGCTGCAAGCCCTGGCACAGCGCGTTGTGCTGCGGCAACTTCGCGTTCCAATGTGGCAGCAGCACCACTGCTTTGCGATTGTCATTCCGGGCGGGAAACCACAGCGCCTTCGCTTTATTGTTTTCGGGAAACGGCGTTTCAACCGGCGACGTGAACTCAATCCAATCGCCGTCTTGCGAAAAATCGGCGGGGACCTCATAGCCGAAGAATTCGCCGCTACGCTCAATGGCCCGCCGGTTGAGCGCGAGAATATACTCCTTCGGCGTCATCCCATTCCGCGGTAATCCCTGGGCACAGGGCCAGCGCTCAGTCCACTCGAGACCAAATTCGAACGGCCGCACCACGCGATCGGTAGCGCGAAAACAGAGGTCGTTTTCCCAGCGGTTCATCCACTGGCTGTATCGGCGATTCACCAGATTGACAATCGGCTTCATCGGCCTTGGTTCACCATGACTGAGCCCCTCATTGTGAAACCGGCGTCAAGTCGAACCGGTGCGCATGGGGTTGCGCAGCTTCACGCTGCCCGCGAACGAGATCCGCTTCCAGCCGGTCCATCGCGGCCAGCGTGCTTTCGAGCGAAGCCACCTGTTTGTCCTGCAGCGGAACCTGCACTTGGCGCCAGCGCTCAAAATGGATCTGATTGTGCTGCACGGTCAAATTGAGAACATTCATGGCCTGTTCCGTCATCGGCGTGGTGTATGTGGCCAGGTTGAGGCCCTCGCCCAGTTGCGCATTTGAAAACTCGCCCAGGCCTTTGCCGTCGATGCGCAGCACATAGTGCCCCGGCGCAAGACCCGTTACGCGAAGGTTCTCCTGATTGAGAGCGGTCCAGATGTCGGAGCTCTTCAGCGCCAGCGCAACGGCGCCGGTAGTATCCGCCTGGGTCATGGGCTGAAGCGGCAGCGGCAGCGCCTCTTCCGTCTCCGACCAGTGCAGCCCGGCTTGGCTCGAAAGATTTGTTACCTTCGCGAACTCCTCGCCGGCGACGCGAGGCGGTCCCGAAGCATCGATCTCCACGGCGCTCACCAGCGGCCTGCCATGCCAAGCTTTGAGCAGTTGTTCGGCCATGATCAGATGTCCCGCCGCGCCGGGATGAACCCGGTCCGGAATGATCTTCGGCGAGTTGCTCCGGTCAGTCAAATCCGCCTTGCGCAGCATCTCCACCACGCCCGAGTTCAAATCCGCCACATCGAACTGGGCCGTTTTCGCATACGTTTCGAGCCACTTGCCATAGCTGACCAGCACAGCGTTATAGCCATCGGGCTGCAGGGTGAATGGGCGCGTGACATCGTCGAAGGGCGAGGGTTCAATGGCCGTAATCCGAAGTCCAGGGATCTGCGCGCGGAGGGCCTCGACGATGTGCTTGTATCCCGTCTTGTAGGTTTCATCGTTCTCCGCCTTATGCCCGGTATAGCCGCCGTCGTTCATGCCCAGCATGATGGTGATCACGGTGGGCTGGTAAGCGAAGACATCGCGCTTGAGGCGGAGATCAATGGGGCCGCCGCCGCCCCCGGTTACTCTGTCGCCGCCCCATCCGGAGTGGATAAATGACACGTTGAGCGACGGGTACCGCGTGACGGCGTAGAGTTCGGCGTAAACCGTGTAGAGCCGCTGGTCAGTGATGCTGTCGCCATAAAAGACGACGCGGTCTCCGTCCTTGAGATAGAACGTCCCTGGAGTGCCGCCGGCCGGCGCCGCTACCTGGAGGGCCGAAACCAACAAGCAAGCCGATACAATCCGTAAACCCAACCGCAACATAGCGTTTTCTCCCTTACAAGCGCAATCTCCAGTGTACGAGGCGCGAAGGCGGCCACCCAGAGTTACACGGTGAGCGTTGTGTTCCGCCATACGTTTGTCTGTACAAAAAGGAGGTGGCGTTTGAATGGAACTCAGACAAGAATGAGCGCAACATTCGCAAACACGGCATTCACTTCGCGGACGCGGTTGCGGCCCTCGAAGACGAAACCGCGATCACCATCGGCGACGACTCCGACCCCGAAGAAGAGCGGTTCGTTAGCCTGGGACTCGATGGCCTGCTGCGTTGCTTGTGGTTGTTTACACCTGTCGTGGGGATAATGTTCGAATCATTTCAGCGCGTCTCGCCGAGCCAGGTGAACGCGAATCGTACGAGGGGCAACTATGAAAGAACAATACGACTTCAGCAAAGGTAAGCGCGGTCCGGTTGTCAAGGCGCCCGAGGGGAAAGAGAAGATCACCATTCGGC
Organism: Acidobacteriaceae bacterium; assembly: GCA_903970405.1. Lineage (GTDB taxonomy): Bacteria > Acidobacteriota > Terriglobia > Bryobacterales > Bryobacteraceae > CAJCIT01. Next base: position 11,437 of record CAJCIT010000062.1, on the reverse strand, counting down.
TGGATGGCGACATCGTGAATTGGTTTCGCCATGTGGTGGATCAGGCGGGCGGAGGTAACTATCAAACGCTTATGAACAAAGCGTTGCGTGAGTACATCGAGGGGAGAACGCCTAAATTTGAAGACACATTGAGGCGCATCATCCGGGAAGAACTCGCCGCGAAGCTCAGTGTCGCTTAGCGGCCCACGGGGAACGCCTACTGAGCCGCGGCCGTCAGGGAGCGGCCGCACGGAGAGAAGTACGGGCAACCGGTCGCTCCATGACGGTCCCGGCTCTGAAGCGTCGGCCGCCCTGTTATAAGGAGGTATGCCACGCTACGCGGCTGTTGACATCGGAAGCAACTCCGTTCGCATGATGGCCGTGGAAGCGATTCAAAAATCTGTGCGCGTTTTGTCCGAGGATCGTCAGGTAACGCGGCTTGGCGAGAGCGTCTTCCGCACCGGGCGTATCAGTGAGGAAGCGCTGACCTTCCTGCTGGCCACGCTGGAACGGATGGCCGCCACCTATCAGAAGTTGAATGTCGACCGGGTGCGCGCTGTTGCCACCAGCGCCGTCCGCGATGCCGGGAACCAGGAAGAATTCCTCGCACGGGCCAGCGCCGTTCTGGGCGTCGCGGTTGAAATCATTTCCGGTCCTGAAGAAGCGCGGCTCATCCATTTGGGTGTCGAAGCCCAGTGGCCGCGGCCGGGGGAACGGACGCTGATCGTCGACGTGGGCGGCGGCAGCGCAGAAATCATCATTACCCACGATGGCCAAATGATGGATGCCGTCTCAAAGCCGCTGGGCGCGGTCAGGCTCACCGAAATGTTTCTGAAGTCAGACCCGCCCACCGCCGATGAATTGCACCGGATGATGCAGTACATCGATGAGAAGCTCTACTCCATCGGGAAGAAACATGGATCTGAGAAGTTCGATCGCGCCATAGCCACGTCGGCCAGCGCCGCGGCGGTGGTTTGCGCGGTCAACGAAGTGCCGCGCGCGCACCGCCATGATGCTGACCGGCTGCGCGCCCGAACCACCCAGATCCGCCGGTTGTATGGCGAGATTTCGAAGCTCGATATCGCCGGACGCCGCCGCATCGCCGGCATCGGTCCGCGCCGCGCCGAGATCGTAACCGCCGGCGCGGCGGTGTTTCTGCGGACGCTTGAAATCTTCCACCACCATTCGCTCTATTACTCGGTCGCCGGCGTGCGCGATGGCATTATCGCCGACTTCGAGGAGCGAGGCGTCGCGCGCGAGGTTTCTCAACTCTCGCCTGAGCAGCGCAAAATGGTGGAGACCATGGCCCGGCGATATGGAATTTCCCTGAAGCACGCCGGCGCCGTCGCGAGCATCGCGCACCGCTTGTTTGAACTGCTTCAGCCGCTTCACGATCTACCGCCCGCCGCCGGACGCATGCTGCAGGCCGCGGCCTATCTGCACGACATCGGGCACTTCGTCAGTGACACAGGCCACCACAAGCATTCGGCCTACCTGGTGGCGAATTCCGATATGCCCGGCTTCACCGCGCGCGAGCGGATCACAATCGCGGCCCTCTGCCGCTTCCATCGCAAGTCAATGCCGCAGCCTCGCCACTCTCTCTTTCAGCAGCTCGACGCCGAGTCGAAGAAAACAGTGATGACGATGGCGCCGCTGCTGCGAATCGCCGACTCGCTGGATCGCAGCCATCAACAGAAGGTGCATACTGTAGACGGAAGTATTCGCGGCGGCAGTGTTGCGCTGCTGGTGACGGCCAATGCCGACGTCGATTTGGAATTGTGGGCGGCGAACGAAGTCTCCAGCGCGTTCACGCAAGTTTATGGGCTCCCGATCTCGATCCAGCGGCGCGGGTAAACAGCTTCCGCCAGCGGAGCTCGCCCGCCTCCCTCTCAAGGAATTTGCCGTCCGGCAGTTGGCGATACGTCTGGAGCGCGTGGAAACCGAATGGAACCGTTGCGCGGAGTCTCCCGGCGCCGATGAGATTCATGATCTTCGCGTTTCTCTGCGCCGCTTCGGCGAGACGTTGTGGCTCTTTCGCCGCCTGTTTCCAAAGCGGGCGCGCAGGCAGGTGCGCGGCGAACTGAAAACCGCTCTTACCTTCGCCGGCGATACCCGCGATGTCGATATCGCTTTTGAAAGCTTCGAATCCGCTGGCCTCACGCTGTCTGTAGAGTTAGGTTTGCATCTCGAAAGCGAGCGCGCGATGGCCGAGGCCGCTTTGGCCGCCGCGCTGGCGGTGGGCCGCCGAACCCGTGTCGTGGAACGATGGCGCCGCGCTCTGACGCCACCCGAAGAAAATCCGGAGACAAACGGACGCACTCACGCCGACAGAGCCGCGACCGTGAGGGAGCGACCGGTTGGCATGACGGGAACAGAACCGCGGTCGCTTCCTGACGGTCGCGGCTCTGAAGAGTTGGCGCTGAAGTCAGCCGGCGACGGCGAAGAGGCAGACCCGTTATGAAAGAGCCAAAGCCGCTGCACTGGAAGGCAGAACTGACCGTTGCGGAAAACGCCCGGGAACAGCTTCCGGCCGCTCTCAAGCGCTACCTTGCTTTCGGTGATGAACTGCTGGAGGGCGACGCGCATCCTCGCGAGCTCCACCGTTTAAGGCTCGCCACCAAGCACATCCGCTATAGCATCGAGGTCTTTGAAGGGTTGTTCGGTCCGCGCATTCAGGTTTTGCTCAAAATCTTGCGCGAAACCCAACAGTCCCTGGGCGCCATCAGCGACGCCACGGCGACGGCGGAATGGCTCAAGAAGAAGGGCCTGTCGCGAGAGGCCGAGGCCGCCCGTCTCAACGACTTCCTGAAAGAGCGCGCCGCGAAACAGGCCACTGAGTTCGCCGGATTCTGGCAGAAGCACTTCGCGGATCCACAGGAGCGGCAGCGTTGGTTGCAGTACCTGGAGCACTACGCCGGCAGGAATTACGGCCGTCCGGCTAACCGGACTCAAACACCCGGCTGACGCTAAGCGTACAGATGAGAAGCTAGAAACTCGTTGCGGAATTTCGAGCCCGGGTCGTACGAGGCCATCAGCTGTTTATAATCTTTCAGCTTCGGATAGAGGCCCTGCAGCCGAGCGGGCGTCATCGTGAACAGTTTCGCCCAGTGAGGCTTTGCGTCGAACGGGGCGAGTTCGGCCTCAATGGCCGGCAGCACTTTCTTGACTTCGGGCCATTCCGGCTTCCAGGTGAAGTGAATCGCGAGCGACGGCCGTCGATAACAGGGACTCATCCAGAGGCCGTCGGCGTCTATGGTGCGGAACTCGGTGATGAAGAGATGAGGCGTAATGCGGTCGCGCAAGCGCTCCACGGCAAGGATCGCCTGGTACGCTTTGTCGCGAGGCACGAAATACTCGGTCTGTAGCTCGGCGCCGGATGACGGCGTGAAGTCCATTCGGAAATGCGGGAGACGCTCATACCAAGGTCCGGGGACGCCGAGCTGCTCAGTGCAGTTTTCGGCCGAGTGGCCGGCAAGCGGATGGAGATTCACCGTTGCGGCGCGGGCACCGAAGAACTCAGGTCCCAGGGGTGATGGGTCTGAACCGGGGCCTACGCGACGTTTGATCCAGACCTGAGTCGCCCGATGGTTTTGCCAATCGGTGAAGAGACTGACGCTGTAGCCGGCGCCGAAGATCTCATCGAGATGGTTTTCAAGCGCCGTCAAGGGCAGATTCTCATAGACAGTCTGGGCGACATCGAAGGTGGGCTGAATGTCGAGCGTAACCCTGGTGACGATGCCGAGCGCGCCGAGATCCACCACCGCGCCCAGGAATCGATCGCCATCGCGCGCACGGGACAGGGATGCAAGATCCCCTTTCGCACTGACGAATTCGAAGCCCGACACGGCGGTGGCTAGGTTGCCGTTCTTGTTGCCTGAGCCGTGCGTCGCGGTGGAACGGGCGCCCGCCACTGAAATGTGCGGCAGCGAAGCGAGGTTGTGCAATGCGAAGCCGCGCTTTTGAAGCTCTGGCGCCATCTGGCCGTAGCGAACACCGGCGCCGACGGTAACCGTCCGCGCCTTTTCATCGATCACAAGGTGACCGAACTGCTGGAAGTGTTCCAGTGAAATCTGCGTATCGGAAGAGTCAGCAATGGAGTTGAAGGAGTGGCGCGTGCCCAGCGCTTTGATGCTCTTGGACCCGGCAACGATTTTCTGTACCTCCTCCAAAGTGGATGGAGTGTACAGATGCGGCGCGCGGTATTGGTAATTGCCCGCCCAGTTTGTGCGGGGCACGGTCGAATCGGCGGGGGCCGTTGTCCACATGCCGCCCGCGATTATGGCGCCAGAGGCTTTGAGGAAGTCGCGCTTGTTCATGGAATCACCGCCTTGTGCTTCGGAAAGGTATATCAGAGTCGGCGTGAGTAAGTCGCGCGACCGAGTGAGCGCAGCCGGACTGAGCCGCGACCGTGAGGGAGCGACCGGTTGGCAGCGAGGCATTGCGCGTTCCCCGCTTGCTCACTTACGCGCGCCCTCGCCTGCGCCGGCCGCCCGATGTTCAGCACGGGGCGTCGAGCGCCGGGACCAACCGGTCGCTCCCTCACCGTCGGGGCCTTAAAGCGTCTGGATGGTAGGCTCACGAAAGATGGCGGTTCGGCTTCAATTCGACGATGTATCGAAGGCCTATCCGATGTATCGGAAGCCGAGCGACCGGTTGAAAGAGCTCATCTCCCCAAGCCGCAGATCCTATCATCGGGACTACTGGGCCCTGCAAAAAGTCTCGTTCAGCGTGGAGCCCGGCGAAACCCTTTGCATCGTTGGCGAGAACGGAAGCGGAAAGAGTACGCTGCTGCAACTGGCTGCGCAGATCCTGCTGCCTACCAGCGGAACCGTCGACGTGGAAGGCAGATCGGCCGCGCTGCTCGAGCTGGGATCGGGGTTCAACCCGGAATTTAACGGCCACGACAACGTTTATATGAATGCGACGATTCTGGGATTGTCGCGGCGGCAGATCGACGAACGATACGGCCGCATTGTGGAGTTCGCCGGTATTGGGGACTTTATCCACCAGCCGGTGAAGACTTATTCGAGCGGGATGGCCGTCCGATTGGGATTCGCCGTGGCGATTCACTCCGAGCCTCAGCTCCTGCTGGTGGATGAAGCCCTTGCAGTTGGCGATCTGGCGTTCCGGCAAAGATGCCTGCACCGCGTGGAAGAGCTGCGGCAAAGCGGCGTAACAATTCTTTTCGTTTCGCACTCGCTGCAGGACATCACACAATTTGGAACACGGGCCTTGTGGCTGGATCAGGGCGCCGTGCGGGAGATTGGCGATGTGAACACCGTTGTGGCCCGCTATCTGGCGCATATGTCGCAAAAGGACAGCCGGTACACGCGAAACCACCGGGAGGAGGGCTCGGAACAGGAGTTTCTAGAAGGAACAGTGAACGAGGCTCGTGCCCACGCGGCTCAACCGATTGCGGCCACGATTCCGAATATCGATCATCGCTTCGGAGACGGGCGAGCGACAGTTATTGGAATTCAAGTGCTGGACGAGGCGGGAAATCCAGCGGGATCGATGAACACTCGTGAGCGGTACACGCTGCGGGTGACAGTACAGGCCCGTGAAGCGCTAACAGGCGTCGAAGTGCGGATACTTCTTCGGAATCATCTCGGTGTCCCGTTTACCACATTAACCACCGAACAGGGACGCGCCGTGCTTTCACTTATCGAGGGGGAGTTACTAACTGTGGAGTTTTGCCTGACGCTACCGGATCTTTATTCCGCGCACTTTTCGTTGTCGCCGGCGGTGCTTGCGAGCGCGGAGAAGGGCGAAGCGCAGGTGTGCGATTGGATTGACAACGCGATCTCACTAGAAATCGTGTCCGGTAGTCAGCCGATTTACGGCTTTGTGCATGTGCCATGCCAGGTTACGTCGACCAGCGTCGCCCGTGCCGCGGGCGGCCAGTAAAACTACCCGGGAACTGAGCCGGCCTGCTTGCGTCACGGAAGAATGAAACAATATCTATTGGCGGAATTCACTGGCGAGCGCGTTATTCCGGGTCTGGTTGAGGACGATCTCTGGAATGAGCACATTGCGCGGTACTTGTTCGCGTCAACGCTGGCGGCGGGCAAGCGCGTGCTGGATGTGGGCTGCGGCGCCGGGTACGGGACGCACGCGCTGGCGCGCACTGCCTCCTACGCGATGGGTTTCGATATTTCTCCCGAGGCAATCGGGTACGCGCGGTTACATTACGGCCAGGCCGCTGCTTTCGAGCTGGGAGATGCGACGGCCTTTCCGGCGGACGGCCGCAGCTTCGATCTGATCGCCGCGTTCGAAGTGATTGAGCACCTCAGCGAGTGGGCGAAGCTCATTACGGAAGCGGCGCGAGCGGTGACGGAGAGCGGCTTGTTCATGGTTTCCACGCCGAACAAGACCTATTACGCCGAGACGCGGCGCGAACAGGGACCGAATGAGTTTCACGAGCATGAATTCGACTACCAGGAATTTCTCGACGCGTTGAGCGAGGTCTTCCCGCACGTCCGCATCCTGGCTCAGAATCAAACGCAGGCCATCGCTTTCTCAGGCGCTGAAACGGCTCCGCGAACTGAGGTGGCATTTGGTGAGACAAGCGAGCCCGTTTCCGCGGCGCATTTTTATCTTGCCGTGTGCAGCCTTTCACCCATACCGCCGCTCAGCTTTGTCTACGTTCCGAAGAGCGGGAACATGCTCCGTGAGCGGGAGAATCACATTGCCAGCCTGCAATCGGAATTGCAACAGGCGCGGGCAGAGCATCGGAGGCTGCTGGATAACTATCGGGATCTCGAAAAGGACTTCAATCTCCGGGCGAGATGGGCCGAAGAACTCGATGACAGGATCGTCCTTCTTACTTCGGACCGGGACTTACTTATCGACCAGTTGCACCACGAAGAAGCCGAGGTTCTCAACCGCACCGAATGGGCGGGGCGGCTGGAAGCGGATATACAGGATCTGATCGGCCAGCGGGATCGGGCGGTAGCGGCTGCGAATGAACTTCGTGTGGAACTCAATGCCCAACGCGCCGAGACCGCTTCGGATAGGGATTCGCTTCTTGAACGGCTGCACCGCGAAGAAGAGGAGGTACTCAACCGCACCGAATGGGCGCGGCGGCTCGAGAGCCACATTGAGGACCTCATCGCGCAGCGAGATCAGGCCATTTCGGACCGGGACTCACTTCTGGAACGGCTGCACCGCGAAGAAGCGGAGGTTCGCGACCGGACTGAGTGGGCGCAGGCGCTCGAGAGGCACATTGACGACCTGATCCTGCAGCGGGATGAGGCGGCCACCACGGCGGAGCAACTTCGGCGCCAGCTCGCGATGGTACAGGCGCAGAGCGAACAGCGAATCCGCGCCCTTCTTCAAGAACGTGACCACCTGCGGCGATCCCGCTGGCTGAGATTGGGCCGGCGGCTTGGAGTCGGTCCCCGATTGCCCGATACTAAGTCATGACGGGAATTGCGGCAGGCGTTTTGAAACTCCTGTTGTTTCTGTTTGCTCCCGTTGTCTTAGTGCTAACGGCGGTGGCGCTGGCGGCGGGCGATCTTCTTTTTCTGGTTTTCGGCCGGAAACGCGCGGTGTCAATTCCGGGCGCATCGAGGGGGTTTGCCGACCCAGCGGCGCCGGACACCGCGGCCGTAAGCATCGTGATTCCCAACTGGAATGGGCGCGATCTGCTCGAGAAATACCTGCCCTGCCTGGAGGCAGCTGCGGCAAAGCATCCGGGCAGCGAAATTATCGTGGTGGATAACGCGTCGGGCGACGGCAGCGCTGAGTTCTTGCGCCGGCATTTTCCCGCGGTGCGAGTTCTGGTACAGGAGCGGAACTTGGGCTTTGGCGGCGGATCGAACGCCGGGATCCGCGCTGCCAGGAATGACATCGTGGTGCTGTTGAACAGCGACATGAGGGTGGAGGAGGGCTTCCTGGCGCCGCTGATCGAGCACTTTTCGAAACCGGATGTCTTTGCGGTAACGTGCCAGATCTTCTTTGCCGATGTCCACCGGCGCCGTGAGGAGAGCGGCCTCACCCAAGCCACGTGGGTGCGCGGGCGGTTGCTGGTGCGCCACCGCATCGATGACCTGATCCGTTCCGCGTTTCCCTGCTTCTATCCGGGTGGCGGCTCCTCGGCGTTCCACCGGCGAAAGTTTCTGGAACTGGGCGGATTCGACGAAGTGTTCAAGCCGTTCTACTTCGAAGACACCGACCTCGGCTACATGGCGTGGAAGCGGGGCTGGCGCATCCTCTACGAACCGCGGAGCATTGTCTTTCATGAGCATCGCGGGACTATCGCCAAGAAATTCAGCGCGGCCTACATCAACGGCGTGCTGAAGAAGAACGCTGTCCTGATGGTGTGGAAAAACGTGCATGACTGGGGCATGCTCACCCAGCATCTGTGGGCTTCTTTTGCGAGCGCCACGGGCGGTCTGTTTCGTCCGGAGGAACCCAGCCGGTTTACTTTTGCGGGGATCTATCGGGCGTTTCTGCAGTTGCCGCAGTTGCTGAGGACGCGCTGGAGGGCGAAGTCGCTCGCGGCGGTGACAGACAGGGAGGCCTTGCGGCGTCCGTTGGGCGGCTATTACCGCGACCGGTTTCAGGCTTCATCGGAGCCTGTGCCGGAGCGATTGAATGTGCTGTTCGCAGCGCCGTATCCCATCGAACCGCCGGTGCATGGCGGAGCGGTATTTATGAAGCAGACGCTGGAAGAGCTGGCGCCGCTCGCGAACATTCACCTGGCGGGATTCATTGAGAGCGAGCCGGAAATCGAGGCGCAGGAGGCGCTGAAGCCCCTGTGCGCTTCTCTGTATTTTCAGCTCCGGCAACCGCTGGTGACGAAGAACCCCACTTCGCTGGTTCCGCACGGCGTGCGGGAGTTTTACGACGCCGACTTCGAATGGGCGCTGCATCGCATTTTGCTGACCGAACGGATCGATGTGGTGCAACTCGATTACACAGTGTTAGGCCAGTATGGCGGCGATTACCGGCACATTCCCTGCATGCTGTTCGAACACGATGTTTTCTTTCAGACAATCAGCCGCCAGATGAAGGGTCATGTTCATGGCGCAAAATGGCGGGAACAGTTCCTCGAATACCTGCGAGTTCTGCGGTATGAGCCGCGGATGCTGAAGCGCATGGACCGGGTGCAGATGTGCAGTGAGGCGAACGCCGATTATCTGCTGGAGTTCGCGCCGGAACTGGCGCCGAAGCTGGATTCCGATTTGCGCGCGGGAATCCGCGTTTCCCACTATCCCTTTCATGAGGAAGGACGGCTTGCGGATACGCTGCTGTTCGTAGGCAGCTTCCGGCACGTGCCGAATCAGGAAGCCTTGCACTGGTTTGTAAAACGCGTGCTGCCATTGGTGCTTGAAGAGAGGCCGGGGGCGAGGCTGGTGATTGTAGGCGCGGATCCTCCTCCGGGGCTTCAGTACCTGATGGCGCATCCGAATATCGAGATGACCGGGTTCGTGGCGGACATTCGCGATCCGCTTCGGACTTGCGCGGTGTTTGTATGTCCCATCCTTTCGGGATCGGGCATTCGCGTGAAATTGCTGGAGGCCTTCGCGGCAGGGATCCCGGCGGTTTCAACCACCGTGGGAGCGGAAGGGTTGACGGAGGCGGCGGGCACGGTGTGTGAGTTGGGCGATACCGAGGCGGAGTTTGCGAAAGGCGTGTTGCGGTTGCTTGAAGATCCGGCGTATGCGCGGGCCCTGGCGCGAAGAGCGCGCCACGCGGTGGAGCAGACCCGCGACGTCAAGCAGATGACGCGCAAGCTGGAGATTGTCTACCGGCGGGAAGCGGAAGCGCGGCGGACTCAGCCTTCAGGAGAGTCAAGGAATGGATCGGCGAGGGCGTCGTGACGACGCGCGGTTCGAACGTAAGCTGAGTCTGAGCGTTGCCACATCGCGCCCACGCCGACTGAGCCACCGGGTAGAGAGAAGGCGCGCCCAGTTTAGGTCGATCGGCTTCCGTTGTATCGGCCCTTTCGGGCGGCGTGGCAAAGAGCCGCCAGACCGTGCTGTGACGTTTCCTTCTCCCCCTATAAAATTCCGTACGGTGGTTTTTCCCCAGTACGGCTTCAAACTGGATTGGTCCGCCACGACCCTTCACCGCCAGCTACCGCCGCCGGCTTATACGTGGCCAATTGCCCTCCACCGTACCCCTGTGGCCCTTCGCTCTCCGGCCGGTTATTCTGTCCGGCCAGATCAGACGGCGATGAATGCCTTGACCGCCTCGAGTTCGCCCAGCATCGCCGCCGAGAACAAGTTGGCTGCGGGCCTAAGTCAGGCCAATTTTTTGGCCGCTAATGCAGAGCCGCCACCTGAGGCAGTTGTGTTTTGTCCCAGCCTCCTCCCAGCGCTTTGATCAAGAGCACATCCGCTTCGAGTCGGCGCCGCTGAATGTCGATGTCATTCCGTTCGTTCTGGAGCGCCGCGGTCTGCCAGGTGATCACTTGAAGATACGTGTCCACGCCGCCTTCATAGCGGGTCTTGAAAAGATCGAGCGATTGTTCGGCGGCCTCCGTCTCCTGGTGCTGCTGTTGCGCTTCAGTCTCCAGTTCGCGCAATGCCGCCAGGTTGTCCTCAACCTGTTGAAATGCGGTTAAAGCCGATTGCCGGTACGCCGCCACCGTTGCGTCATAGTTAGACCGCGCGATATCCGTGTTGGCCCGGCGCAGGCCGTGGTCAAAGAGCGTCTGCGTGAGCGTGGGACCAACCGCCCACATACGGCTGGGCCACGTCAGCCAGTTTAGAGGAGACGTTCCCACAAATCCGGCGACAGCCGACAGGCTCAGTGTTGGATAGAAGGCCGCCTGGGCAATGCCGATCTGTTCATTCGCCGCCGCCATGCGACGCTCCTCGGCCGCAATGTCCGGACGCCGCTCCAGCAGTTGCGACGGCAAAGCGCCCGGAACAGGAGGCAACAGCGGCGATTGTTCCGTTAACGGCAGAGCGGCCAGAGTCACCTCAGCGGGCGCCTTGCCCGTGAGAATCGCGATGGCATGTTCATACTCCGCGCGTTGTACCCTGATATCGGTCATCGCCACCTGAGCGGCCTTCCACTGACTTTGCGCCTGCGTCACGTCGGAATACGGAGCCGCGCCGCCGTCATACCGGTCTTGCGTCAGTTGAAGCGCATCCCGATAGGCCTTCTCTGTATCCGCCAGCAATTGCTCCTGAGCGTCCGCGCTTCTCAGATCGAAGTAATCCACGGCGAGCTCCGCATGGAGGCTCAGCCGTGCTGTCTCCATGTCCGCGGCGCTCGCCTGCGCCTGCTCAATCGAAGCTGTAACGGTGCGGCGCACGCGGCCCCAAAGATCAACCTCATAGTTCAGATCGAAAGGAAGTGTGAAGTTGCCGGTTCCGTTGTTGGCCGATGCCGGGTTGAAGTAAGGCTGGTTGCGGGACACACGCTCGGCACCCGTGGATGGTCCCGCGGTAATTGTGGGCGCCTGGCTCGACCGGCTTACGCGGATGGCCGATCGTGCGCT
>CAJCIT010000061.1 GCA_903970405.1 Acidobacteriaceae bacterium | reverse complement strand
GTCCTAACTTCCTCTTCGGGCGGAACGGAGGGTTGCAAGAGAATTCTTAGAAATTGGGCTGGTAAATTCGGGGAGTTTGGCAATCGATGTGATTGGAAAACGCGTCCCCGAATGGCGAATTCTTTAACCGAAATTTGCGTGTGGCTCTGGGATCGTTCGCTGGAGCGCGGAGAGGAGGAGGGGAGCACGGTTGCGCCGTGATGCGGGTCTGAGTATTACTGAGAATGTGTGAAAAATCGTGGAGACAAACAGACTCGGTCGGGGCCGCTAGGCTGTCTTGACGTCCGAGGCGGGTATCAAAACAGCGCTCATGGATCCCTTGGATTTGGGCATCCGCGGATCGGGACCATAGGCGTGAATTTGATCGCGGGCAAATTCCGCTTGCGGCAATTCGCAGGTAATGACAATCGTTCGTCCCGTTGTGTCCACTTCCACGGCATGATGAAACGCGATTTCCTTCGGCATCACGAACAGGCGTTGCAGCATCTCGATGACGTAGTCATAAGTGTGCTCATCGTCGTCCAGCAGGACCACGTGGTAGAGCGGAACATTCTGCTCGAAATCGTGATGTTTCTCAGCCGGCGTGAGAAGGGGGGTCAGGGAGCCGCTCATGTCTGGACTGTTTCAGAGGATCGCGGGTCCGCCAACGGCGTCTTTTGCCGCGTTTTCTCACTCATGGACGCCGAATCGTCCTCGGGACGTCTCCTTATTGGACCATTTGCGGTTACTCCGTGCAATCGTGAGACTCGGCGGCGCCACACGCGCTATTATAGAGACGAATCCCTATGTGGGGGCGCAACGGTTTCGACGGGATCGAATCGTTGTGTGAAGGCGTGTCGGGTTCCGAGCTCCCGTAAAACGATCGGAAAACAACAACTGCCAATACGCAGTTTGCATACGCTGCCTAAGTAATTAGGTTGCCGCTCCGGGGCGTGAGCCTGCGCGTGTTCTAGTGAGCGTCATTTTGCAGGATAGGTACTAGGTCTCTGTTCGGGGCCATAGGCCGAGATCAATCGGACTAGAGGGTGCTCGCTCTTGCCTGTTCTTTAGGGCCTCTTCGAAAAAACAGAACTAGGAAACACACGTAGGCTTTGCGCAGCGGGCGTTCTCGGACGCGGGTTCAACTCCCGCCGCCTCCACCAATCTAAACAATTGCAAAAACAAGACTTAACGAATCAGTAAGGGCTCTTGTACCTTTCGGCCCACTTGTGCAGAGTGCCCCGATACTTTCCGGCACGACAGCACGCCAACCGGCGATCGGGTGGTCATGCGTAAAACACAGAAGCGTCCAGCCCAAGAAGACCATTCTTCCGCAGCCGGTGGATTCATCCATATCGTTCGTGGCCGACGAACGCCTCAACGAAGCGATACAACGCAATCCAACCCGATTTCCATCGAACTTTATGTTCCAACGGACCCAGGAAGAGGCCAAATGTTGTGCGGCCGTAAATTTGCGACCGCATCAATTTCTTGTTTATCCCGGTCCCTGATGAACGTGTGAAAAAATTGGAGCCTGACAGACGCGCCTTTTCTTCACGGCTCCTTGATGAACACTCATTCCGAATCCGCCGACACGCTTCGTTATCTGGACTTGAAACTGGCCGCGCTTGGGCAACCGGTGAATCAGGCCGCGTCCGATAAGGGGTTTGTCGACATTGCGCGGCCGCTGCTCCGCAATTACGAAAACAAAGACCGCCTGCTGCGCGATTACCTGTGCCCTGCCGATACCCGCATTCAGGCGTTTCTCGATCGCTACCTGACCGGAGTCTCCGCCCGCGCGCCCCGCCTCCCCAGCCGTACCTTGGTCCTGGACCGGCCTGGGCTGGGGCGCATTCTGTCACTTCCCGCGCAAGGGGCGAGTTTCTCATCGCCCTACTTGCGCTCCTATCGGGTGGCGCAGGGCATTCTTCACAACCCAACCAGTGACCGGCGCACCACCCGCGGCGTCTTTCATATCGCGGAAGGCGGCCTTCCCATTCCGGACGACAAGCTGGCAGTCCCAAAGCAGGCATTCGCTGCGTTGCTGGAGGCGGCCCTTCATCCGCCCCAAGACGCGCTGACTCTGCCCTTTACATCCCGCCAGGAAGAGCAGGCGCGCCTCTTCGTTTCCCTGCTGATCCGGCCGATTGTGTGTCCCGCCGCTGGCCGCGATCCCCAAAAAACCATGGAGATTCGCTTCTTCGCCCCCGGCAGCCTGGTCAGCAATCTAGATTTCGTCGAGTCGATCTTCGGGAACGGCGGCGATCCGCAATTGCCTGAGAACGACGCCGGCCTGGACGCCGAGCACTGGACCGGCCACACTGGCTGTGTGATTGTGGCGCCGCACCTCACCGGGATGAAGAAGAAGGAGTTGGGCCTGCCGCACATTGGCGATGCCACGCCGCGTCAACGCCGCGACCGGATGTGCTGGGAGCACGAAGACGAGTTATACAACGACGGCACCTCTTTCAAGATCACTTGCCGCGACCGCCATGGCGTAATGGTGACGTTAATCTCAGACAATTATTACGGCTATTGCAAGAAGGAGGTGAAGACTCAGATCAGCTTCGCGGCCAATCTCTACGGCCTCTGCGAAGAGGAGCACGCCGGCGGCGCCATCGCCTTCGCGACCTATATTCTTGGCCAGGATTTCTATAACGACCTCACCGTCACGCTTAAGAAGGCCACTTACGAACAGGCGCTAAGCTTGCTCGGCGACATGGTGGAGCGGCAGCCTGAGGGCTATGCCATCGATCGCCGGTACCCGGATATTCTTTATGTTCCTTACAACTCGGTATTCCGTGTCCGCGCCGGCATTGTCAGTTGGGATAACGACGGCGCGTCGCATGAATTGATGCTGCGCCCTGGAACGGTGTACGTGCTGCCGTCCGGTTTCCGCGTGCATCTTGAGAAGCAGGTGACGGGCAAAGCATGGCGTCTGGTTGGGCTGCGGCCGCGGGGCACGCTGTGCCACAAACCGTGCACGGTTTCCGGAGGCGGCAAGTCGGAGATCTCAAAGTCGGTCGGAAGCGCGCTGCTGCGCGGGCCGGTGTTCGTGCCCGACTACAAAAAGGACATGGAGCAGCTTGCCGAGATCTTCGCGAAAGACTACTCGGCCATCTATAAACATCGGCGGCCCGATGAGCGCACCGCCCGGCCGTTACTCAGCAGCGAACGGACGCTGGGTTCGGTGATTCAGTTGCTGACGCCGTCGGCCGAGTATAAGGACGAGTACAACGAGTGGGTCCGGCGCCTGCCGCAAACCACGCGGCAATTGGTTTTTACGGTGAAGCGTTATTACCGGCCCGAGTGGGCGGAAAAGTGGCGCGAGCACTTTACGGTGGATCGCATCAACGGCCTTCAGGGCAACGAGCTGAAATTCGAAAATGAGCCGCTGGTTGCGAATTACCTGCGCGTCGGCTTCGATAGCGAAGGCGCCTGGCGCATTTACAAACTACGGCCCGATTTCTTTCCCGCCGAAAAGGTGCAGGTGGAGGACGACATCACCGCGTCGGTGGTGCTGCCGCGCGCTTGGCTCACCGACCTCGACCCCGAAGTTCGCAACCCCAGCGTCAAGCTGGTTACTAACTGCGAGTCGCGCCTATTCCAACGTCCGGACGACGCCATTCATCGCGGTTTCGATTGGCAGGCGGAGGCTGACATGGCCTCGCCGGGCACTTTCATCTCTAACTATGAGCCGCTAACTCCGAAGCAGGCGCGGGAGATTGTGGATCACGTCACAGAGTTCGATCTGTATACCGCTCCCATGCGCGATCTTTTGAGCGGCTTCGTGCGGAACCACGAGGCGTCGAACCGGGAGGCGTACGTTGTCTCTTCGGCGCATCCGCGCATGGTGAACGGGAAGCCGTCGCTCAATCCGCGGTATCTGCAGAAGCGGCGCGATTTGACATCGCCACGCGACACGTATCTCGCCGAGGTCGCCGCGCGGTTGGAGCGGGAAATCCCGGCTGGGCGTCCGGTTTACTTCCCGGTGAACGCGGTGCTGGCCGGACGCCGCAATAACCCGCCCGACCCCTCCATCAATTTGCCCGCGCTGGCAGTTTACGGGCCGATTCACTATCAGGAACTGCCGGAGCTATTCATGGAGTTCACGTCGAGCCTTACCGGAAAGTCTCCCGCCACAACCGGCTTTGGCAGCGAGGGCGCGCTGACGAAAGGCCCGTTCAACGCTTTGTGGCCGGTGGTGGATTTGAACAACGCGCTGGTTTCGGCCATTCTCACCGGCTATGCGGGCTTCACCACGTCGGCTGGCTGCGTGGGTCCCCAGATCCGTGTGGATCACGACATCAGTCTGCTGGTTCCCGAAATCTGGTGCCGCATGCGCTTCGGTGAGCGTGAGCCGGATTACCTGATTCAGAACGGCTTTCTGGAGAAGTTGGCGGACTTCGAATATGGCGGCCGCCGGGTTCTGGCCAGCCGTCTGGGGTACCGCATCACGCCGCTGTTTGTGGACCGCTTTCTGGGCCGCATTTTCGATGTGCCGGGCGCCGTGTTTCCCGAAGAAATGCTGAGGCCTGAGCTGCAGGATGCCGATCTGTTTGCCGAAGGAGTGGACGCAGTGGTGGAATCTCACCGGCGAGTGGCCAGGCACTATTTTGAAGACGGCAGCATTGACGCGGCATGCCCGCCTTTGCGCGCCCTGCTCCACATCATGGCCGATGGATCATATCTCGGCATGGGCGTCAACGATGCTGGCTTCCGGGGTCTGTTCAGCCGGGAGGCGATGCTGGCCGGAGATTGGTATCGCGAGCGCCTGCTGACGAAGCAGCGACGCGACGTCGATCTATGGCGCCGCCACCTTGATGCGCTCAAAGAGTTCGAGCGCACGGGCGGCACGGGCATCGATACGGCGCAACGCCTGAGCTACACCCACAGCCAATTGGACCGAGTAACAGCGGAGAGTTACCTTCACGAACTGGTGGGGACAATCGGCGCCGACCCCTTCACGAAACAGTGAGACCGCCGAGGCGTCAGGACAGTGCAATCCTGAGGGTAGCTGTCATATCCACCTCGTCGTCACGGCCGACACTCACTTGGGGCGCGCTGTAGGTAAGGAGCCGGGACTTGACGACCCCTGTGTAGACATTCCCCTCGGCAGTCCAAGTCACGGTGTCTCCAACAGTTGGCATTGCCGCTCCCGAAGCAGCGCTTGGAATGACAAGGCTGCCATAATGCTGGCCATTGTCGTCGGAATGAAACAATAGAGTGATTGTCATTGGGGTCTCCGTTTGTTGGACGCAAAGGAGACAAAAAGCTTTCCTGACGCTATTTGGCTGCCAGCCGGCTGCCAGCCTACCCAACACCCGGCTACGAAACGAACTCCCAGGGTTCGGGCCAGTGAAAACTCAAAGCCAATCCGGGAGGGGCGTTGGATATTAAGTGGCCCTCTATCAGTAAGATAGCACCACAAAACGTGCCGCGGGCTGTCAGCCTGCCGAGCCGGGGGTCATCGCGGCTGTCTCTGGTTACGGCTGAAACAAAGGAAGCAGCCGACACGTATGTCGGCTCTGGTAGAATCCAAGCCACGACATATTCATATCTGTCTCCTCTCAACCGTTGGAGCAATTGCATGCCCAATCTTTTCGGTCGATTGAGGACTTCAAGGCTTTTTCTTTGAGGAAGCTTTGCCGCTTGCCGATAGGAACTTCATTGAAGACGAACTTCGGCCCCCAGTCGGCTAACCCTCACTTCTTCGCTGCGCGCCCGGCCTTCCACTCCCATCCTCAAGTAAATCAACGAGAAAATCACGGCGCACAAAAAAGAAGCCAGGGCAACCGCCTGGAGCGTGACGTGTCCGCAATCTTCCGAAGGCGTGACGACGATTCCTTCATCGGGTCAGATCTTGACACGAAGATGAAAAATTGTTTCACAGCTTCTGACGGTCGCGGCTCAGTAATCGCGAGCGCGTTCCGTTTGTATCGAGTATTTTTCACACGTTCTGACGGTCTCGGCTCAGCCGGCAGAGCGTCTCAAGCCTATGCCCACCAGTCTCCCTCGATACACTAGTCCGTGGTCTCCCATGCAAGCTCTTTTGCTCTCCGAATACAAACACCTTGAACTCACTGACATCCCCCAGCCGGAAATCGGACCCTCCGATCTCCTCATTCGCGTCAAAGCCTGCGGCATCTGCGGCAG
>CAJCIT010000060.1 GCA_903970405.1 Acidobacteriaceae bacterium | reverse complement strand
TAAGCTGCCGCCGTCTTACCCCAGCGGCTCAAAAAATGCCTGGTCAACGTAGCACCAGCCCCAGTCTTCACCCCGTTCCAATGAACGAACCATAGGGTGATCCGTCGAAATGTAATGGTTCGTGGCGTGCCTGTTTTTTGAGCTGTCGCAGCAACCGACGTGCCCGCAGGTCAGACAGACGCGCAGATGGACCCAGGAATCGCCCATCTTCAAGCACTCCTCACAGCCCCGCGTGTTTGGCTTGCGGTGCTTGTCGACCTCGGAGAGGTGTTCGCAGGAAGGTTTCGGCTTCATCGTAGTTGTTCCTCGTGCTCGGCGACGCCACCCGACGCGCCGAAGCGATCCACTTCCTTGGGCGGATTAGCCGGAAGATAGACGGAAAAGACGGTCTCGCCCGGCTTCGACCGCACTTTGATCTTGCCGCCGTGCCGGTGGGTAATGATGCGGTAAGAAATGTCGAGCCCGAGGCCGGTGCCTTTCCCGACTTCCTTTGTCGTAAAGAAGGGTTCAAAGATGCGATTCTTGATGTCGCTGGGAATGCCTTCGCCAGTGTCGCCGAATTCAATCAGCACGCCCTCCTCCATTCGTTTTGTGCGGATGGAGAGAATGCCCTCGCCATGCATGGCGTCCACGGCGTTGTCGATGAGGTTAGTCCACACCTGGTTGAGCTCGCCCGGGTAAGCGCAGATTTTCGGCGCGCTCAGATCGTAGAAGGTCTGCACCTCGACACCTTTCTTCAGCTTGTGGTGCATGATCTTCAGCGTGCTGTCGAGCCCCTTGTGGATATCGATCTCTTGGAACTTGGCTTGGTCCATGTAGGTGTACTCCTTCATGGCCGTTACCAGATCGACGATGCGCTCCGTGCTGGATTCAATGTCTTTTGCAAGTTCGCCAAGGCGGACCACGGCCTCCAGCCAATGAAGGCATTTTAAAAAGCCTTTACCAAGATCCTTCTGCCAGTGGCGCAGATCCTCTACTGTGATTCCGGCGTTGGCGAGAGTAGGCGCACCTTCGCAACTGACCGGAATGCCTAATTCCTCAAAGTAGTCATAGAGGGACTGCTCGCGGTCGCTCAATTCAATCGTGTCGGCTTGGGGAAAACCACGTTCGATCCGGCCGCGAACGTCCTGCGCGAAGGCGCGGATGCGAACACGTTCGTCCGCGGTCCACTCGCTGTTATATTCCAGCATTCGAAGCGGCGCGTCGAGCACAGTTTCGAGCATCAGTTTTGAAGCGCGGCGGGCTGCCGCCGCCGGATTGTTGAGCTCATGCGCCAGGCCGGCGGACATCTTGCCGAGCGCCGCGAGTTTCTCCTCGTTGCTAATGCTCGCCACCACCTCGCGTGAGCGTCTGGCCATCGCCTTGAGAAGCAGATCGCCCAACGGCATACCGTCGCCAATCAGCTTGCGGAGAGCAGCCTGTGAAATCCGAACAACGGTGGTGGCGCCCACGGCGGTGCCGGTGGCGCCGGCCACTTCCCCGGTAAGTACAGTCAAATCGCCAGAGAATTGGCCTGGACCGTGGTACCTCAAGAGGATTTCCTCATGGCCAACGGTCTTCGTGATGCGCAGCTTGCCGGCGGTGACGACGTACAAACTCAATACCGGATCGCCCTGCCGGAACAAAGCTTCGCCGTCGGCAAGAGACGTAGCTTCGCCATGTCCGGCCAGCAACTCAATCTGGCAGGCTTCGAGCATCGGGAAGGTTTCGCGGTTGTGGGGATCATGCAGCATGGCAGGGTTCCTTCTTTAGGTCACCGACGTCGCTCTGGCAGCGGACGCCGCGGTTTCCGCCGGAGCGCCTGAAAGATGAGCCAGATGCTGGTGGATCATCTGCACGGAGATGGAACCTTCGCCCACGGAGGAAGCCACTCGCTTAATGGAGCCGTGCCGCACATCGCCAGCCACAAAAACGCCGGGGATGCAGGTCTCAAGCAGGAAGGGATCGCGGTCAAGCGTCCAGTTCAGGGGCTGGTGCGAGTTTTCGGCGCGCGGCAGAAAGGGGCCGGAGAGCAGGAAACCGCGTTCGTCCATCGGGATAATACCCTCCAGCCACTCCGTTTTGGGAGAGGCGCCAATGAAAATGAACAGACCGCTGGCCGGCGCTATCCACTCTTCGCCGGTCCTGCTGTTGCGCAAACGCAGGCACTCGAGTTGTTCGCGGCCTAGCGCTTCGGCCACCTCGGTAAAGGGCAACACCTGGATGTTCGGAATTGCCTCGATCTGATCGATCAGATACTTCGACATGCTCTTTACAAGGGACTCGGCCCGGACGATCATGCTGACCTTGCTCGCATACTGCGAGAAATGAACCGCCGCCTGCCCGGCGGAGTTCGCTCCGCCAACGACGAAGACTTCTTCGTTCTGGCAAAGAATCGCCTCCGTGAGGGCTGCGCCATAGTAGACGCCGACTCCCTGGAGGCGATCGACTCCCGGAACGTCAAGCTTGCGCCAAGCGAGACCGGTCGAGATCAGCAATGCATGGCAGCCGATTTCACTGCCATCGGCCAGCTTCACGAAACGATAGGGATCTTCAACACGAATGCCGACGGCCTCCATGGGATGGATGAAATCGACGCCAAAACGGCGCGCTTGCATGCTGGCGCGGCGAGCCAGGTCGCCGCCGGAGAGTCCAGAGGGGAAGCCCAGGTAGTTCTCAATGCGCGAACTCATACCCGCTTGTCCGCCGGGCGCCTCAGCTTCGATGATGGAGGTCCTGAGTCCTTCGGAAGCGCCGTAAACGGCCGCGGCCAGACCCGCGGGTCCGCCACCGACGATCACCAGATCGTAAAACGAATTACCGGTTCGCGTGTTGAGGCCTAAACGGGCGCCAAGGTCGGCCGGCTCGGGCTTTTGGAGGATTGTTCCATCCGGGAAAATGACAATGGGAAATTTCACGTCCCGGCCGGCGCGGTCGAGAGTTTTTCGAATGGCAGGGTCGTCCTCGCGCCCTGCGATGTCAGTCCACTCATAGGGGAATGAGTTGCGGCCCAGGAAATCCTTGATGGCGTGAGACTGCGGCGAGAAACGATAGCCAATCACCTTCAGGCCCTCATAGGGCATGCGGAAATTGGCGCGCCAGTCGTCAAGCAGGTCATCGAGCACCGGGTACAGGTTCGTTTCCGGCGGATCCCAGGGCTTCAACAGGTAATAGTCGAGGCGCACCTCGTTAATCGCCGCGATGGCTGCCGTGGTGTCGGCATAGGCGGTGAGCAGAACCTTTTTGGCTTGCGGAAAGACCTTCGTGGCTTGGGTTAGGAATTCGATTCCCGACATGGCGGGCATGCGTTGATCGGCCAGGTACAGCGCGACAGTTTCATCGCGAGCCTTCAGTTGTCGTGCCGCATCCAGGGCCGCGGCGCCGGATTCGGCGCGCAGAATCCGGTACGTAGATCCGTACTTCCGTCGAAGATCCCGCTCCACGGAGCGGAGAACTTCGGGTTCGTCATCCACTGCGATGAGGGCCGGCTTCGCCATGATCAGATTCTCTCAAACAACAGCGCTCGGCAGGCGATCGCGCACCGTTCGTTCGGACTTCTTGACAGCATAGCCAGAGGGTGAGATGCGCAGAGGTGGGGAAAGCTTCAGCGAAGCATGGAGGCCTCGCAGAACCTCCCCTTCCGCCCCTTCCGCCAGGGGTCAGTGACCTCTGCCACCGAACGCGGCTGCGCCCCTTCCGCCAGGGGTCAGTGACCTCTGCCACCGAACGCGGCTGAGCGTCCGGTCGCCGTCCCTGCTGCTAAACTATTTCCTTGCAATGCTTTACCTCGAGTCTAGCGACGGTCCGGGAGCTTAAACTGACGCCACGGAGGAATCCGAGGGAGAGGCTGTCATCGCATCGCCGAACACTCGGCCGTTGAGTGTGGCCTCGCGGATTCGGTCTTCAATCTGCGCCGTGTAGGAACCCTTCTCGATGTAGCTTTTCCAACGGTTTACGTCGAATCTGCTCCGCCACCGCACAAGGTCCAGCAGAGGATTCTCCTCGAGGCCAAAGTGCGCCCTGGCGCTCGACCAGCGCCACTCCTCCGATTGCTTCACAAGACCCGCCCGAATGGGATTTCGCTCGACATACAACAAAGCGAGCCATGAATGTTCTTCCTCCAGCGGCGCCGAATAGAAGCGGGCTTGCCAGAGGTGGCCCATCCGCCGTAACCGGAGATGGATGGCTCGGGCGTAGTCGCTGTGAACGCGCCGAAGGGCGCACGATAAACCATTTAGATCGTGCGGGATGACGACCAGGTGAACATGATTGGACAGGAGGCAATAGCCTTCCAGCGCGACCCCGTAGTGAGGGAGGAATTCGTGGAGAAGCTGGAGGTAGAAACAGCGATCTGAGTCGCGAAAAAAAACCTTCTGGCGATAGTTGCCGCGTTGGGTCACGTGGTGAGGCTGGCCGGGGACGATGAGGCGAGGAGGTCGAGGCATCAACAACTTAGTGCGAAAACGGAGGTGAATGATCTCGGTGGCAGAGGTCTCTGACCCCTGCGTTGACCCTGACCCCTGCGTTGACCCCTGCATTAGAGCCCTGACCCCTGCATTAGAGCTTGCGTTAGGGGCTTTGCCCCTACACGATCGGCCGGTAGGCCTCATCGATCAACTGCACCACGTGGAGCACCCGCTGGCCCTCGCCGTACAGCCGCGCGCCGGCTTCCAGTTGAAGCATGCAGCCGGGATTCGCCGTTACGATGACTTCGGCTTTCGTGGTGGCAATCGACTCCATCTTGTGCCGCAGGAGCTGGTCCGCCATCTCGTGCTCCACCAAGTTGTAGACGCCCGCGCTGCCGCAGCAGACGTCCGCCGCGGGCATCTCGCGAAATGTTACGCCCGGCAGGGAGCGCAGCAGCTTTCGCGGAGCGGCGGAAATCTTCTGGCCATGCGCCAGGTGGCAGGAATCCTGGTAAGTAACCGAGACGTTGAGCGGGCGCATGCCGCCGCGCAGTCCGATGGCCGCAAGAAACTCCGTGATGTCTCTCATCTTGGCGACGAAGGCCGCGGCCGTGTCGCGATACGCGGCATCCTGCTCCAGCAGGTGCCGATACTCCTTGAGCGTCGAGCCGCAGCCGGCCGCGTTCGTAATAACAGCGTCGAATTCATCCAGATCGACGGCGTCGATGTTGATTCTGGCCAGCCGGCGGCCTTCGTCCTTCATGCCCTGGTGAACCGCCAGCGCGCCGCAGCAACTCTGATCGGCGGGGACCACCACTTCGCAGCCGTTCTTCTGCAACACCCGGACGGTAGCTTCATTCAGGCGCGCAAAAGCGATATTGGCGATGCAGCCGGCCAGGAATGCCACGCGGTATTTTCGCTCGCCATCGGCCGGAAACGTGCGCCCGATTTTCGGAAAGAAGAACGGGAATTCGGCATTCGGCGAAAGCGCTTCAATACTGCCCAGCGGGCCAAACAGGTTCAACAGGCCGCCGGCGCGCAGCAGACGCTGGAACCCGGAGGCTTGATAAAGGTAGAGGCCCATGCCCGCGGCGGTCAGCAAACCCCGTGACGGTATCAGCTTCCTCAGCAGGAAGGACCGAAATAGGCGAACCGGAAGACTGCGCTTCCGTTGCTGCTCAATTTGTTCGCGGGCCGCTTCAATCAAATGGCCATAGGGGACGCCGGAAGGGCACGCGGTCTCACAGCCCCGGCAGGCAAGGCATAATTCCATGTGGCGGATGTAATCGGCACTTATGGGCGCGCCATTGGCCACCTGGTTCATTTGGTAAATGCGGCCGCGCGGCGAATCCATCTCCACGCCGAGTTCGCGATAAGTGGGGCAGGCGTTCAGACACAGGCCGCAGTGAACGCACTTGTCGAGGTCGCTCTGGCGCGGTCCGCCTGCTTCGTTGGTATTGCCCCCGATGTCGATGAGGCTAGATGCGGCCATAGAGTCGGTTGCGATTCAAGAGATGTTGAGGGTCGAACACCGCCTTCAACTTCTTCATCATCCTAAATGCATTTTGTTCGGCCTCAGTTTCGGGCACGAACCAAAGCGTTTGTTCACTCCGGATCTCATGAGGCGCATACTCGACGACCGCCGGCCAAGAGTGTTGCGCAAAGCGGGTCAGGAGCGGCGCGGCCTGCGCCCAATTGGAGACGGCAATGAAAGTGACGCCGTTCAATAACCGGCTGACATACGCCTCTTGAAGGTCCCGGAGGACCTCCGCCATGGCCTCCAGAGAACTGGATACGCGGATGACGCAGCCCTCCGGAAAGCGCCGCATGTGGTCAGGTGAGAATTCGCGGACCGAGCGCCAGAACTCTTCCTCCGCCGCGTCCTCGATGATTTCAGCTTGATGCCAGGCCGAGCGGTATCGCGAGAGAACGGCCTCGCTGCCCGCGGAGCGCAAGGCAATGGCGAAGCCCCGAAAACCGAGCCCGGCGACGGCGCTCGGTGACAGAAGGTCGGCTGCGATCGGGTGCAGCGGGCCGCCGAGGATTTCACGGCGCAGACGGAGCGCCGCTTCGAGGGTCGGCATCTCAAACACGAAGGTGGCCGTGTGCGCCGGCTTCGAGTGAACCCGAAAGTTCACCGAGGCGATGGCGGCCAGCGTCCCGAAGCTGCCGATCATCAGCTTGGCGATGTCGAGACCGGCCACGTTCTTCACCACCATGCCTCCCGTCCGAACAAGCTTTCCTTCCAGCGTGGCGAAAGTCATTCCGATCACCTGGTCGCGCGCGGTACCATACCCCAGGCGCAGCGGGCCGCTGGAGTTACTCGCGATGATGCCGCCGACGGATGCACAATCGGCGTGCGGCGGGTCCAGCGCAATCATCTGGCCATGCTGGGCCAGTAGAGCCTGCACGCTCGCAAAAGGCATGCCGCTCTCAACGCTGAGGGTGAGGTCTTTCGGTTCGTACCGCAGAACGCGCCCCAGGCAGCGCGTCGAAACCACCACGTCGGTCTGTACCGCCGGGCCGGCCATCGCGAGTTTGGAATCGAAGCCCAGCAATGAGATCGATTTGTTCCGAAAAGCCGCCTCCGCAAGAATTGTTGCCAGGTCCTCCGGAGTGGCGGGCGCTAACGGCTGGGTCATTGCCAGTCACCAGTTTGCACCAACGCTTGCGTATGGACGCACCATCTAATGCTAGCTGCGAACATGGAGCCGCGGTATCCGTTCCGACACCGGCGGCAGGGCCGGAAAATTTGTATAGATCTGGCTCTGGTACCAGTAGCCGACCGAAAAGAAGTTGTCGCCCCGGTCGTTGGCGTGGCCGTGTTCAATGGTATGGCGCAGATAGCTGCGAAACGTAACCGGGTTGTCGCCGTGCCACCGGTAGAGGCAATAGCGGGCGCCGGTTCTTTCGGCGTTCGTAATCAACGGCGCGCCATAGTAGTGGAAAGCAAAGGGGGTGGCGCCATCGCGGCCCCCAAAATCCCAACTGCCAAGGATGTAGTCTTCGGTGCCGGTGCCGTTGATTACCGGCTTCGCTCGGTCGTCGACGAAAATCATTTCGTCGCCCTCCCCGAACCAACCGTCCGCGTTTGCCAGGACGCCCATCGTGATCCCCATGAGGTGCCCGGATCCCTCCGTCTCGCAAAAGACATAGTTATAGCGGCCATCCAGGTTCGTTTTGCGCGCCTCGGGCGGAGCAGGCACGTTGGGCGCTGCCTGCCGGTATTGCGCGTGGAAGTAGAGCGCGTCGTCTGGAATAGACCGGTTCTGGTAATCGATGTTGGAGTAGAAGCTCCCCACCGGCTGGCTGCCCTCATTCGTCACCGTGATCCGCGCTGACTTCTTGTAAGGCATCGCGAAATAGCAGTTCAGGGACTTCCCCGGAGAGCAGGCAAGGAAGGCCGACTCGTAGATGACGTACTGGCCCAACGTCAGCCCGAAGAAATCGCCGATCGGCGATTCCACACTTGGTTTCTCGCTGCCATCCCAGTACATGCGCAGCACCAGTTCCTTAAGATGCTGGTCAGACCGCGCGGCGATCGTGAACCAGATATGAGTAATGAGACCCGGCCGGTCAGCCTCAAACACCGGCAGCGTAGCGCCCGGAGCAATGGGCCGGGCGTCAGCGTTGCCTCCTGTCCGGTCCCAAGTGGACTGTTTCAGGGATTCATAGTTTTGCGGCAGAACATAAGCGGGAAGCGCCGGGCTTAAGTCCTTCGCCGCCTGTGCAGAGGCGAGCTTGGGGCCAAGGAAGGCGGCGGCCCCGGTCCCGGTGAGAACTCGGTTCAAGAAGCTACGTCGTAGGACGATAGTACTAATAATTGAGTCGCTGGTACTTTTGTTCGACATGGGAAATTGTTTGTATCTTGAATCTAGACAATTCAGTAGCGCGAAATGTGGAATGCAGGGCTATAATTGACTAAAGTTCTAGTTCTTTAGTTTCGGATCCCTTTCTGACGCCGAAAAGGTCGCAATTCGGGGCAATTTCGGAGCACACCGCCCGCATTGCGCGCGATCCAATGTGAGGTTCAGGCTGTTTTACGCATTGTAAGAAATAGAGTATAAGAAAGTGTCGGTTCGCCCGGGCAACAGGCCTGTCAACGTATATGATTCGTGTTCTCCTTGCCGATAGCCATCCCGTAGTACTTGAAGGGCTAAGATCGATTCTACGCCCCGAGCCGGACATTACCATCGTCGGGCAAGCTCTTGATGGAAACGAGGCACTGGAGATGGTGACGGCCACCGATCCGGATGTGATTCTGCTGGAACTGCGGCTGCCTCGCATGGACGGCCTGACGGTGTTACGGAATCTGGCCACTCGCTCACCGCGTGCCAAAGCGCTGTTGTTCCCAGCGGTGGATGCGAAGGATGAGTTTGTCGAAGCCATGAAATTGGGTTGTTCGGGCATTCTGATGAAGCAGTCGCCAGCGGCCCTGATTGCTAAGAGTATCCGAAAAATACACGAAGGAGAAATCTGGCTTGACGCCAGTACAACGGCCACGGTCATTCGCCAGTTTGCCACGCCCAGCGAATCCAATTCGGCGCCCTCCGGCAACGGCAAGAACCAGCGTGACCGCGCCCAACTGAGCCAGCGCGAACGGGAGATCATCGTCCTAATCGCACAAGGATACAAGAACAAAGAGATCGCGGAGAAGATGTTTATCACTGAGCAGACGGTGAAGAACCATTTGCACAACGTCTTTGACAAGCTGGGCGTTTCAGACCGGCTGGAACTGGCCTTATACGCCATTCACAATAGCTTGCATTTAAAGGCGTAGCTCCGGCGCGTGACGCGGCGGCTGCCGCCGAGTGACGCCGAGGCCGCGTAACGGAAGCCTGTCGCGCCGCGCAGCGAAGCTTGTTACGTAAGACGCAGCGAAGCTTGTTACGTAAGATGAGGATACCTGAGTTGTCCACCGGGTCCTCTGAACGAGCATGCCGAGCCGCGACGAACTGCTGGAATCCATCATTGACGCCGCCCTCGCGCTTCCCCCCACGCAGCAGGTTCCATTCCTCGAAGAAGCGTGCTCCGATGCAAGCCTGCGCGCGGAGGCTCGCAGCACCCTGATGGCGCTGCTCGAACAATCCAAAGAAAGCCAGACCCGCGGCGAGATCCCGGAACTGCCGTACCGCTCCGTGCACGACCGGACAGGCCAGACGTTCAGCAGTTATCGGGTGTTGCGGCGGATCGGCGCGGGCGGCATGGGCGAGGTCTACCTGGCCCTGGATTCGCGCCTCGGACGGAGCGTGGCGCTGAAGTTCGTCCCTCGCACGCGCATCCAGGATGAGCAGACCATGAAGCGCTTCGTTCAGGAGGCGCGCACCGCGTCGGCTCTCAACCACCCGAACATTCTCACCATTTACGAAGTGGGCGAGAGCGAAGGCGACCGCTATCTGGCCACCGAATATGTGGATGGCGCAACCCTCCGGACGGAGATGCGCGACCACGGTGTCACCCTGGGCGATGCGCTTGACATCGCGATTCAAGTGGCGTCGGCGCTGGTTGCTTCGCACAGGGCCGGCATCATCCACCGCGATCTGAAGCCAACCAACATCATGCTCCGCAAAGACGGGTATGTGAAGGTCATCGACTTCGGTCTGGCGAAGCTAACCGATGCCGCGCGCGAGTCGTCGACTTTTCCCGATGGGGAGTCGCCCACCACCCCCGGCAGTTTGTTGGGAACCGTGGGC
This sequence comes from Acidobacteriaceae bacterium, assembly GCA_903970405.1. Taxonomy (GTDB): domain Bacteria; phylum Acidobacteriota; class Terriglobia; order Bryobacterales; family Bryobacteraceae; genus CAJCIT01. Next base: position 19,360 of record CAJCIT010000060.1, on the reverse strand, counting down.
TATATGTCGCCCGAGCAAGCTCGCGGCGAAGAGGTGGACGCCCGGACTGACCTGTGGAGTCTGGGTGTGATTCTCTTCGAGATGATCGCCGGGCGCCGGCCCTTTCAGGGCGAGACGGATAGCCACGTGATGGTGGCCATCATGGAGCGTCCCATGCCCGGCCTGCCGGATGCGCCTCCCGCACTCGAACGCATTCTGCAGCGAGCGTTGGCTAAGGACCGCAACCGGCGCTATCCGGATGCGTCTGAGCTGCTGAACGACCTGCGTGAGATTCGGCAGCAGCTGGATATTTCGGTCAGTTCTCGCCGGATCTCCGAGTTGCAGAGCCTGCGCAAGCAGCGCGTTTCATGGAAACTCCTGCTTGGCTTTGCCTTAGCGCTTTTGGCTCCGTTGGTTGGGATCGTCTACTGGGGACCATCCCTATTCCCGACTCCGGAATCTTTTGAGACTGCCGCGATACGCCAGATGACCTTCAATAGCCATGTCGGGCAGGCGGCCTTATCGCCGAACGGTGAAATGCTGGCGACGTCCGTGGGTGAGCCGGGCGTGGATGAGGCGGTGCAGGTCCGGCGCGTGGAGGGTCAAACCGGCGGCGAGATAACAGTGATGCCCGCCGCGGCCCACACCATTCAGGGCCTGACATTTTCTCAAGACAACCAGTTCTTATACGTGGTGGTGAAGGGCAGCGGCCGCGATCTGGGCAAGCTGTATCGTGTATCGGTGGGCCGGCCTGCTGTGGAGGTGCTGGAGGATCTGGACGGGCCGATCAGTTTCTCGCCGGATGGAAGCCAGTTCGCCTACGTCAGGTTCGCAGAGCAGGAAGCTTCCTATCGTGACGAACTGGCGATTGCGGATACGGCCCATCCCACATCTCCCTACGTCTTAATGACCAAACAAGGCGACGAACGGCTGGGCCGTCGCGTGGCGTGGTCTGAGCGTGGCGACGCCATCGCTTGCATTCTCTATCGTCAGACGCCAGGCGGCGTGCGGGAAGCAACTATCGATCTGGCGCCGGTGACCTTGGGAAAAAGAGAGAAGGTCGTGCCGTTACAGGGATGGGAATCCATCGGCCAGTTGGCGTGGCTCAATGGCGGCCGCGACCTGGCCGCTGTGGTCTCTTTGCACGGTGAGACGTTCGATCAGGCCCGCCTTTACACCGTCTTCGTTTCCACCGGGAAGAGTCAATTGCTGACGGGAGGCGGCCTGCTGGATGGCGCACCGGGTTACCGTTCCGTCAGCATTTCGCGGAATCACCTGAAACTGGCAACCGTGCGTTTGGCCAACAATGCCCGGGTGTGGGTAAGCGCTCCCGACGCCTTCGATCATGGCGAGGACGCGGGCGCACAGGCCCAACCGGCCGGAGACTTGGCCTGGTCGCAGGATGGCCGGATCGCTTTCAGCTCAAGAGGGCAGGGGCATCGCGATCTGTGGGTTTTCGATCCCGCGACGAAGAACTCCCAAGCCATCACGACCTCGCCATTTACCGATAGGTCGCCCGCTTGGGTGCCGGGGCAGAACAGCGTGGTGTTCTCATCGAATCGGGCGGGCGGTTACAGTATTTGGCGTTTCGATCTGGACTCAGGACATTTCGAGCAGTTGACCCACGGTCAGTTTGACGACGAGCCGACAGTCTCTCCTGACGGCGCACAAGTTGTCTACACCAGGTTCACAGGGAGTTATGCGGAGTTGTGGCTGGTGCCCGCTAACGGCGGCCCTGGGGTCCGCTTCGGCATCGGTCAGGCGCGGTCTCCCCGCTTTTCACCCGACGGGCGAATGCTGCTATGCATGACTCGGGACGACACGCCCGCTGCCCCTTGGCGAACCGCACTGCTATCGGCTCCCGAAGGCAAGGTGCTCCGCATTCTCACGGCGATTCCGGCTGGACTGCGGGCCGATTGGGTGCCCGGACATCGCGAGGTCGCCTATATCCGGGCACAGGGCGGGGTCTCGAATGTGGTGGCTTATTCGCTCGATTCGGATGCCCTGCGCGACATCACGCATTTTCAGGAAGGGCAGATTGAGCGCATGGAGTGGGCGCCGGCCGGGCGGCGGCTTGCCTTGATTCGCGCGAACAACTCGGCGGACGCCTTCCTGGTTTTGAGAAAGCCCGCTCAATAAGATCCCGTGGGGGCGGCCTCCGGGATACTCTTGGTCTATGTTCGTTCGAGTGTCGAACACGCATCCTTCCTCGCCTGGGAACGCCAATCTCCTGATTGGCGTAAGTCTGCTGACGCGTCAATGGCACTGCCCTTCGAGTTCGTTCCTTATTCCTGGTCCGCCGGTTCTCGCGTTGAGCCTTCTGGCCGTTGTCGCTTCTCCATTCGCAGCGGGGCAGCAAACTCCCGGCGCGTCGTCGTCGCCGTCCGCTTGTTCGGCCAATGGGCCTCAGCCGATGAACTGGAAGGCCGAACAGGACCATCGCAACATGATGGATCAGCTCGGCGTCAAGGTTCTCCGGCCGGGAGCGAATGGCAATGAGAAAGCCCCCGATCACGCCAATTACGATGAGTCCAAAGCCAATCCGTTTCCGGATCTGCCCGACGCTCTGACGCTAAAGAACGGACAACGGGTCACGACGGCGGAGCAATGGTGGCGCGAGCGCCGCCCCGAGATTGTGGAGGACTTCGAGCGTGAAGTGGTCGGGCGCATCCCAGTCAACGTGCCGAAGGTGACGTGGATCGTTATCAGCGCCATCGACTCGAAGGTCGGCATCTTCCCCGTGATCGAGAAGCACTTGACCGGCCGCGTCGACAACTCGATGTGCCCGTCGATCAACGTCGACATCCAGATGACACTGACGACGCCGGGCAATGCGAAAGACCCGGTGCCGGTGATGATGATGTTCGGCAGCCAGGAATTCCTCAAACGGATGGCCGAGTACATCGAAAAGCACCCCGAATTGAAAGGGATGCTTGGAACCGATCCGCCTTCGACTGAGCAACTGATTGCCAACGGTTGGGGCTACGCATTCATCGATCCGGCTACCATTCAGCCCGACAACGGCGCGGGGCTGACTCGGGGCATCATCGGGTTGACGAACAAGGGTCAGCCTCGAAAGCCGGAGGACTGGGGCGCGCTGCGGGCCTGGGGCTGGGGCGCATCCCGTGGCCTCGACTATCTGGAAACCGACAAGGCGGTGGACGCCAAACGGGTGGGCATCGAAGGCGTTTCGCGCTTCGGCAAAGCAGCCCTGGTGACCATGGCGTTCGACACTCGTTTCGCGGTTGTCCTGGCCGGTTCCTCCGGGGAGGGCGGCGCGAAACCGCACCGGCGCGACTTCGGAGAGAAGCTTGAGAATCTCACCAACTCCGGTGGGTATCACTGGATGGCCGGTAACTTCCTCAAATACGGCGCGGCCGATGCCTCATTTGGCAGTAAGAATGCCGGTGACCTGCCGGTGGATTCCAATGAATTGATCGCCTTGTGTGCCCCACGGCCGACCTTCATCAGTTACGGCGTTCCCGAGAAGGGCGACGCAAACTGGCTGGACCATCAGGGCAGTTACATGGCAACCGTCGCCGCCGGGCCGGTCTTCCGGTTGCTCGGCGCGAAGGATCTTGGAGTGGCAGAGGATTATCGCACCGCGAAGAAGCCGCCGGTGAATATCGGACTTCTGCAGGGCCAACTGGCGTGGCGTCAGCATGACGGCGGCCACACCGACGCTCCGAACTGGAAGTATTTCATCTCCTGGGCGAACCGGATGTTGAATTATCATGCAGCCGCGTGGCAACTTCCCGCTGATCAGCCGGTGTTCCGGACTGACCCGAACTCGCTGCTGGCTCATGCGCAACTGCTTGCGAAGGCGAAGCAAGGCGGCATCGATCTCTATTTCGAAGGAGACTCGATCACGCGCCGCTGGGGGGCCACTGACTATCCAGAGCTTCTAGCCAATTGGAAGCAAAACTTCTTCGGTTGGAACGCGGCTGACTTCGGCTGGGGCGCCGATCAGACGCAGAACATTCTCTGGCGCCTCGAAAACGGCGAACTCGACGGAGTCAATCCCAAGGTGGTTGTTCTGCTCGCCGGCACGAACAACGTCGGTAACATGCAGGCGCCCGGTAACTCCGATGCGAGAGTTGAGGATGTTACCCGAGGTCTTCAGGCAATTGTGCGGTTGATTCAGACCAAGGCGCCCGCGGCGACGGTTGTTGTCATGGGTATCTTCCCGCGAAATGACAATATGAGCCTCATGCCTGTCATCGATAAGATCAATGCCAATCTTTCCGCGATGGCGGACGGCCGGAAAGTACGGTATTTGAATATCAACGACAAGTTGGCCGATCGTGACGGCCGGCTCTTTGACGGAATGATGAATGCCGGGGACAAGCTGCATCCCACCGTCCAGGGCTATCGGATTTGGGCCGGCGCGTTGAAACCGGTCCTCACCGAATTGCTGGGCGCTCCCGCCGCGGTCGATCACGCTCCGCCTCCCACCGGCGACCCCAGCGCATCTCACTGATGGTAAGCGTGTAGGGCAGGCTGGCAACCTGGCTGGCAGTCAGCTTGACAAGCTACCCTGCAAGCCCTCTACGCTAGACTGGGGTACGAAATCTATCGTTTAGGGTTGTTCTTGCGCTTATTTCCTGCCCTGCTTTCATTGAGCCTGCTGCTTCCGCCGGCCCTCCCCGCTGCCGGGCAATCCGGGCGGGCCGGGGCCGCCGACAGCCAATTCGATTCGAACCTGAATCTGTTCACAACGCTCGCGGCCATCAACGCCGCCGGGTACGATGCCGGCCTCAACACGGCTATCTACCAGCGGTATCAAATTCGCCGGCAGGTCCGGGACGAACTCGCAAGGAAGAACATTCCCTGTCTGCCGGATCTAAAGGATTTTTACCGTAAACACAAGAAGCCCAACGATACCGCCGATCTGAGCCAGTACATCTCGTTTGCCCTGCTGGCAGCGGGGCCGCCGGGTTTTGCCCTGCCCCCCTCTGAACTGCCCGAAGACGCCTCCGCTCTGCAGGAACTCAGCGGCCTGCTGGCACGGTTCTATTCCGAAGCGGATATCGCCGGCCTCTGGAAGCGATCGCAAGCGGCCTATAACTTCGCCATCGGCGAATACCAGCCTGCTGTCTTGAAAGCGGTGCTGGACGCGAACGTCTACACGCGAAGTCTCAACACCGGCTACCTGGGCCGACGCTTTCAAATCTACATCGATGTACTGGGCGCGCCTGACCAGATCCAGATTCGAAGCTATAAGGACGATTACTTTGTCGTCATTACTCCCACCGCCGCTGACCTCCAAGTGGAAATTCGCGACGCCTATCTCGCCTACCTGCTGGACCCGCTCAGCTTTAAGTACGCCAAGGAAATCGACGACAAGAAGAAGCTGAAGCGTTTTGCGGAGGAAGCTCCGGCGCTCGATCTGGTCTATAAGGACGACTTTTCGCTGCTGGTCACCAAGTCCCTGATCAAGGCCATCGACAGCCGCCTGCTGAAGGGTGATGAGAAGCGCCAACTGGCGGTAGATCAGGCCATGCGGGAAGGCTTCATCCTCACTGCCGCATTCGCCGAACAACTGGCCCTCTATGAAAAGCAGGACACCGCTATGCGCCTGTACTATCCGGACATGGTGGCGGCCATCGACGTCTCAAAAGAACAGAAGCGCCTCAAGAAGGTGGAGTTCGTGCAAACCGCATCGCGGCCCTTGATCGCGACCGCTCAAATCTCCATTCCCGAGGCGGAACGGACACTGGAAGCGGCCGAAGGGCTGATGGAGAACAAGGATTACGACAGCGCCAAGAAGGCCTTCACCAAAGCTTTAGGCGAAACCGACTCCAAGCCCCTGCATGGCCGCGCCTACTACGGACTGGCCCGCGTCGCCGTGGTCCAGAAGCAGCAGGCTCAGGCGAAGGGACTTTTTGAGCGAGCGTTAGAGAACGAGCCGGGCTCCGGCACCGCGGCGTGGTGTCATTACTATCTTGGTAGGCTGACTCTTTCGTTGTCCGGCGATACCGATAGGGCAAAGCAGGAGTTTGAAGCAGTTCTAAAGAATGAGGGCAGCTCGGCAAGGGTGCGAGAAGAAGCCGAGAAGGCCCTTCAGGAAATTTCAGGAGACAAGGAAAAGGACCAATGAAAAAAAGTGTTATTGTCCCAGCCCTGCTTTTGGCGGCCGCCTCGCTGTTCGCCCAAAAGGCAAAGTCCGGGAAGGAACTGGAAGCCTTGCAGAAAGTGCAGCAGACGAACGGGCAGCCCGCCGCTCAGTTGGTGGCCATTGACGACGTGCTCACCAGATTCGCCGACACCGAGTTTAAGCCGATGCTGCTATCGATGGCGGTCAGCGACGCCAGCCAGTTGGGCGACTACCCGAAGACTGTGATTTATGGCGAGCGGGCCCTTGAAGCCAACCCCAAAGACTTCAACACTCTTTACACCTTGGCCGCCGCCATCGTGCAGCACACGCGCGAGCATGACCTGGACAAGGAAGAGAAGCTGAAGAAAGTGGCCCAGTACTGTAATGACGGCATTGCCGCGTTGAAGACCTCCGCCAAGCCGAATGCTCAAATGACCGACGCCCAGTGGGAGGAAACCCGGAAGAATCAGACCGCTGCGTTTTATACCGTGCTCGGCACGTCAGCCGATCTTCGCAAGGACTATCCCGACGCCATCGAACAATTCAAACTTGCACTGAGTGCCGCGGCCCAGCCCGATGCCATCACCATGGCGCGCCTGGCGAAGGCGTATAACGGCGCCAATCGGTATGACGATGCCATCGCCATGGCTGACAAGGCCATCGCCGCGCCTGACGTCACTGAGGCCGTGAAGCAGTTCGCGCTGCGGGAAAAGGACAAGGCCGCTAAGGCGAAAGCCGCGCCGCCTGTCAAGCAAGCTCCCTAGGACCGCCTTTACAATGACTTCGGTCCAGGAAGCCTTAGAAGCGAAGCTCGGTTATACATTCCGGAACCATGACCTGCTGCAGCGCGCGTTGACTCACAGGTCGCGGTACTCCGGAGTGCCTCCTGCCCCGCAGGGCGAAGACAACGAACAGATGGAATTTCTAGGCGACTCGATTCTGGGTTTCGTGGTCAGCGAAGCGCTGGTTCTGCGCCATCCCGATGCCCGCGAAGGACTGCTGTCGAAGTGGAAGGCCCACCTGGTCAGCGCGGCCCATCTCCACCGCTGCGCTCTGGAACTGGGCCTCGGAGAGTTTCTGCTGCTGGGCCGTGGCGAAGACATGAGCGGAGGCCGGGAAAAGAAAGCGCTGCTTTCCGACGCCGTCGAAGCCCTGATCGCCGCGCTCTATATTGACGGCGGAATGGGGGTGGCGCGGGAGTTCGTGCAGGCGCGCATCCTGGATGTGTTGCGCGAAGGGACGGATCTCGCCGTCACTTCACAGGATCACAAAAGCTCGCTGCAGGAAAAGGCCCAAGCCTTGCGCTTGCCTGCGCCGCGTTACAGCGTCGTCCATTCCGAAGGGCCCGATCATTCCAAAGTGTTCACGGTTGAGGTGCGGCTCGGCGAGGATTTGCGAAGCCGCGCCACCGGATTGAGCAAGAAAATTGCCAGCCAGCGCGCCGCCCGGCTGCTGCTTGAGCAACTGAAACCTTCCGAAAGCCCCGGTTCGCGGAATCCAGGCGAAGGCGCGGCGTAGCCGTTACGGCTTCAAGCCGTGTTTCCCAGGCTCGGACCGTCCGGCAACCTCGCTCAAGATCACCACATCCACCCGCCGATTCATCGCCCGGCCCTCCTCCGTGTCATTGCTGGCAATCGGCGCCACATCGGCATAGCCGGCTACGCCGAGCCGTGATTTGGGAACCTCAAAGCGGTCCACCAGCAGGTTGAGAATCGCTATACTTCGCGCCGTTGAAAGCTCCCAATTGCTGTGGAACCGCTCATTGTGGATCGGAATGTTGTCGGTGTTTCCCTCCAGGCGCACCAGATTGGGGATCAGCAGGATGGCGTGCGCCACCTTGCGGATGGCCGCGTACGCTGACTCCTTCACCACATCCTCGCCGGAATCGAAGATGGCCGCCTGCCGGAAGCTGATGCTCAACCCGCGCGGCTCCATGCGCAGAGAGACATCGCCTTTCTGAATCTCCTGGTGCAACTCCGCCTCCAGCAGCTTCACTGAGGAGGCCAGTTCCGCCGATGGCACGCCCTTGGTCTGCGATCCCTGCGATTCTGTCGTCTTGGCGGCGTCATCCGGCTTTTTTTCCAGCGCCTCCTTGATGGCGCTGCCCACGTGACTGATCTGGCCTTGTTCCAGCGCCTCGCGGACGGAGTCGCTCACCGCCTTCACTTTTTGACGGTCGGAGCTCGCCGTGGCGAACATCACCACAAAAAACCCGAACAGCAGCGTGACGAAGTCGGCGTAGGAAATGATCCAACGCTCGTGATTGGCCGGCTGTTCAACACGTCTTCTGCGTCTCGTCATATCTCCGCACCCAGTCTCCCGTCCGGCCTTTCCGCCCGCGTCTTCCCGCTCATGCCGCGCGGGGCTGCTTCGACGATTCATCGTGCATGTAGGCGTCCAGCTTGTTGCGAATCAATTTTGGGTTGGCCCCTTCCAGAATGCCGATCACGCCGTCCAGAATGAGCTCCCGCTGGCGGCGGTCCATCGCCGCCCGGCCGCGGATCTTCGAGCCCGCCGGAATCAGGAAGACATTCGCCAGCGCCACGCCGTAAATGGTAGCCACAAACGCTACGGCGATGCCGTGGCCCACCTGCGCGATGTCCGTCAGATTCTTCATCACCTGGATCAGCCCCAGCACCGCTCCAATGATGCCGATGGTGGGAGCGTACCCTCCGCCACTGTCGAAGACCCGCGCCGCAGCGTCGGCGTCGGCTTCGTGAAGATCGATTTCAAGCTCCATCATGGCGCGCAATTCTTCCAGGTCCGTGCCATCCACCGCCAGATTGAGCGCCTTCCTCAGAAACGGATCGCTCACCTGAATGGCGTCCGATTCCAGCGAAACGATGCCTTGTTTGCGCGCCTTCGTCGCAAATACAATCAGCTCTTCCACCAGGGCCGCCGGCCGCTGCGTCCGTTCAAAAAACACCACCTTCAGGTGGGCCAACGCCGACTTCAGAGTATGCAACGGCGTGTTTACCAGCACTGCGCCCGTTGTTCCGCCAATCACTATCAGCGCGGCCGTGTATTGCGCGATGTCGCTGATGCTCCCCTTTTCCAGAATCAATCCGCCCACGATGCCGCCCACAGACAGGAGAATGCCGAACAGCGTCGTCATGTCCGGGCGCAATGAAGGACGATTAGGCATTAACCCTGCTCCTTGCGCTGGTCGCGAATGGAGCTGACCTCATGCGGGCGCGTAAACGCCGAAAGCGGATATCCTTGATCGGTGTTCTGCCTTCGCGGAACGGGAATCGGATGCGCGAGTATGTTGCGGCGAAATTGAACCACCCTCTCCACAATCTCTTCCGGTGTCTCAAGAACGATCAGCTTTTGCCCCGTCACCAGGCTGATCACCGTGTCGGGCGATGTCTCAATGATGTCGATTAAGTCGGAGTTTAGGACCAGAACCGTGCGATTAAGCCGCGTTAGCAGTATCATTCCGTTTCCACCAGTCCACGCCAAGCAGCTCGGGCCGCCGGATGCGCTCTGTTTCCCCTATTCCCAAATCCTATGGACTCGGGTTCCTTGCCTGTTCTGGTTATCGGAAGAATTGAGAAAAGTCTGAGGCTTCCCGTCGAAACGCGCTACTTTGGCTCGCTCAGAGCGGCCACCAGGGACTCCAATTCGCGCCGCAACTCGATGAGTAAGCCCGGCGGAAGTCCGGGCGCCGAAAACAACTTGCCCTGCTCCGCCGCCTTGCGGGGAAGACCTGCTGCCGCACTCTTGTGCGGCTTATCCTCGATCGCTTTGCGGGCGCCCTCTATCGTGTACCGCTGCTGATACAGCAAATGCTTGATTTCGAGCACCAGCTCAACATCCTTACGCCGGTAAAGGCGATGTCCGGCGCCAGACTTTTTCGGTCCCAACTCGGAAAACTCTGACTCCCAGAAACGCAATACGTAGGGCTTGACGCCCGCCAGTTTCGCCACTTCCCCGATGCGGAAGTAAAGTTTGTTCGGTATTTCCGGATCGGCCTTCGGGAACAAGCCGCTTTCCGAAGAGTCGTCAATTGTCCGTTGCCCCATCCCTTGAAACGCGCCGGCAGCCTTTCGCAGCCTTCTAATTGTATCGAAACGAGGCGCTTATAGCGATGAAAAGAATAAGTAAACCCGCCGGACACAGCCCGGTGCTATCCATATGTCATGCGCGTTCTCACAGGCATCCATCCCGTTCGGGAAGCGCTACGCGCCAATCGGCCGCTTGAACGGGTGAGCATCGCCAAGGGTGCAGCCGGCGCAAAAATTCAAGAAGTCATCGATCTCTGCCGGACGGCCGGAGTTCCAGTCCGCTTCGAATCGCGGGAGGCGCTTGACCGCCTCGCCAAAGGCGTTCCTCATCAGGGCGTCATCGCCATCGGGGCCGCTCAGAAGTACGCGGAATTGGACCATGCCGCCTCCGGCGCGAAGCTGCTGGTGGTGCTCGATGGCGTCGAAGATCCTCACAACCTCGGCGCGATTGTCCGAACGGCCCATGCCGCCGGCGCAGCGGCCGTCATCATCCCGGAGCGCCGCGCCGCGCCCCTTACCGAGGCCGCATCCCGAGCCGCTGCCGGCGCTTTGGAGCATTTGCCGGTGGTTCGCGTCACAAACGTCAGCCGCACTCTCGAGCAACTGAAGGAACAGGGCTTCTGGGTCTATGGACTCGACGAACGCGTCGACCGGTTGTACTCCGCCGTCGATTTCCATCTCCCCACCGTTCTTGTGCTCGGAGCGGAGGGAGCCGGACTGCATGAGAACGTGAAGAAGCATTGCGACGTCCTGCTTCGCATTCCCATGGCCGGCGCGGTCTCTTCACTCAATGTTTCCGTGGCCGCGGGCATTGTTCTCTTTGAGTGGAACCGGCGAAACCACGGCGGCAGCTCCTAACCAAACCGGCAGCCCACGTCGAAAAAGTGCGGCTGAGGCCGAATGCCCTCAATGCGTTGCGATATTCTGCTCCCCAAGGTGCAACATTCCATGAGCTCCCCTCCAGCGAACAAAGGCTCATTATCTGCCGATGAGATCGGACCCGCCGTCTCTGAGGAGATGCAGGCTGTCCCGTTCATCGACGTCCACACCCACCTCTTCATGCCCTCCTTGGGAAAAGTGGGGCTGTGGGGTATCGATGAGTTGGTGACCTACCACTACCTTGAGGCCGAGATCTTCCGTTTTTCGCCGATTACCCCGAATCAATATTGGGCCCTGACCAAACGGGAGCAGGCCGACCTCATCTGGCGGACGCTCTTTGTGGAGAACGAGCCCCTCTCCGAAGCCACCCGGGGCGTCGTGGCCACGATGGCCGCTTTGGGTCTCGATCCCTCGGCCTCGACCCTTCAAGAAGCCCGCGCCTATTTCGAAGGCCGTCCACTTGACCGGCACATCCGCCATGTTTTTCGTCTGGCGGGCATCAGCGAGGCGGTGATGACCAACGATCCGCTGGATCCCGCCGAAGCCCCGCTCTGGGAGCAGGGCGCGGCCCCTGACCCTCAGTTCCACGCCGCTCTGCGCCTTGACCGGATTCTTAACAGGTGGCGTGAGCATTGGGAGGCGCTGGTGGCCAAGGGCTATCGCGTCGAGCGCGACCTGGGTGGCGTCACGCTCTCTGAGGTCCGGCGGTTCATCGCGGACTGGTGCCGGCGGATGAATCCCGTCTACATGGCCTGTTCACTGCCCGATACCTTTGCCTTTCCCGAGCACAGCGTGCGCGGCCGCCTGCTGGCCGAAGCCGTGCTCCCGTTATGCCGGGAGCATGATCTTCCGCTGTCGCTAATGATCGGCGTCCGCTACCAGGTGAACCCGGCCATCCGGCTCGCCGGCGACGGATCGGGTAAAGCGGACCTCCGCGCCGTGGAGCACCTCTGCGTGCAGCATCCGGAGAACCGGTTTCTCATCAGCGTCCTGAGCCGCGAGAATCAGCATGAACTGTGTGTCTACGCCCGGAAGTTTTCTTCTCTGCTGCCTTTCGGTTGCTGGTGGTTTCTCAATAACCCGTCGGTGGTCGAGGAAGTGACCCGTGAGCGCATTGAGATGCTTGGCGCCAGCTTCATTCCGCAGCACTCCGATGCCCGGGTGCTGGAGCAGGTGATCTACAAATGGCGCAACACCCGTCGAACGCTGGCGCCGATTCTTTCAAACGCGTATCGCTTGCTGGCGGAAGATGGGCGGCCCGTCACGCGAGCCGGAATTAAACACGGCATTGAACGCATGTTCCGCACCAACTTCGAGGGGTGGCTGGCGCCGCGAAAGGAACACGCCTCCGCCGTCTCCATCTGACGCATCATCCCGGATGCCCGCGTTCCATCAGGCCCGGCGCCTAACGGCGGCCCGTGCTTCTATGATGAGAATGCGTACTCAATGTCTGGACCGAAGCAACTTTCCACGAACACGCTGATTCACATTTCAACCGAACTCCATGTTTCGTTGAAGAGCCTGGCGGCGGTGATTTCGCTGTTGGATGAAGGCGGCACCGTTCCGTTCATCGCGCGATACCGAAAAGAGGCGACGGGAAACCTCGATGAAGTAGCTATCGGCGCGATTCTGGAGAAGCTGGCCTATCACCGGGAATTGGACGAACGGCGCGAAACAGTCCTGAAGACCATTGACGAACAAGGAAAGCTGACGCCCGAATTGAAGGCGAGGATTGAGAGCGTTCTCGATCGAAGCGAACTGGAAGATCTGTATCTCCCCTTCAAACCGAAGCGCCGCGCCAAGGCTACCATCGCGCGAGAGAAGGGCTTGGAGCCGCTGGCCGCCTACCTCTGGGAGCAGCAGGATACGGGCGTGGACCTGGCCGCCTTTGCCGCGAGCTTCGTCAGCGAGGAGAAAGGCGTCGCTTCGCCCGGCGAGGCTTTGGAAGGGGCGCGTCACATCGTCGCTGAGCAGATCAGCGAGACGGCCGAGTTCCGCAAACACTTGCGCCATCTGATGTTGAACGAAGGCGTGGTGGTGAGCAAGATGGCGGAGGACGCCGTTGACGCCGAGGGCAAGTTCAAGATGTATGCGGACTATTCGGAGCCCGCGGCGAAGATTCCATCGCACCGCATGCTGGCTATCCGGCGCGGCGCAAGCGAAAACATTCTGTATTTCACCATTGAGCTGGATGCGGCGCGGCCGGTTTCCTATCTGCGCGGCAAGGCAATTCAACGCCCAGGCCCTTGGGTCCCTCATTTGGAACAGGCCGCGGAGGATGCTTGGAAGCGGCTGTTGAACTCATCGATTCAAACCGATGTACGCCTTGAATTGAAGGAACGTTCCGACGCCGAAGCCATTCGCGTCTTTCGTGAAAACATGCGGAATCTGCTGCTGCAGCCGCCGGCGGGCATGATTGCCGTTCTGGCCGTGGATCCGGGTCTGCGGACCGGCTGCAAGATTGCCGTCGTGGATGAGACGGGTAAGTTCCTGGATCACGCCGTGATCTATCCGCTGGAACCGAAGAATGACGTGGTGGGCGCGGCCACCACCCTGCTTACGTTGATTCAGCGCCACCACGTGCGCGCTATTTCAATCGGCAATGGGACCGGCTCGCGCGAAGCGTCGGCCTTCGTCCGGGAGATGCTGCGCGAGGCCAAGCTCGACAGCGTCTTTAGCGTCGTGGTGAATGAATCGGGCGCCTCAATCTATTCGGCGTCGGAAATTGCGCGGCAGGAGTTCCCGGAGCTCGACCTGACGGTGCGCGGCGCGATCTCGATCGGACGCCGGCTGCAGGATCCGCTGGCGGAGCTGGTGAAGATCGATCCGAAATCCATTGGCGTCGGGCAGTATCAGCATGATGTAGATCAGCGCCGATTGAGCGAGGCCTTGGATGCGGCGGTGGAACTGTGCGTGAATCGGGTGGGCGTCGATCTCAATACGGCGTCGTTCGCTTTGTTGAAGCATGTGGCCGGCATCAATGAGCGCACCGCCCAAAAGATCGTCGAGTTTCGCAATGGGCACGGCAAGTTTCGCTCGCGGGTGCAGTTGATGGCCGTGCCGGGGTTCGGGCCCAAGACGTTTGAGCAGGCGGCAGGCTTTCTGCGAATTCGTGGCGGCGAGAATCCGCTGGATATCACGGCGGTTCATCCAGAGTCATATCCCATTGTCGAGAAGATTGCCGGCTCTCTGGGCGTGAGTCTTCCCGAACTGATCTCGAAGCCGGCGCTGGTGGAATCAGTGAAGCTAGAGGATTTTCAGACTGCCTCCGCGGGCGTCTATACGCTGACCGACATTCTCAACGAATTGCGCAAACCGGGGCGCGATCCGCGCGATCAGTTCGTGGCGCCGCAGTTCCGGGCCGATCTCAAAGCGATCTCCGATTTGCAGCCGGAGATGATTCTGGAAGGCGTGGTGACGAACGTGACCAACTTCGGCGCGTTTGTCGACGTCGGTGTGCATCAAGATGGGCTGGTCCATGTGAGCGAGCTTTCGAACCGCTTCATCAAAGATCCGAATGAGGCCGTGAAGGTGGGCCAGATCGTGAAGGTGAAGGTGCTCTCCGTCGACCCTAAGACCAAGCGCATCGCGCTTTCGATCAAAGCACTGCAGGCATCGGACCTGCCAAAGGTGAAACATGGAGCGCCTGAACCTCGGAAGCAGCCGAGCCCGCAACAGGCTCCCAAAGCCACGCTCGACGACAAGCTGGCGGCGCTGAATAACCGTTTCCGGACAAGGTAGGTTCTGTTTGGCCTTACTCTTAAACGCACAGAATCTTACCAAGGCCTACGGCTCGGCGCCGCTGTTCACCGAAATCTCATTCCCGATCCATGAAGGCGACCGCGTAGGACTGATCGGTCCCAACGGGTCCGGCAAGTCGACGCTGATTGAAATTCTGGCCGGCAGGCGAACCCCGGACGAAGGCGAAGTGGCCGTCCGCAAAGGCGTGCGGATGAGCTACGTTGAGCAGGCCTCCGAATATGCTCCCGGCGAAACGGTTCGTTTCATCGTGAGGAGAGCGCTGGAGCGGGCAAAGGCGCCGGAATCGGAGTGGGACTCCCGCGAAGCCGAGACCTTGGGGCGGGCGGGCTTTGAAGATTTTGACGCGGAGGCCGTATCGCTTTCAGGCGGCTGGCGCAAGCGGCTGGCGATTGTCGAGGCGCTCGTGGAAGGCGCCGATCTGTTGTTGCTGGATGAGCCGACCAATCACTTGGATTTGGGCGGCATCCTGTGGCTCGAAAAGCTATTGCAATCGGCGAGCTTCGCCTGCGTTGTGATTAGTCACGACCGTTACTTTCTGGAGAATGTAACTACGGATGTGATGGAGCTGAATCGCGCCTATCCCAGCGGCCTGTTTCGCGTGAAGGGCAACTACAGCGAGTTCCTCATCAAGAAGGATGAGTACCTTCATGCGCAAACGAAGCGCCAGGAGGCCCTGGAGAATCGAGTCCGCACGGAAATTGACTGGCTGCGGCGGGGGCCGAAGGCGCGAGCCACGAAGTCAAAGGCGCGCATCGGCAAGGCGCATGAATTGATCGGCGAACTGTCGGATATTAACGCGCGGCGCAAAACCTCCTCGGCGGAGATCGACTTTTCGGCGAGCGACCGCAAGACCAAACGTCTGGTGGAGTTCGATAAAGCGAGCTTCTCTTTTGGCGGCAAGAAGATCTTGACGGACTTCTCATTTGTGTTTACGGCGGGGAGCCGCGTGGGCCTGGTGGGGCCGAATGGCAGCGGAAAGACCACGATGCTTCGCCTCTTGCGCGATGAGCTGAAGCCGGAAAGCGGCGAGATCCGCCGCGCTGACTTCCTGCGCGTTGTTTACTTCGACCAGAACCGGGTGCTTGATCCGGATGTGACACTGCGCCGCGCGCTCGCGCCGGATGGCGATTCAGTGATTTATCAGGAACGAACCATCCACGTGGCCGCCTGGGCTGACCGGTTCCTATTCGCGCAGGAACAGTTGAATCAGCCCGTAGGCCGATTGTCCGGCGGCGAGCGCGCTCGCGTGCTGATTGCGCGCTTGATGCTTGAACCGGCGGACTTGCTATTGCTGGATGAGCCGACCAATGACCTGGATATTCCGACGCTCGAGATTCTCGAGGAGAGCCTGCTCACGTTTCCCGGGGCGCTGGTGCTGGTGACGCACGACCGCTTCATGCTCGACCGCGTATCCACGGCCGTATTGGGTTTGAGCGGGACGGGCGAGGCTGAGCGGTTCGCGGACTATTCGCAATGGGAAGCATGGCGGCAGACCGTGACGGGCGCCAAGCCGAAGGGTGCGGCGAAGGGCAGCACTACAGGCGTGGCTCCGCCGCAGGCATCCAAGAAGAAGCTTTCCTACCTGGAGCAGCGTGAGTATGACGCCCTCGAACAGCGCATCGCCGATGCCGAGGGGGAAGTGATGCGGCTGCAGCGGATGCTGGAATCGGGCGAGGTGGCAACGGACGGGAAACGGCTGCAGGATACCTACGCGTCAATTGAACCGGCGCAGCAGCAGGTGGATGAGCTGTATACGCGCTGGGCGGAGTTGGAAGCGAAAATCTATGCATAAGCAAGATCTGCCGCGGCCATGCGGAGATGGGCGGTGCCAGGCGCGTCGCGCTGGCCCTCTGGTATTCTTCATCCTCAGGAGGCCCAAGCCCTTGACCTGGTTTCACCGCGTTTCCCTATCTCTCTTCTTCCTTGCTGTGCTCAATGCCCAGACAAGCCCAGGGCGAATCCTGGTCCGCGCCGGCCACCTGATTGACGTCCGCACCGGTAATGAACCCGCTGACCAGACCATCGTCATTGAGGGCGATCGGATCAAGGCCGTAACTCCCACCGCCTCCACGCCCGCGCAACCCGGCGACAAGGAGATCGACCTGAAGTCCATGACCGTCCTCCCCGGCTTGATTGATGTGCACACCCACATCACCATGGATACTAATTTTGACCCGTATCACGAACTCACCACCGACACCGCTCGCCAAGCCCTCAATGGCGCCCGCTTCGCCAAAATAACGCTCGAAGCCGGCTTTACTTCCATCCGCAACGTCGGCGCAGCCGGCTACTCCGACATCGCTCTTCGCGACTACATCAATGCCGGCCTGCTCCCCGGTCCGCACATGCAGGCGAGCGGCCCGGCCCTCGGCATCACGGGCGGCCACTGTGATGACAACCTGCTGCCGTATGAGTTCCATGAGACCAACGAAGGCGTCGCCGATGGCATTCCCGCCGTCCAGCACAAGGTGCGCGAGGTCATCAAGTATGGCGCCGACCTCATCAAGATTTGCGCCACCGGCGGCGTGCTTTCCAAAGGCGACGATCCGCAAGCGAGCCAATACACACTCGAAGAAATGCAGGCCATTGTCGCAGACGCCCACCGCCTCGGCCGCAAAGTGGCCGCGCATGCCCACGGGGCGCAGGGCATTCTCTTCGCCACCCAGGCCGGTGTCGATTCTATTGAGCATGGCTCCTACATTGACGCGGATGCCATCGGCGCGATGAAGGCGCATGGCACCTACCTGGTGCCCACCTTCTATCTCACTGACTGGATGCAGGAGAACGGCCATCTGCCGGCCTTCTATCAACAGAAGATGACGGACGTTTCCGCGGCCATGCGCGTCAATCTACGGCAAGCCGTCGCTGGAGGCGTCAAGATTGCGCTCGGAACGGACGCCGCCGTTTACCCGCACGGCCTGAACGCGCATGAACTTGAGGTTTATGTCACGAAGCTGGGCATGACGCCGCTTGCGGCTCTGCAAACCGGCACCATCAATGCCGCTGCCCTCATGTCGTGGTCCGATCGCACCGGTGCGCTCGAACCTGGGAAGTGGGCCGATCTCATTGCCGTGGCATCCGACCCGCTCCAGGACGTCCGAGTCCTTCAGCACGTCCCGTTCGTGATGAAGGCCGGAGTGGTGGCCAAGGATGAGATCCACGCGCGGTAACGCTGCACGTCATTTCTTGACGGCTTCGCCGTCCGGCGAAATGGGATGCTTGCGACTTAACAGCTTTAGCAAGCATCTTGATCGACATGAGCGATAAACGTGTAGCATTCATAACCGGGGCCACGAAGGGTCTCGGATTCGAAATTGCCCGCCAGTTGGGCCAAAAAGGGATCACCGTCGTCATTGGCGGACGTGGCGATAAGGGTACCGCCGCCGCCGAGAAACTGAAGGCCGAGGGCATTGACGCTCACGCCGTCACCCTCGAAGTAACAAATGCCGCTGACGTTGCCGCCCTTCCTGGCTACTTCGAAACAAATTTCGGCCGGCTGGACATATTGGTAAACAACGCCGGCATTGGCCCCGATTTCTCCGCCCCGCCGAGCCTCGCGCTTTTCCGCGAAACCTACGAAACAAACTTATTTGGCCTCTATGCAGTGACTGACGCCTTGCTGCCTTTGCTGAAGAAGAGTCCCGCCGGACGCATTGTGAATCACTCCAGCATCCTCGGCTCTATCGCCAATGCGGCGGCCGGCCACGCCTCGCCGTCACCTGCTTATAACTCATCCAAAGCGGCGCTGAACATGCTAACCGTCTACTGGGCCCAGCAACTGAAGGACACCAAGATCAAGGTGAACTCAGCTCATCCGGGTTGGGTGAAGACGGATCTCGGCGGTTCTGGAGCGATGCTCGAAATTCCAGACGGCGCCACCACCGCCGTTGATCTCGCATTACTCCCGGACGACGGCCCCACTGGCGGCTATTTCCACAAGGGAAAAACGCTTCCCTGGTAAAGTGGTCTGGCGAACTGAGCCCCGATGCCCTGGAGGGCAGCTTGTCAAGCCTGCTTGTCAAGCTGCGCGGCGGTCGCCCGGCCGCCGCCCTCGCGGATCCATTCCGCTCGGGGCCTTTTGCCGCTAGGCCCCAGACTAAGGGACTGTAAGGAAATATGAGTCTCAATGCGACCGCGGCTGAATGGAGTAGTTCCAATCGCCGTGAAAGTCGTCCCGACGGAGGTCGATGCCGGCGAATCCGCCTTGCTTACCTTGACGCCTTTGGATATTTCTGGGTGCTCGATTGGGGATGCTCCGGGTGCTCCGTGCTCGGATTGGGTGCTCGTGCTCGGATTGGGGCGTGCTCGGATTGGGGACGTGCTCGGATTGGGGACGCACGCTTCTCGTGCTCCGGGTGCTCCGGATTGGGGACGGGGTGCTCCGGATTGGGGACGGTGCTCCGGATTGGGGACGCACGCTTCTGGTGCTCCGGGTGCTCCGTGCTCCGGATTGGGGACGCACGCTTCTTGCTCCGGATTGGGGACGTGCTCCGGATTGGGTGCTCCGGATTGGGGACGCACGCTTCTCGTGCTCCGGGGCTCCGTGCTCCGGATTGGGGACGCACGCTTCTCGTGCTCCGGGTGCTCCGTGCTCCGGATTGGGGACGCACGCTTCTGACGGTGCTCCGGATTGCGG
>CAJCIT010000059.1 GCA_903970405.1 Acidobacteriaceae bacterium | reverse complement strand
CATGCTGAGAATAAGGACCGCCGTCCCGGCCACGTTTCGCACAATTTCGCGCGTAGCCTGCACGCCATCGAGCTGGGGCATGGAGAGATCCATCACCACCACGCGGGGATGAAGCTGCTCCGCCATCTGGATGGCTTCCACACCGTTGCCCGCTTCACCCACCACGCGGATAAACTCGTCGTCTTCTAAGATGCGGCGAAACCCGCGGCGCACCAGACTGTGATCGTCCGCCAGTAAAACTGTAATCTCGTCTATCATGCCCGCGGACTTGCCGCCTCCTGTACGAATTCTTCCCCCGCAACACCCTCCGCCATGGGCAGCGGAACTTCCAACGTCACCGTGGTTCCACCGTGCGCCCCGCGCTCCACGCGCAGCGTTCCGTGCAGCAGTTCTGCTCTTTCCTGCATCGCAATCAGGCCCAACCCAGGCTTACGCGTCCTCTTGTCCTGCACGATACCAACACCGGAATCTTGAATCTGTATGGTGAGGCGTTTCGGCGTGAAGTCAAGCCGCACATGCGCCGCCTTCGTTTTCGCGTGCTTCGCTGCATTGGTGAGCGCTTCCTGGACTATCCGGAAGCAGTTGATGGCGGGCGGACCGGTAATCCGAAACGGCTCACCCTTCACCGCAACATCTGTCTCAATACCCGCTTGCCTGGAAAAGACTCCCGCGTACCACTCTAGCGCCTTCACCAAACCGTAATCGTCGATTACCGCCGGATGCAGCATTTGAGACAAGCTGCGCATTTTTTCGAGCGTGGTTTGCACGATCTCCCGGACCTCCGTCATTTCAGCGCGGAATGGCGAATCGGGCGGCAGTCCCTTTCGTTCCGCCCGGGCCAGCATCGCGCCCACAGCGGTCAGAATCTGCCCGAACTCATCGTGAAGCTCTCTTGAAACAGAGCGTAGCACCTCTTCCTGAACCGCGATCAACTTTGCCGCCAGAACCCGGCGCTGGCTCGATAGCGTTTCAAGACGGGCAAACACGCGGCGATTCGAATAGATGATGTAAAGGCTGGTAACGACAATGCAAATGAGCATCGCCGTCAGAAAGGCGAAGATGTTTTGCCGGACTCCTTCATGGATCTCAGCGACGCGAAGCGCGGCCGCTTCTTCGGCATCGTTGTTACGCTTCAGCAGATTGAAGGTAAGCGCCGCCAGACTGCTTTGCTGCGCGGCAAGCTGCGAGCCGGCTATTTGAAGAGCCCGTTTCTCTTCACCTGAATCGGCCAACTGGAACACCTGGTCCGACGTCCGCCAGAACTGCTGTATGGAGCGTCGCAACCGCTGCTGCTGTTCGGGAATGCGCGTCTCAGGGGCCAACCGCGCTTCCTTCTCAATGGCCTCTTCCAGATCTATTCTGATGCGCGCGAACTCATTGCGGTAAGCGGCAACGCCGTAGGTCTCTTCGCCCAGCACCATGTCGTGCAGCGCCAGGCCTAGCGAACTGAGATCGCTCTGGACGCGGAGAAGCTGAAGCGAATCGCGCCGCGCACGGTCAATGGTTTCCGATTGCAGGGTCTGGAGGCCGTGAATCTGCTCAAGCGCGTACCAGGAGAACACGGCAACCGCCGCCAGCGTGATCAGCAAACCTACCAGCAGCCGGAGTGTGGGCGACGGCTTCATCACAAGGGGGCCCGGCGAAGCGGGTTCGCTTTAGACGATTCCCTTCCCTTCGACAACATGAATATACCGGTTCACTTCCACGTTCGTAAGGCGGTCAACCTGTTTGCTGGGTGCGGCCCATGTAATCTCGATCTCATCGATCTTCGTGGCCGTCCCGACGCCGAGAACCTCGCGCGGATCGTGCGACGAAAGATAGCTGCCGCCGTTATTCTTGAGACGCCGGAATGTCTTGCCTCCCGCCTTCCAAACGATTCTCGTCCCAATGGCGTCGCGGTTCGAAGTTACACCTTCCAGCTTTAAACCGATCCAGTTGTTCCCCTTGGCGGCGTTGTTCTTCAGCAGCACGGGGGCTTGGCCGTTATTGCCCACGATCACATCCAAAGCCCCATCGTTATTGAAATCGCCCACCGCCAGGCCGCGGGACGGCAGCGGCTTCTTGAAGGCGGGGCCGGCTTGGTCACTGACATTCGTAAGCTTTCCGCCGGCGCCCTGATGGAACAGCAACAGCGGCTCCTTGTAGTGCACCTGCTGCGAATAGATGTCGATCATGTCATCGGGATGGCCGTTGGCCAGAATCAAGTCGATGGCGCCGTCATTATCGTAATCGAAGAACTTCAGACCCCAACCGCTCATCAGCCGCGTGGCTTGCGCGACGCCGTTGAGGTGAGCCGTATCGCGGAAACTCTCATTGCGGTTGTTCTGGTAAAGCGAATACATCTCCTGATCCACGTTGGCCACAAACAGGTCCTGCCAACCGTCGTTGTTGACGTCAGCGGCGTCGACGCCCATGCCGGACCGCGGCTGGCCGTTGTCGCTGAATCCCACCTCCGCCTGGAGCGCGATCTCTTCAAACTGCCATTTGCCGTTCTTGTCCGGCCCGCGGTTGACGAAGAGGAAGTTCTGGACGGTATCGTTGGCGACAAACAGGTCCATGCGGCCGTCATTATTGATGTCGGTGGCCACCACGCCCAGGCCCTTGCCGATCGCCTTCGCAATATCGGTGCCCTTGCTGACTTCTGTGAACGTGCCATCGCCATTGTTGTGATACAGCGAGTTGACCGTACCGCGGAAAATGCGAGGGATGCAGTAGTAGTGCTTCCCAAGCTTATTGTCGCCGCATTCGAATTTATGCGAGGCGCTGTAATCCACGAAGCTGCACACGAACAAATCCAGGCGGCCGTCGTTATCGTAGTCAAACCAAACGGCGCTGGTGGTCCACCCCAGCGTCGATACTCCGGCTTTCTCCGTCACGTCGGTGAAGGTGCCGTCGTGGTTGTTCCGGTAGAGAATGCACTTTCCGTACGACGTGACAAAGAGGTCCGGCCAACCGTCGTTATCGTAGTCGCCAACGGCCACGCCCATGCCAAAGGTATTACCGGAGACGCCCGCCTTCTCCGTCACGTCGGTAAACGTGCCGTCGCGATTGTTTTTATAAAGCGCGTTTCGAATGGGCTTCGGCGGTTTCCAGAAGTCGCAAGGCCCGCTGTTCACCAGGTAGATGTCCATCCAGCCGTCATTGTCGTAATCGAGGAAGGCGCAGCCCGGGCCCATGGTCTCGGGCAGGTAGTGATTGTCCGAAATGGCGTTGTCGTGGACCCACTCAATGCCGCTGCGGGAGGCCGGGATCTCCTCGAACAGGGGAGGCCCCTCTTCCGCGCTGAGCCGCAGTCCGGCGGCCAACGCCGCGGCAGCCCGCAATATTTCTCTTCTAGTCAAATTCATTCTCAATATTCTCAGCCTGTAGGGCAGGATGAAATCCTGCGGCCGGTTGTTAACCGGCCTCTGCAGTGATTGCGCTTACATTGGCCGAACTAATGTGTTTCTACTAAACCGTTGGCCATTGCTTTTTCTTATAATCCCAGACAGACGTTCGCCTGCGCGCTCTGTTGCTTCGTAAATCATGTTATTTCGCAATTTCACCGGGCTTGCGCCCGCCCGCCTTGTCGCGGCCGCAGCCATGCTATGGCTGTCTCTTTCCGATAATCCCCCCACTCAGCAGCATCCCGCCTCCGTCCCGGCGACTACCCCCTCCGTCGACGATCGGCTCACTCAGTACCTGAATCTCGGAAAAGCCTTTTACGAAAATCCCACCACCCAGGCTGAAGCCGTGGAGGAGTTCAAGAAGGCGCTGGACCTGAGGCCCAACTCGGTTCGCGAACAACTGAATTACTCGCTCGCCCTGCTTCGCGCCGCCCGCACGCAGGAAGGAATTGCGCTCCTCGAAAAAGTGCAAAAGGAAGATCCAAGCATCCCGCACACCTGGTTCAATCTGGGTATCTTCTATAAGCGCGACGGGCAGTTCGATAAGGCGATCGCGCAATTTCAACAACTCGCGAAGCTCGCTCCCACCGAGGCCATTACCCACTACAATCTCGGCACCATTTACAAACTGCAGGGCAATGCTCAGGAAGCGGAGAAGGAATTCGAGCTGTGCCGCGATCTGAATCCGAGCCTGGCCGCGCCGCATTTCCAACTGTTCAACCTTTATCGCCAGCAGAAGCGCATGGAAGAAGCGAACCGCGAACTGGCCATTTTCAAGGAGCGCAAGGCGGCCCAGGAAAGCGTCGCCACCCCTGAGGATGTCGAGTGGTGCGAATACGCCGAAGTCTACGAACCGCGCGAGCCGGAAACGGACAACGCGAAGCAACCGGTGGATTACGCATTCTCATCCACAGATCTGGCCAAGCTCGATTCAGGCGATGGCGCAGGACTGGTAGCGCTGGACCTTTACCATTCGTCGAAGCCGGACCTGCTGGTTTATTCCTCTGCGGGCATTGCGCTGTTCCGGGGCGGGTCGCAGAAGGTGGAGAAGACGGGACTCGAGAGCATCAGGAACGTGGTAGGCGTGGTCCCCGGAGACTTCAACAACGATGGCGAAATCGACCTCTGCGTGCTCACCAGTGGGGGCGCGGAGCTGTATGAGAATAAGTCCGGAGTCTTCACTAAATCCGCGTTTGCGCTGCCAAAAGGCCGTTACCATGCGGCAGTCTGGATCGACTTCGATCACGACTACGATCTGGATCTCATCCTGCTCGGCAGGAAATCGATCCTGCTGCGAAATCAAGGCGCGGAAGGCTTCGTCGAGCATCCTTTTCCGTTTGTCGAGGGCGAAGCCACCAGCGGCGTCGCGTTTCGCCTGAAGGCCGACACAAAGAGCAAGGATCTGTTTGTGACTTACAAAGACCGCGGCGCCGTTCTCTATCTGGATGAGCTCATGGCCACATACAAAGCGCAGCCGATGAGCGCGGTCCCCGCGGGCGCAACGCACGCGGCCACGCTCGATCTGGATAACGACGGCAATCTCGACATTGCGTTCGAGACTCCGTCGGGCACGATGGTCGCCCGAAACGAGGGAACATCGCTCGCGGCGCCCAAGCTACTCGCTGCGACGCCGGTCGCCTTTGCGGACTTGGGAAATCGCGGATTTACCGATTATGTGTCGCCAACGGGAGTTCGCCAGAACCAGGGCGCACTGCAGTTCGTCGAGCCTAAGTCGGTCCAAGGGTTGCCAGTCGCCAAAGCTTGGGTAGCGGCGGACTTCACCGGTGACGGCCTCGCCGATCTAGCCGCCATTACGGATGACAACAGGGTGGTGCTGGTGGAGAACAAGACTCAGGCCGGCAACGCGTGGGTCGACGTGCAGATCATGGGCGTGAAGAATCTGAAAATCCCGATGGGTTCTGAAATCGAAATCAAGGCCGGGTCGAGTTATCAAAAGAAGCTATACACAGGGTTACCGGTGATCTTCGGGAGCGACAGCCGGAAAACCGCCGATACCGTTCGCATCACCTGGCCGAACGGATTGATCCAGAACGAAATGAACCAGCCGGTGAACAAAGATCTCAGCTTCAAGGAGGCGCAGCGCCTCTCCGGCAGTTGCCCGCTGATCTTCACCTGGAACGGCTCCGAGTTTCAATACATCACCGATGTGCTGGGTGTAGCGCCGCTGGGCGCGATGTCTGGCGACGGCCAATTCTTCCCCACTGACCATACCGAGTATGTGCCGCTGGCCGGCCAGTGGCTTTCGCCGCGCCCCACCCCGAACGGACCCAGGTATGAGATCAAGCTGACCGAGGAACTGAGCGAGGTCTCCTACTTCGACCAGGTCAGCCTTATCGCCATCGATCATCCGGCGGCCACCGAGATCTACTCGAACGAGAAGTGGAAGTCGCCGCCATTCCCCGAGTTTCGGCTCTACGGTCTTACTCATCGCGTTTACCCGGTCCACGCCCGCACTGTGCATGGCGATGTCACGGAGCGCCTGCCGAAGCAGGATAAGCGGTATGTGGATGACTTCAAACGTAACTATGTCGGCGTGGCCGAGACGCACACGCTTGACCTCGATTTCGGCAACGCTGCCCCCGCCAATCGAGCATTCCTGGTGCTGAATGGCTGGGTGGATTGGGCCGACGGCAGCACCTTCCTCCAACAAGCGCAGGAGAAGAAAGACCTCACGCCGCCGTACTTACAAGTAAAGGACAAGTCTGGGAAGTGGGTGACGGTGATTGAGGATATGGGCATGCCTTCGGGAAAACCAAAGACCATCGCGGTGGATCTGACGGGCAAGTTCCTCACGGATTCGCGGGAAGTGCGCATCGTCACCAACCTCTGTGTCTTCTGGGATGAGATCTTCCTCGGCGAGGACGCGGGCGCTCCACAGTCTGTCTTCACCGCGGCCGTGCCGGTGCATTCAGAGGTTCACTTCCGGGGGTTCTCGCCATCCCACATTCACCCGGAGCGGCGGCAACCGGAAACATTTGAATTCGCAAATCCCACGGCAACCTCGTACTGGAACCCCACTCCCAGTAACTCAGCGGGCAAGTACACGCGCTACGGCGACGTGACGCAATTGACCGCAAGAGTGGATGACATGTTAGTGGTGATGGGTTCAGGGGACGAACTCACTTTGCAGTATGACCCGAAGCGTTTCCCTGCTCTCAGGCCCGGTTGGCGGCGCGACTACCTGCTGCGAGTGGAAGGTTGGGCGAAGGATCGTGACGCCAATACCGCGTTCTCTCAAAGCGTGGACCCGCTGCCATTCCATGGGATGTCTCGATATCCGTATCCGGCGGGCGAACATTATCCGAATGACGCCGCGCACCAGCAGTACGTCCGCGAATACAATACCCGGCCCGCTCTGCGGCTGATTCGTCCTCTAACGCCGGCGAGTGACGCGGCCACTCGGCGTTCACAAATGTCAGATCGTGCCCCGGCCACTGAATGAGAGAAACCATGTCCGCCAAATTCACGAAGCTTGGCATCGTTCTGTTGATCCTGCTGGTTCTAAACTCGGCCTACTTGCTGGCGTTTACCAGCGCTTCCATCCCCTACATCGCGAATGTCCTGCTGCACATTGTTTTGGGCGTGGTCCTGATTCCATTCGCCGCCGTCGTGATGTGGAAGAGCCGCGCCTCGCTTGTGCCGGGCATTCCTTTCGCGCTCGCGGCTGTAATTGGAGTGTACCTGATGGTCCATGGCAATCTGCGCGCGGACCATCCGGTGCTGGCGGCGCACATCGCTGTGGCGGTCATAGCCGTGGCCCTGTGTTTGCCCGCCCTCGCCCGTTATTCGAAGCCGCTCTATCGCGGCCTGGCGGGCGCAATGGCGCTGGGGGCATCGATGGTGGCGGTCATGGCTGCTTACCATCATTACTATCCGAATCCGCATGACCGCATTGTGAATCCAGACGTGGTTCCGGCGAGCATGGAAGAGGAAGGCGGGGGACCGAAGTCACCGTTCTGGCCGTCATCCATTCAAACCAACGTCCATAAGCAAATCCCGGCGAACTTTTTCCTCGATAGCGAGAAGTGCGGTGAGTGCCACAAACAAATCTACGATCAATGGAAACACTCCGCCCACCATTTCGCCAGCTTTAACAACCAGTTTTACCGGAAGTCGATTGAGTACATGCAAGACGTGCAGCACTCCACCAAGCCGAGCCAGTGGTGCGCCGGTTGCCATGACCACGCCGTCATCTTTAGCGGCCGATGGGCGCAGCCAATCAAGAATCAGATCGACACGCCGCAAGCGCAGGCAGGGTTAGGCTGCATTTCGTGCCATGCTATTTCACGCGTCGACAGTTCCATGGGGAACGGCGGGTACGTGATGGAGTACAACCCGCTGCACGATCTGGCGGTCAGCACGAACCCGTATGTGCACGCGCTCGACCGTTTCCTGACTTATGTCAATCCCGAGCCGCACCGCCGCACGTTCTTGAAGCCGTTCATGGCGAAAGATACTTCGGAATTCTGCTCCACCTGCCACAAGGTCCATCTCGATATCCCGGTGAACAGCTATCGATGGGTCCGCGGCTTCAACGATTACGACAACTGGCAGGCCAGCGGGGTCTCCGGGCAAGGCGCGCGTTCCTTCTACTATCCCAACAAACCCGCTGGCTGCGCGGACTGTCACATGCCGCAACAGAAGTCGCGCGAACCGGGTAACGTCAACGGCCTGACCCACTCGCACTATTTTGCCGCCGCCAACACCGCTGTCCCGATTGCCAATAACGACCCCGAACAGTTGAAGCGCGTAGAGGACTTTCTGAAGTCTGGCTTTATGCGCGTGGATATCTTCGCGGCGAGTCCGGTGGAAGATAGCGGCGCCTTGCAGATGAAACGGAGCGCGGGGAATGAGGGCCCGTTGCTTGCTTCGACATTCGCCGTCGGCGAGGAATCGGATCAGCACGGCGCGGTGTTCCTGCGGGACGTCAGCAAGGTGGCGGCACCCGTTGAGCGCGGTAACCGGGTCTTCGCGCGCGGCTCCACGGTCAGAGTGGACGTTGTGGTGCGGACGCTGAAGATCGGTCACTTCTTCCCGGGCGGCACGGTGGATGCTCAGGAAGCATGGCTCGAACTGCAGGGCAAAGACGCAACCGGCCGGCTGATTTTCTGGAGTGGGAACACCGAACGCGCGGGCGGCGGAGCGGTGGATCCGGGTGCACACTTCTACCAGTCCATCCAGCTGGATGGCGACGCCAATGTCATCAGCAGGCGAAATGCCTTTCAAACACGAAGTCTGCTGTATGTTCGCTTGATTCCGCCAGGAGCGGCGGATGTGGCGCACTATCGGGTCCGCATCCCGAAGGATGCCGTGAGCCCCATCACGCTGACAGCGCGGCTGAACTATCGCAAGTTCACTGACTACTACACGAAGTACGTCTACGCTGGTGAACCCAAGCCGGGCCAGGATCCGGCTCTTGTGGACATTCACCACGATAGCCGCGAATGGACCTTTGACCCGAAGAACATTCCTGCCAACGTTTCCGGAGCGATCAAGGGCCGCATCCCCGACCTGCCGATTGTGACCATCGCGTCGGCCACAAGCGAGCTCGGCATTGGCGGGAAGCCTACGGATTGGACGCCGGTGGTTGACAAGAAAGATCGCGACCGCTGGAACGACTATGGCATTGGGCTCCTGCTGCAGGGCGACCTGAAGGGCGCTGAATACGCGTTCACCAAAGTGACGGAAGCCGACGCCGCCTACTCTGACGGCTACTTGAATGTGGCGCGCGCGCTGATCCAGGAAGGCGAGATGGAGCGCGCTAAGCCATTCGTGATGAAGGCGATCGCGTTGAATCCCAAGGCGGCGCGCAATTACTACTTCCTGGCGCTGGCGCAGAAGACGGATGGCGATTACGATGGCGCTCTGCGCAGTCTGGAGACCGCTGCCTCTTACTACCCTCGGGACCGCGTGGTGTTGAACCAGATCGCGCGTATTCAGTTCTTGAAAAAGGATTACCGATCAGCTGTCGCGTCGCTGCATCGCGTCTTGATGGTGGATCCGGAGGACGTCCAGTGCCATTACAACCTGATGTTGTGCCTCCGTGCGCTGGGCGAGACTGAAGAAGCTCAGCGCGAAGAGACGCTGTTCCGGCGTTTCAAGGCCGACGAGGCGTCCCAATCCATTACCGGGAAAATCCGCCAGTTGAGTCCTGAGATGAATAACTCACGCCAGGCGATTCACGATCATGAAAGCGCGCCGCTGGGGCCGGTGAAGGCAGAAGTCACATCCCGGCACACCGCGCTGAAGAAAGCTGCCGTTCCAGCCGGCTTATGACGAAAGGTCGGTTTCACATTTCAATGAAAGCTCTTGTCGGAAATTCGCGAACGCCGATTCGCTTGCCGTGGGCGGCCTCTGCTCTTTTTGTAGCCGGGGCCGCGGCCGCTGTCGCCTTTAGTGTGGCGCGCATCGCCGCCATGGGCCCCACGCCACCACCCTCATCGGTTCAATTCAAGGACATAACCGCCCAAGCCGGCATTCACTTCAAACACAATGCGGGCAAGGAGGGCAGGAAGTACCTGCCGGAAACGATGGGCGCCGGCGTCGCGCTGTTCGATTACAACAACGACGGCAAGCTCGACATCCTTTTTGTCAATAGCAAGGACTGGACGCCGCACGGCAGGAAAAGTATCGCCGCCCTCTATCGCAATAACGGCGATGGCACATTTACGGACGTCACGGCCGGAAGCGGCCTCGATATCGAAATGTATGGAATCGGCGTCACGGTGGCCGATTACGATAATGACGGCCGGGAAGATGTCTATATCACCGCGCTCGATGGGGACCATCTGTTCCACAACGAAGGAAACGGCAAGTTCAAAGACGTCACCGCGCAGGCCGGTATCCATAATGCCAGCTTTGGCACCAGCGCCGCCTGGGTGGATTACGATCGCGATGGCAAGCCCGATCTCTTCGTAGCGAACTACGTTCAGTGGACCGTGAAGGGAGACCTCTGGTGCTCGCTCGATGGTTCCACGAAGTCCTACTGCACGCCGGAATCCTACAAAGGCACGGAGTCGAAGCTCTATCGCAACTTAGGGAACGGCAAGTTTGAGGACGTCAGCAAGAAGGCGGGCATCGCCGACCCAACTTCCAAATCATTGGGTGTGACCATCCTCGATTACAACAACGATGGCTGGCCCGATATATTTGTCGCGAACGATACCCAGCCGAACAAGCTCTATCGCAATAACAAGAACGGCACATTCACCGACGAAGCTCTTTCCGCCGGTGTGGCCTTCGCCGAAGATGGGGTGGCGCGCGGCTCAATGGGCGTCGATTCGGCCGATTACGATCGCAGCGGCCGCACGCATCTACTGGTCGGCAACTTTACCAACCAGATGCTGGCGCTCTACCATAACGAAGGCAACGGCATCTTCGTGGATGAAGCGCCGCGCTCAGAGTTGGGCCGGTCGAGCCTGCTGAGCCTGACGTTCGGCGCCTTCTTCTGGGACTACGATCTGGACGGCCTATTGGATATCTTTTGCGCCAACGGCCACATCGAAGAGGAAATCGGCCGCGTCCAGCCAAAGATTCAATACAAGGAGCCGCCGCTTGTTTTCCACAATGCCGGCGGCGGCAAGTTTGTCAACGTCTCGGCGGGCCTGGGTCCCGATCTGGCCCGGCCGATTGTGGCGCGTGGCGCGGCGTTTGGCGATCTGGATGGCGATGGCGATCTGGATGTGGTTGTCTCGACGAATAACGGTCCAGCCTACGTATTCCGCAATGACGGCGGTAATAAGAATCATTGGGTGGCAATCAAGACGGTGGGCACGAAATCCAGCCGCGATGGGCTGGGAGCATTTGTCACCGTCAAATCGGCGTCGGGCAAACAAACCCAAATGGTCCGGGCGGGGTCCAGCTATTGTTCGCAATCCGCCTTACAACTGACGTTCGGGTTGGGCAAGGACACGGCAGTCGACGAGATTGAGGTGCGCTGGCCCAGCGGCATTGTGCAGAAGCTGGGACGCCAGACGGTGGACCGCGTGATCGCAATTGAGGAGCGTTAGCCGCTCATTTTCCCATCGATTCAGTCCGATATGAGATCTGGTGGCCGCCGCACTATGATCTCTATCGCTAAAGAAGTACGGCAAGCAGAACTGAAAGAACAGGAACGGCGCGAGCT
This sequence comes from Acidobacteriaceae bacterium, assembly GCA_903970405.1. Lineage (GTDB taxonomy): Bacteria > Acidobacteriota > Terriglobia > Bryobacterales > Bryobacteraceae > CAJCIT01. Next base: position 39,343 of record CAJCIT010000059.1, on the reverse strand, counting down.
TCTTGCCCTTTACCCGGCGGCATTGCAACTGTCCGCGAAGCACGCCGTCGAGACGCCGGGCCGGGCCGCGTATGTCGCCGAGTTGAACCGGCTGTGCGATGCGATCAGCCGCGATTCCTCTCCGGCGGCCCGGCGGCGAAGTCTGGACGGTTTCGAGTTCTGTTTGGTGGAGTACTGCGCCTCGGTCGAAGAAGCGATGGCGCAGGCGCCCTCCGGCAACACCAAGGAAATTGAAGCCGTTCTGGTGCTTCTGAAGGAAACGGCCGGAACGCTGGAATCCTCGAACCAACGAGTCAGCGCCCAAGTGGGCGAATTTACCCATCAACTTGAGGAGACGCTGGATTGCCAGGACATTACGGCCATCCGTCTACACCTCTCCGATCACGTCCAGCGAATGAAGGATTGGGCGGACACCCTGCGGGCAGAGTCGGCGGCGCAATTGGTTGCACTGGAGAACCAGCTCCGAGCTTACGAAGAGCGGCTCCAGCAGATGGAAAATTCGGCCTCCACCGATCCTTTGACGGGCGTCGGGAACCGGCGTGAAGCGGAGCGCTGTCTTCAAGAACGCATTGACAAGGCGGCGCCGTTTTCGCTGATTGTGGTGGATCTCAATAAGTTCAAGGCGATAAATGACCAATACGGGCACCACTGTGGAGACAAAGTATTACGCCAGGTCGCCGACCGGCTGCAAAGCCTGGTTCGCTGCCGCGATCGCGTTTGCCGTTGGGGTGGCGATGAATTCATCGTGCTCATGGATCTTGAGCCCTCAGTAGGGGAGCGCCGCGGCACCGAACTTGCCGGACAACTTCACGGCATAGCCTGTCTCGACGTCGGCGGGCAGGAGTTGAAAATCGAGATCGGCGCGTCCGTCGGATGGGCTGCTTTCGAGCCGGGCGATTCGGCCGCGTCGTTGTTTCACCGGGCTGATTTGGACATGTACCAGAAGAAACGGCAGGCTGAATTCAATCCACGCAGGCCGGCTGTCTTCGCCTTCTGAGGATCCAACGGAAGCGGAGATAAAATGCTACGGCTCGCTTGGGACTAAGTAACATGGCAGACCGGAGAAAAAAATCGGAGCCAGAGAGACGCGCCCTCTCGTAAGACCTTCGAGGGGGCCTCTGACCGGCTCCAGTCTTTTCGCCAGCCTCCGAGTGAGCGAGGCCCGGCCCGGTTGTTAGCCCAACTTTCGCAGTTCGAGGTTGGGTTAGATTGTTGTGCCGCGGCGGCCTACGTGCATCACGAGCCCGACCACAAAAAGAACTAAGAACACAACAAAGAGAATCTTGGCGATGCCGGCCGCAGCAAAGGCGACTCCACCGAAACCAAGAAAGCCTGCTACCAACGCGATCAGCAGGAATACCAGCGCATAGTACAGCATGATGCATCTCCTCTTAGACTGGACATGAACCCATTACGGTCCTCATTTGCCGCTCGCGTCGCGAAGCCGTGAGAAAATTGGCTCCTGACTCGAGCGCCCGTCAAGAGTCTCCTCAGAAGGAACGTCTTCGGGGCGCGTCTCTCAGGCTCCAGCCTTTTTCACAGCTTCGTGCGCAGCTGCTCTGACGGAATAAAAGGCACGAGGAATGCCAAACCGCGGATATTCGCTAAACGGCTGATGCATAACCGGCTGGACGGATCACCGATGGCAGCTCCGGCAAGCGGGTAGTGAATAAATTGCGGCTTCTGAAGAAGTTGCTGGTTTACGGCTATTTAGCTGGCCCGGTGGCCAAGATTTGATTGACGGCGCCCAGATCCCGGGCGCGGCCCTACATTTTGTAGCGGCCCAGATCCTCGTCGTTCAGATTCTCAAGCCACTTCTTCAACTCGTCGTTGTTGACTTTCTCAGAGACAGTGGCGGAATTGCGGGAGGTCCGCAAAACGCCGTCCTCCACAAAGATCGGGCAATCGTGACGCAGGGCCAGAGCCAGCGCGTCGCTGGGGCGCGAATCCACGCTGATCGATTTCCCCTCGCGTTCCAACCAGATCACGGCGTAGAACGTCTCCTCCTTGAGTTCATTGACGACCACTTTCTTAATGGTTGCTCCCAAGCCGAGCAGCAGGACCTTGATCAGATCATGCGTCATCGGGCGCGGCGTGGTGACTTTTTCGATCTCGAGGGCGATGGCGTTCGCTTCATAGATGCCAACCCAAATGGGAAGAACGGACTCGCCGCTCATGTCTTTCAGGACGACAATCGGCATGTTCGTCATCGGGTCCATCATCAGGCCCCGGATTTTCATCTCGACTTCCATCACCGTTCCTCCCTCTTCGACCCGTCCCGCACCGCCCGCGCCTGAAGCCGGCTCAGACATGCGCTGAACGCTCGCCGGCCAAACTGTTTGGACTGGCCCGCGTCACCAGTACATCCAGGTACTCACCTACCAGCGTACGCTCCTGGGACGGAGCCGGCAGCGCGGCGTCGATGAAGTTCAACGTCTTGTGCTGGCTGGTGCGGCCGATCCACTGGCCGGTGGCTTGATTGTATCCCTCCACCAATACGTGCTCGGTGAGGCCCACGTAACCGGCGTTTCGCCGGAGCTGGATGCCGCGCTGGCGCTCCTGAAGCTCCATCAAACGCCGGGTCTTCTCTTCCTCGGGAATGTGATCTTCGTACGCCAGGGCCGCGGTGTTGGGCCGCTTCGAATACTTGAAGATGAACATGGCGTCATACTCCACGCCGTCAATCAGCTTCAGAGTGTCGTCAAAGTCGCGCTCAGTCTCGCCCGGAAAGCCAACAATGATGTCGGTGGTGATGGCGATATCGCGGCGGGCCTTCTTCATCCATTCAATGCGGCGCATGTATTCATCGCGCGTGTACTGGCGGTCCATGCGGCGAAGGACGTCGCTCGATCCCGATTGAACGGGCAGGTGAACGTGATTGCAGAGCGTCTCCGTGCGGTCAATCGCATTGATGATTTCCTTCCCAAAATCTCGGGGGTGGGAGGTGGTAAAGCGCACGCGGCGCATGCCCGGCACCTGGCCGGCGCGTTCCAGCATGGTGGCGAAGTCCCAGCCCGCGGGCGATGGATCGCGGTAGCTATTCACGTTCTGCCCGAGTAGCTGTACCTCGGTATAACCGGCGCCAGTTAGCTGTTCCAACTCGTTCATTACGCTTTCGCTAGCGCGGCTGCGCTCAGGACCGCGTGTGAACGGGACCACGCAGTAAGCGCAGGATTTGTCACAGCCTTCAATGATGGTGACGTAGGCGCGGTGCGGATTGGTGCGGCGCGTGAACTCGGTTTCGAAGGCGTCATCCCGGTCGAAAGAAAGGCCGGTGACGCGGCGATCGCCCTTTTCAAGCTGCACCAGCAGCTCCGGCAACCGGCCATAGCTGGCGGAACCGGCCACCAGACTTACATGCGGGGCGCGTTCAAAAATCTTCTCGCCTTCCTGTTGGGCTACGCAGCCCAGGACGCCGTAGGTCTTCCGCTTCCCGTTTGATCCCTTGCCCGCTTCGTGCTTGAATTGATCGAGGCGGTGAAACACCTTCTGCTCCGCCTTATCGCGAATGCTGCAGGTGTTGTAAAGAACCAGTTCGGCCTCAGCTGGCGTTTCCACCTGGGTGTAGCCCTGCGTCAGCAGCGTGCCCACCACTTTTTCAGAGTCGTGGGCGTTCATCTGACAACCAAAGGTCTCAATATAGAACGTTTTCATGGCGGCCGCCTAGCCGTGGAGGAAATGCATCGCCCAACCGATAGCGAACAGCGCCAACATGAATGAGCAGAAACACTTCAGGCCGTAACGGACGCGTTCGCGATCGGTGCGTTTAGTTACCACGCCCAGGACCACCGACGAGAACAGGGCAAACAGCACTGCCATTTCAAAGTTCGAAAGCTTCATGACGGTTAGTCCTTTGTACCCTTGGCAATCTCCCACGCATCCACCATAGCCAGAAGATTTAGCAACCCCGCGGCCACCAGGAACTTAGCGCCGTAGTCATGCGAGTGGCCGGCTTGATCGGGTTCCGAGTACCCCAGCCAAATGGCGAGCAGGTAAAACAGGCCGCCCAATAAATTGGCGACGAACCCGCCGTATTGAATGAGCGTGGTGAGCAGATCGCCGGTTTTGGGCTCAAACATTGCGCCACGCATGAGGATGCCCAGCACGAAGGCGGCCAGCACGGTGACGAAAATAATTGCTCCACGCCCGCGCCGCCCGAGGAGGAAATGCCCCGCGCCCGGGAGCAACCAGGAAACAATCAGAACGAGGTAGGGCGACTTGGCGGGCAGTGACGAGACAGCCGGCGTGGTGGAAGCTTGAGCCATTTCTTTCAGTTTACCTTTGTCTTAGACGCAGTTGGCCTGGGATGGTCCCCTGGGAACGCCAATCTCCCGATTGGCGACAGGGTCGGCCGCGAGTTTCGGCGGCAAGCGCTTCTGATATCCGCATTCACATTTCCGATGACACAACGGTAAACAATCGGCGAATCGTTTTGAAGCTTCCGAAAGTGAGTTAGCACTTGCTCACGCGCGCGGTTCAGAAGGGCCGGTGGGCGATCTGCGAAAATCGAGACCAGCACCGCCGGTCGTTCCCTGAGACTGACGGCCGCGGCTCTGTAGGCGCGGGTGCTATTTCCGGATTGCGTCGAGTCACACCCGCCGCGTCACTCGACCCGTGTGATTTACTCTAAGACTATGGCTGGTCTGGTCACTCTCGCTGTCCCGGCGCCGCTCGACCCGGGCCTGCTTGACGCGAAGCAAGCCAGGCTGTTCGGCATCTTGCGCGATCTGGGCCGCATCATCGTAGCCTATTCCGGCGGGACGGATTCCGCGTACCTCGCTTGGGCCGCGCACCGCGTGTTGGCATCGAACGCTATCGCTGTTACCGCCGATTCCGCCTCCATCCCCGCCTCGCATAAACGCGATGCCGAAGAGTTTGCCCGCCAATGCGGTTTCTTGCATGAGTACATCGCCACCTACGAGTTTGAGAATCCGGACTATGTGAAGAACGACAAGAATCGTTGCTTCCATTGCAAGGATGAACTCTTCATCCGGCTATCGGCTTTTGCCGTGGAGCGCGGTTATGACCACATCGTTTACGGCGTGAACCGGGACGACCTTGGCGATTATCGCCCCGGTCAGAACGCGGCCCGGATTCACGAGGTGAAGGCGCCGCTGGCCGAAGCGGATTTGACCAAGAAAGAGATTCGCGAACTCTCCCGCCGCGCCGGATTATCCACCTGGGATCGGCCGGCCGCCGCCTGTCTCAGCTCCCGCATCCCCTACGGCACGCCCGTTACTACACGAACCATCAAGACCATTGAGGAAGGCGAGGAAGCCATTAAGTCGCTCGGCTTCCGACAGTTCCGCGTTCGGTTTCATGGGGAGCTGGTCCGGCTTGAGATTGCTCCCGATGAGTTGTCAAAGGCCATGACAACTCCGATGTTTGCCGCCATTACGGCCGTTTTCAAACCGCTGGGCTTCCTCTACGTGACGATTGACCTTGAAGGCTACCGCCAAGGGTCACTGAACGCCGCTCTGGGATAAAACAACCAAGCATCTCAGGTATCTGCATACAATTGGGTGGTGGCTGCTGATCGGAACAAGATGATCGAAGCCTTCCATTTGCACGTGGTGCCGATGCTGGAGGGGAGAAATTTCACAGGGCGCTTTCCTGACTTCCGCCGCATCGCGGCGGAGTCGGTTCACCTTTTATCGTTCCACTTCGCGCGCCACAAACCCGCGTATGCCGTGGAAATCTCCTGCGCGCCGTTGTCAGGGCTCACCGTCGCCGGTAACGTGGTTCCCGCTGAGGAACTGACCGCGTGGCATGTTGCGGGGCCGGCCCGATTCCGCATCGGCCCGGACTTTCCAGACCAGTGGTTTTCGTTCAAACTGCCTCTCTTTTCGATGGGCGACCCGTACAAGAAGGCCGCTCTGGCCGTTATTCCGTTCATCGAGAAGCAGGCGGAGCTGTGGTGGAAAGAGGCTTCCGCCTTCACGCGGAGCGGCTGAGCCAGATTACCCTACTTCTTCACCCTCAGCGCCCGTCCGAACGCATTCAACACCGCCGCCATCGTCACGAGAGCGCGTCGCGCGTCGCGTCCCAGGAAACTTCGCAACGTCGCAAAAAGTCCAGGTGTTGCGCCGGGCGCCGGCTGCCTTCTCATTGCATCGAGGTTGTCGGCGAACGCATGCAGAACTTCGGGGTCTGTGCCGCCCAGCAGGCGAGTCATGGTCATCACGTTGCGCGTGGCGTTGATGATCTCCGGGTTGTCCAGCCCAGCCGTCGCCTTCTCAATCAGGGAATCTCGCGCCGAAACTGCCCCGGTCAGCATGTCAAAGACTTGCTTCCTGTGCAGCGCCCCAATCAGCTTGTAGAACGCGATCAGCGCTTCTCCGTTTTCGAGACGTGCCTCCTCAAGACGGCGATCCAGGTCAGCGGCGTTATCGGCCGCCCGCGCCTCATCGGACTTCTTCCACTGCAAAGGAATGGCCATATCGCTCTCCTCTCACGATAGTCAAGAGCTGCGCGATCCTCGTTGCCGCAGTCGCTCCTGACGCAGAGCCAGCCGGTCGCTCCCTGATGGTCGCGGCTCTAAAGGGTTGCGGGCTTCTCACCGGCGCGGCTCGGTCGGCGTGATTTGGACCAAGCCGACGCTCCCCGGCAGTTTGTAATCCGCGCGCTTCCATTTGCGCTCCACTTCGACGCCCGTCTGCGGCGTCCGGTGTCCGTTTCGAAAATTAGCTTTCGGCAGCGGGTTCTCGCCACGATCCGGAAGCACGCGAATCCGCACTGCTCCCTCCTTGTAAGCCGGCGTGTGGGTGGTGCGGTCGGTGTTGCTGCCGGTCAGGTAATTCACCGTGTACCGGTGCGTATTCAAGGTCATGAAGATCTCTTTGCCGCGCACCCGATCGGAGACCACCGCGCGCACCCGCGCCATACCGTACCGCGACTCGAGTTGCAAGTAGCGCCCGGTTTCAATGCCGCGCTCCCCCGCCAGTTCCGGCGAGATCTCGACAAATGGCTCAGGTGTCATCTCCGCGATGCCTTTCACGTGGTAGGTCATATTACCCACCTCGAAGTGCTCCAGGACGCGCCCGTTGTTCAGATGAAGATCGTACTCCTGATTCGGCTGCTCTCCCGGCTCAATCCACGCCAGATTGTAAAAGCGCGCCTTGCCGTCCGGGAAGGGAAACTTGTCTCTGTAAAGCAGCGGCGTGCCGGTTCCGTCTTCGGCCACCGGCCACTGCAAGGTGTTGTACCCTTCCAGACGCTCATAGCGAACGCCCGCAAACAGCGGCGTCAGGGATGCGGCCTCATGCATCAACTCAGAGGGATGAGTGTAGTTCCAGTTCGCTCCCATCCGGTTCGCAATCAACTGCGAAATCTGCCAGTCCGGCTTCGCCTCGCCCGGCGGATCGAAAACCGCATAAAGGCGCTGGATGCGGCGCTCCGTATTCGTGAACGTGCCATCCTTTTCCAGGCTCGCCGCCGCAGGCAGCACAATGTCCGCATACTGGCAGGTTTTCGTGAAGAAGAGTTCGAAAGCCACGAACAATTCCAGCTTTGAGAAGGAATCGCCGATAAAGTTCGAGTTCGAGTCGGACGTGAACATGTCCTCGCCCGCCAGAATCATCGCCTTCAGCGTGCCTTCCTGAATAGCTTCCGCCATCTCGTGGTTATCGAGCCCAGGCTTCGGAGGCAGTGAGACGCCCCAGCCGGCCTCGAACTTCCGGCGGATCTCCGCATCCTCCAGCCGCTGGTAACCGGGGAAGTAATTCGGCATCGCGCCAAAATCGCTCGCCCCCTGCACGTTGTTGTGACCGCGCAGCGGATAGGCGCCCGCGCCCGGCCGTTTGTAGTTGCCCGTCAACAGCAGCAGGTTTGAGATGGCGCTCGACGTGTCAGACCCGCCGCAATGCTGCGTCACGCCCATCGCCCAGCAGATGCAAGTGCCGTCGGCCGTTACCACCTCGTGGGCCACCTGCTTCAGGACATCCTGGGAAACTCCGCTCATTCGCTCAGCGTATTCGAGCGTGAATGGCTCCAGCGACCTGCGATACTCCTCGAAGCCGTTCACCCACTCATCGATGAATTCTTTGCTGTGCAGATTGTTGTCGATGATGTAGCGCGAAATTGCCGAGAGCCAGATCAAGTCAGTGCCCGGTTTCGGTCGAAAAAAGATGTCCGCGCGATCCGCCATCTCATGTCTTCGCAGGTCGGCCACAATTAACCGCTGGCCTCGCTCCTTATGGGCGCGCTTAATACGCGTCGCCAGCACGGGATGGCTCTCAGCGCTGTTGGCGCCAATGATGATCACGAGTCCCGCCGCCGCAATGTCGGTGATTGAGCCCGCGTCGCCCCCGTAACCGACCGTCCGAAACAATCCAGTGGTCGCCGGCGACTGGCAATACCGCGAGCAGTTGTCGACATTGTTCGTACCGATCGCCGCCCGCCCCATCTTCTGCATGATGTAGCTCTCTTCGTTCGTGCACTTCGATGAACAGATGACGCCGATGGAATCCGGTCCGTGGTCCCGCTTCAACTGCTTCAGCTTCGCCTCAATCCGGTCCAGTGCCTCATCCCATGTCGTCTCGCGGAATCCGTTCGTATCGCGAATCAGCGGCTTGGTGAGCCGCTCCTCACTGTTCACGTAATCCCAGCCGAACTTGCCTTTCACGCAGGTGGAGATGCCGTTCGAGTCCCCATGTTCCGGCTGGATTTTCAGAATGTGCCGGCCCTTGGTCCAGACATCGAAGCTGCATCCCACGCCACAGTAGGTGCACACGGTCTTTGTTTTCCTGGTGTGCTCTTCGCGCATCGCGGCTTCGGCTTCCGAGACTTGCAGAATGGCGCCGTAACCCACCTCGGGCTCCACGCCTTTCACGAAGTCGATCATCTTGTTCAGCGCCGCCTTGGGCAAATCGGTTAGCAAGCCGGCCTCGCCAAGCATCGATTTCTCCATCAGCGCATTGCACGGGCAAACCGTCACGCAGTGCCCGCACGAAACGCAACTGGAGCCGGCAATTTGCATGCCGCCATCCCACAGCACCCGCGGATGCGGATCTTCCCAATCGATCGTCAGCGTTTCATTTACCTGCACGTTCTGGCAGGCCTGAACGCAGCGGCCGCACAGGATGCACTGATTCGGGTCATACCGGTAGAATGGATTCGAGTTGTCCACCTCATACGGCTTCGGCCGGTAGGGCGTCTGCTGATGCTCCACTTTGAGCAGCGCGGTGGTGTTGTGAACTGTGCAATCCCCGTTGTTGTTGTCGCAAACGGTGCAGTAGAGCAGATGGTTTCCCAGTATCCGGTCGAACGCTTCGGCCTGGGCCTGCTTTGCGCGCGGAGAAGCGGTCATCACGGTTTGGCCTGCCGCGACACGCGTCCCGCAAGCGCGCGCCAGCGCCCCGTCCACCTCCACCAGGCACGTGTCGCAGGTCTGAATGGGACCCATCTGCGGGTGGTAGCAAACCTGGGCAAGGCCGATCCCTTGGCGGTTGATGACGTCCACCAGCGATTCGCCCTCTCCGGCCGCGGCGGACCTGCCGTTAATCGTGATGGCGCAGAGTTTCGGGGCTACCGCGGCGTCGGGGCCGGAAACGGCAACTGTCGACATAGGTCTAGATTGCCACGTTTTCCGGGAGATTGGGGCGCGGCGCAAATATTGGACCGGCCTTTCATTGCTATGATGACTTTATGTACCATCAAAGACGATGACGGGAAGCCACAACTTGCGATTTTCTGTTCCACATCCCATTCCGTATCAGGGCAGCAAGCGAAGGTTGGCCACAGCTATTCTTAGCCATGTTCCCACAAATCGCTATACACGGCTTGTGGAGCCTTTTGCGGGTTCAGCCGCCGTTACCTTGGCTGCGGCGCATCGAAAGATGTTTTCGTCTTTTGTAATCGCAGACGCACTCGACCCACTCATTGAATTGTGGAGGATGGTTATCAGCGACCCAACGGAAGCCGCCGATCAATACGACAAACTATGGCATCGTGAACGGGAAAAACCGATTGCTGCGTATTATGAAATTCGTTCAGAGTTCAATGCAGACCGTAGCCCCGCCAAGCTGCTTTATTTGTTGGCGAGGTGCGTGAAGAACGCTGTCCGGTTCAATCCTGCCGGTGAGTTTAATCAGTCGCCAGACAAACGCCGGAAGGGTACGCGGCCCCAAGTTATGAAAGCCGAGTTGTTCGCCGCACATCGACTTCTTGCGGGTAAAGCCGACGCTTTGCATGGAGATTTTTTGTCTCTGTTTCTTGCTGCCCAGCCGGGAGATTTGTTTTACCTGGACCCGCCCTATCAGGGAACGAGCCAAGGCCGCGATCAACGATACATTTCGGGCGTGAGCCGCCATCGAATGATTGAGGCGCTGACAATTCTAAACGAAAAGCGCGTACCGTTCATTCTTAGCTATGACGGTTCTTGTGGGGTACGAAACTATGGCGACGCATTGCCTCAAAATGTAGCGCACCGAATTTTATTGGATGTCGGAAGGTCCAGTCAGGCCACTCTCAACGGGCGTGATGACGTCACAATTGAGTCACTGTACGTGTCACATCTGCTCCCCGCCAAACACAAGACAAGGACAACCGCTTCCCTAAACGACTTTACGGAACAAGCCACATTGTTTACTTAGCGTCGCGTTTTAGAAGCTGCTTGACTTCATCCGGCACACTTCTTCCGTGGCATGTGGCCTCACTTCTAATTCGCTCAAAGTCGCTCACCTCATCGCCAGTCCAGACCAGTTCAACGCGGCGTTGTGGCTCCATTGCGATGTGGGTGTATGCGGAAGAATTAGCCCAATAACAAGAACGGCAAGTATCAGGATTTTTGAGCTTTAGCCAATTTACACAATGTTCGCAGGCCCAGGATTTCTTGCGGTTGCAAGAACCACAGAGAACTTGATACGGCTCTTTTCCCTCACTAGCCGGCTCTCCGGCAACTTCGTATGGGATACGGTGATCGAGCTGCAAATTATGCCCGGCCGTGCAGATTTGGCATTTGTCACCCGCGGCATGGATGAGCGCATCACGTCCCTTCTTCGGGACCATTTGACGCCCAGCCTTGCCCCCTTGTGTCTCCCCTTCTTCACCAAATGTGTACGCAGCGATAGACCGCCCGTTTGTGTGTTTAGCTTTGATGGTCCTTAGGCTGAATCCAAGCTCTCGAACATCACGCGCAGCGCGGGGTGCTCGTATCCCGCTTGGCTGATTTCCTCGGTTGTGACAACGCCATTCTTGACGATGTGGTCTAAAACAAAGCGTGCCCGCTTATTCGTCACCGCTTCAATGCGTTTACGAAGGCCCTTGGAGACTTTGGGCGGTTTAGACATTGAAGAGTTCCTTTGCTTGAACGCCCAATGCACTAGCGATCTTGTAGATGTTTAGGAGGCTTATATTCCTTTCGCCCCGTTCGACGCCGCCTATATACGTCCGGTCCAGACCACAGGCAAACGCTAGCGCCTCCTGCGAAATCCCTTTCTGCTTTCGGAGACTTCGCACTCGCTCGCCGAAGTGCTTTTGAATTTGGGCTTCGCGCCGCTTATCCATCTGGACAATGGAATCATCATGGATGACGATAAGTCCACGGACTTTACGTATCTGTCAACCGCTTACCAGTGCCTGCCCAGCCTGACACCTACGCGGCTGATCGAGACTGAAAAGCTCAGGGCCTTCCCCTCAGCGCGGTACAATTTCTCCATCCGACCCGGCCCGCCACGCATGCGCCCACCGCGGTTTCGATCCGGAGCGTACCATGACCAAAGACGAAATTATCCTCGCCAATAAGGAGCACCTCTTCCCGGCCGTCTTTCATTACTTCGATGAGCCGCTGGTGATCGACCACGCGAAGGATCAATATGTCTGGGATGCCGACGGCAACCAATACCTCGACTTTTTTGGAGGCATCGTCACCATCAGCGTGGGGCATTTGAATGAGCAGGTGAAGGCGAAGGTTCACGAACAGATCGACAAGCTCTGGCATGTTTCCACCGTGTTCGCCAATGAGCCGCAGGCGGCGCTCGCGAAGAAACTCGCCGCTATCACTCCGAACGGCGCGCTGACCAAGTCATTCTTCACCAACAGCGGCACCGAAGCGAACGAAACCGCCATCGTCGCCGCGCGTTGCTATACGGGCCACACGGAAGTCATTGCGCTCCGGCACGCTTACCATGGCCGCTCAGCCATGGCCATGACCCTCACCGCGCAAGCCAATTGGCGCCTCGGCCAGGCCCCGCAGCCCGGTATCGTGCATGCGCACAACGCTTATTGCTACCGCTGCCCGTTCGGCCTCACCTATCCCCGATGCGAGGTACAGTGCGCGAAAGATGTGGACGAGCTGATCCGCACCACCACCAGCGGCCGCGTTGCCGCCTTTATCGCCGAGCCTATCCAGGGCGTGGGCGGCTTCATCACGCCCCCGAAGGAGTACTTCAAGATCGTTCAAGACATCGTCAGCCAGTACGGCGGCATTTTCATCAGTGACGAAGTGCAGACCGCGTGGGGACGCACCGGCGAAAAATGGTTCGGCATTGAGCAGTGGGGCGTCCAGCCGGACATCATCACCAGCGCCAAGGGCCTGGGCAACGGGCTGCCCATCGGGCTTACCATCGCGCGGCCGGAAGTGGCCGACTCGATGAAAGGCGCCACCATTTCCACCTTTGGGGGCAACCCCATCTCCACCACCGCCGCCAAGGCTGTCATCGATTTCATCGAGGAAAACAACCTCCGCAAAAATACAGCCGAGGTCGGCGACTATATGCGCGGCTGCCTGCTCGACCTCAAGGAGAAGCATCAGATCGTCGGCGACGTGCGCGGCATGGGTCTGTTGCAGGCCATCGAGCTGGTTGAGGATCGACGCACCAAGAAGCCGGCCACGCAGGCCACCAGCGAGTTAATGGCCCTCATGAAGGATCGCCGCGTGCTGATGGGCAAGGGCGGTTTGATGGGGAACTGCATCCGCATGTCTCCGCCGATGAACATCTCAAAGACCGATGTCGACGCCATGATCGGCCAGTTGGACGAGTCTCTCTCAGTGGTTGGCGAACGCCTGTCGCACGGCGTAACGCAAACGGTTTCGCGCTAGGCCGCTCTTCCCATCAAATGTCCTCGCCCCGCCGGCCAAACCTGGAACTTCTCGAGTACACGATTACCTTGGCCGTCGAAAACGTCCGCGGCGGCAAGGGCGGGCCGTTTGCCGCACTGGTGGCAACGGATGGCAAGGTGATTGCCGAAGGCGTGAACCTGGTTACGTCCACTAACGACCCCACCGCGCACGCCGAAGTTGTGGCGATCCGCCGCGCCTGCGAAGCTCTGGGCACGTTTCAACTGACCGGCGCCGAACTATATACAAGTTGCGAACCGTGTCCCATGTGTCTGGGCGCCATATTCTGGGCGCGTCCGGCGGTGGTATTTTACGCAGCCACTTGCATAGAGGCAGCGGCTGCCGGTTTTGACGACGCGTTGATCTATCGTCAAATCGCGTTACCCGGCGATCAGCGGATCATCCCCATGATCCACGTGCCCACTCCGCGTTCCGGCCACAGTTTCGAAACCTGGCGGCATCAGCGGCAGCGCGTGGATTACTGACGCCGGGCGGCCGCTTGCGCTGTGCGGTTCATGCGCGAAGATGAAGACGCCCGCCATGCTCTCCATGGATCAGCCGCCAGCCACCCAGTCAGCAGCCGGCAACGCCTGGAGTTCCTTTTGGGCGATCGTCTGGCGTTACGACAGAACGAAGATCAGCTTTCCGGTCAGCATTCGGAACGCGGTTGGCGTCGCACTGCCTTTGGTGGCGGGCCTCGCCGTTGGTCACTTGCGCGCCGGTATCGTGATTGCAACCGGGGCGCTCAACGTCAGCTATTCCGATGGCGCCGACGTTCACAGTGAGCGGGCGCGCCGCCTGTTGCTTGCAAGTGTCTTTGTCGGTCTGGCAGTCCTCGCCGGTTCCCTGACGGCCAGGACCCCGATTCTTTCTGTGCTGGTTGCCGGCGTGGCGGCATTCGCCGCCGGCGAGTTGGTGGCGTTCGGCCAGACCGCCGCCGACCTGGGCACTATTTCGCTGGTGACGCTGGTGGTCTATAGCGCGCAGCCTTTGGACCCTTCGGACGCCATGGTAGCCGGCCTGCTGGCTTTGTTGGGTGGATTGCTGCAAAGCGGCTTGTCCCTTGCCTCATGGCCGGTTCGGCGATACCAACCCCTGCGGCTCGCTATCGGCGCGCTTTATCGAGCGCTCGCCGAAGCCGAGCGAAAACCCGTCAATGTGCGCGAAGCGCCGCCCGCCACCGCCCAAAGCACCGCTGCCCAGGAAACGATCGCCCGCTATGGAGTCGATCACTCAAGTGAAGCCGAACGTTACCGGTCACTGCTCAATCAGGGCGAAAGAATCAGGCTGTCGCTGCTTGCCCTCGGACGTTTGCGCCGGCGTCTGGAACGCGAGTGGGAGAACGGACACACGGCGGCAGGTCCGCCGCTCGAGTCCCTGAACAACTTCCTCGGCAAGACAGCCGCACTGCTGGAGGGGATCGGCGAGACTCTCAGCCAGACCGCGAAAACGCCCGCCGTGTCTTTGCCTTCGGCCTTGCCAACCACAATGAACGTTTTCGAGGCCAAAGCCGAATCGGACCTCACGGCCTTTGGCATGGCCTTGGTCGACGACATTCGTTACCAGACCGAAGCCCTTGGCGGCCAACTGCGCGCGGCGCTCGAATTGACTCACGGCGGTTCCGGTGAGAGCGATGCCGCCCCTGGTCTCGACAGCCTTCCCACCTTTCGCGAACGACTGTCGAACGTCCTCATCACTTTACGCGCGAATCTTAACCTCCAATCGGCCGCTTGCCGGCATGCCTTGCGGCTCAGTGTAGCCGTGGCCCTGAGCGAGACCCTGGGACGCTTCTTCGAAGTGCATCGATTCTATTGGCTTCCCATGACCGTCGCCATCATCCTTAAACCGGACTTCTCCACTACCTACAGCCGCGGCATTCTCCGGTTGGGTGGAACGCTTCTCGGCCTCGTGGTGGCGACGCTATTGAACCGCCTGTTTGTTCCCTCGCCATGGCTCGACATCGCCTTCGTCGCCCTTTTCGTCTCCATCCTGCGCTCCTTCGGAGCGGCAAACTACGGCGTCTTCACCACCGCCATCAGCGCGCTGATCGTATACCTGTTTGCATTAAGCGGCGTGGCGCCCAAGGAAGTGGTGGCGGCTCGCGCCCTCAACTCAGTCGCCGGCGGCGCCCTGGCTTTATTGGTCTACTGGGTCTGGCCGACATGGGAGGACGCGAGGCTCAGCGATCGTTTTGCGGCCATGCTGGAAACGTATCGCGATTACTTTGCCGCCATTGCGGCCGCCTATCAGGTGCATCATCTTGAAGCAGACCGGGCGCCCCACGAGATAGACCGGCAGCGCCTGGCGGCCCGCCTTGTCCGAACCAATCTGGAAGCTTCCGTCCTGCGCTATAGCGCCGAGCCCCGCGTCGCCAAAGACCGGCTGAGGGCCATCTCAGGCATGATGGCCAGTTCGCATCGTCTTGTGCATGCCGTCATGTCGCTCGAAGCTGGACTGGGCCGGACCGTCAACGTCCAGGCGCGTCCCGCCTTCGCGAATTTCGCCGGGGCCGTGACAAAGACGCTGACCTATCTCGCAATGCAATGGCGCGGAACAAGCGTTACTCAGCGCGAGTTTCCCGACCTCCGCCGAGCCCACCGCGAATTAGTAGGGCAGGGAACTGAAGCGGTGGACCGATACGCCTTAGTCAACATCGAAACCGACCGCATTACCAACAGTCTGAATACGCTGGCAGAGCAGGTCCGCGATTGGCAGGGACGCGGCGTCGAGCCAGGGTCCGCCTCCTACCCTCCGCCCCCTTCAGGGAGCGGCCGCGGGAGATAGGCGTGGCCACTGTCACCGCTTGTTGACGCGGGCGGTTCCAGAGTGTCTACCGGCTCGGTGTATCGTGCTTCCAGCCATTCGCCCATCCTTCGCAAAGCTTCCCCCGCGGGTGTGCCCTGCGTGTCTTGCGCCTGGGCAGCCAGTTCGGAACCGCGCCGGAACGCGCCAGCGGCGATGGCGGTCCGGGCCGCTTCCCTCAACTGCCAGGATTTGGCGGCCAGATACATCAGCCGCGCCAAATCCGCTCCGCACCGTGAACAGACGGCGACGCCGCGAAAACGGGCTTGGCAAACTGGACACCGATCCGCCAGGCTCAATTCGGCTTGCCCTCCATGAAGAACAGCATCTCCCGCAACGTTCGCGACGCATCGGTAAGCGCTGACCCATCGCCGGACTCGATCGCCGCCGCAATCTTCTCATGAAGGCCGATGGCCTCCTCGCGATCGTCGGCATGCATTGCGTCAAACAACTTTCGGGAGCGCTCCATCAGACCTTCGGCTTCCTGCTCACCGGGGAGGCTGACGCGCTCCGTTTCGATCGCTTCCACTTCCAACACATCGTCGTCAATCTCATCGGTTTCGTCGAAGCGATCTTCGAATCGTCCCGCGCGGGATTCGTGCATCTCCTGAATACGCTTCCGTCCGGCGGCGATCTCCTCCGGGGTCTTCGTTTGCAGCGCATGGGCAATGGTGATCTGTTTCGACTTGCCGGTCCGCTTCTCTACCGCGGCAACCTCCAGAATCCCGTCCAGATCGAGCCGCATGCGGCACAGAATCTCGTTGATGTCCCTCATTTCAGTTAAGCCCTCGACCCGGAAACCGCCCACCGGAATGTTCTTCAGCGCGTCGTCATCATCGCCCTGATACACCTCAATATCCACCTCGGTCTGATACGGATGGCTGGTGGCGAAGAGTTCAGTGCGAGTCAACGGCAGAGGCGTATTGCGCTGGATGATCGTCTTGTAGCAATAGGGATAGGGGACGCCGCCGCGCTCGCCGAGATACGAGACGCCGAAAGAATAAGGAGAGACATCCACCAGCACGCGGTTGACTTCCTGCCCCGCCAGACGCGATGCCAGCACGCCCGCGCCAAGCGCCACGCAGAGGTCCGGATGAACATCCTGACGCGGTTCCATCCCCATCATGTCGCTGAGCAGAGTGAACACCAGGGGCGTCCGCGTGGATCCGCCCACCAGCAGCACCGCATCCATGTCGCCCGGCCTCCGTCCCGAATCCTGCAACGCCTTGGAGACGCTGTCCAGAGTGGATTCCACCAAAGGACGAATCAGGCTCTCGTACTCGACGCGCGAAATCTCCATTTCCAGGTGCAGCGGTTTGCCCGCGCGCGTGACCAGCGCTTCCTCCCGAATTCTGGCGAATGGTTCCTGGCTGAGCTTTTTCTTCGCCTCTTCGGCCGCCCACCAGAGCCGAGCCTTCGCCTCGGGGTGGTTCTCCAGCAGGCCAGCGCCGTGTTGTTTCTGGAACTCCTGCGCCAGCCGTTCAGCCAGGAGATCGTCAAAATCGTCCCCGCCCAGTCGGTTGTTGCCATGGCTTGCGAGAACTTCCGTGATGTCGCCCTCCACGGTGACAACGGAAACGTCGAACGTGCCACCGCCCAAGTCGTAGATCAGCGCGGTGTGACGCGTTCCATCGCCGTACCCATAGGCGAGGCTGGCGGCGGTGGGTTCGTTCAGGATGCGCACCACCTCGAGGCCGGCCAGCGCCCCCGCCTCGCGAGTCGCGCTGCGCTGAGCGTCCGAAAAATAGGCCGGAACGGTGATAACTGCTTTTTCAGGGCGCCGGCCGAGCGTCGGCCGAGCCCACTCGGCCAGTTCGCGCAGAATGATGGCGGAGATCTCAGGGGGCGTAAAGCTCCTGTCGCCCAGCGTCACGGTCTCCTGGCTTCCCATCTTGCGTTTGATGCTGCGAACGGTGCGCTCAGGATATAAAGCCTGCTGGTTGCGGGCGCTCTCGCCCACCAGCAATTCTCCTGACGCCGAGAAGCCTACGCAGGAGGGTAATATGCGCTGGTCGCCCGGACCGAGCACCCGCACCTGACCGTCAACAAACGCCGCCACCTCGGAGTTCGTAGTTCCTAAATCGATTCCAACAATCGGATCGCTCATTTTCTTACTCCCGCCTCGCGAGACACCTTCACCTGCGCCGGACGAAATACCTCACCGTTCCACTCGTAACCGCTCCGGTAGACTTCGAGGACCGTGCCGGCGGAAACGGCGCCCGATTCCTCGCTGTCGATGGCGTTCATCCGTCGGGGATCGAAACTTTCGCCCTTGCCCCGGATTTCACGCGCATTGAACTCATCGAGCGTCTGATCCAGGCGCTCGATGCCGAGTTCGTAGCCGCGGATCAGCGCGGCAAAGGCATCGGCCCACCGATCCGGCGCCCGCTTCTGGAAAAGCCGCCGCCACCATTCGGCCTGGGCCCGGCCAGCCGCCTTGGCCTCCATCTCCACCTCCATCGCCCGTGCCGACTCGCGTCCGCGGACCAGCCGGTCGCGCAGATCGATGAAAGCGCTCAAGGCCTCACGGCGGCAGCGGCGCTCGGCGTCACGCTGCACCGTCCGTTCACGCTCCGCATACACCGCGCGAAGCTCCTCGGCAATCTTCCCAGTTTGGGCGGCCACCGTCAGATCGAGCTCGCGGAAGGCCCTCCCTTGGAGCTTAATCTCCTGGGTCAGCGCCGTCATAGCAGCCCATAGGGCGAAGGAATCACATTGCCGGTCATTGTCGGCGGGGGCGTCGTTGGCTCCTGGGAGATCCCCGGGGCCCAGCATCACGGAAGAAAGAATCTCGGCATCGATTCCGCTGGGCGGCGCTTCGGACGCTAGCGTGGCATCCAGCAGCGCTTCGAAGCGGCGCAGGACTTCGCCCCTGTCCAGACCCGCCGTCATTTAGTCTTCAACACCTCGCGCCAGGGTAGCGGTCCCGCGAAGACCCGCTGAGCTTGCCGCCCGTCGATCAGCGACACAAGAGGCGCGGCGAAGCGTGCGGAGAACAGCATCGCCTTCGCTCGCTCGCGAGGATCGCGTAGCGCGTCATAGGCATCGCGAATCCTTTCGAAATCCGCGGGAGACCGGTCCGGCGGAAACTCCTTCACCTTTAGGAGCCATGCGGCGCGTATCTCTTCTTCGGAAGCATTCGCCCGCACGCCGAGGACTTCGTTTGGGTTCATTTGCGCCGGCCTTTCTTCTTTTTACCGTTGCCGCCGTAGAGGCGTGACATGATTTCATCGGGAGATTCGCCGGTCAGCAAAGATTCTTTCATGAGTTCGAACAACCGAGCCTCAACATCGCGCGATAATCCCTCCGGAACCGCCTCCTCGAACAGTTTCTCCAACTCCGCCTCATCGTACTCGTCATCCTCCGCCCCTTCGTCGAACGGATCCAAGGCAGCCTCACCGCGCCGGCGCCGGCAGTTCGGACACTGGCAAGGTTTTCCGCCAGCGGGCAGCAGTTTGGCGTAATCCGGCCCTGGGCTGTAGCGGCCGGGAAACGCTGGCGACGACAACTCCTTCCGTATCACGTCGCGGGCCTGGTCAAGGGTCAGGGAAATGGAGTCGCCCCCAAAGGGATTACGCACCATCTCGACCGCCGCGTCGATCACATCCTTGTCGCGATGGAAACGGCCGAGTTCGATCGCGGCAGCGCCCAACGCCAAGAATCGTCCGCCGTGTCCCTCTGGCGTGGCGCGCGCTCGCAGCAACATGAATCGCGCCTCGAAGGTTCCACCCCGCCTGAGTCCCTCTCCCGACGCCGCCCATGCCAGTTTGGGACGTTCAGTGAAGACGCCCATGTCGCCCAGTAAGAAAATTTCTTCCAAGCTGAGGCTCTCTTTCACTTTCGGAAATTGTTGCTCGGTCTCCGCTAAATATGGGACAGGTAGTTCCAATTTCTTGATCCCGACGTCTCTAATCAGGGCCAGCACTCTAGCCAGAGACGCGGGAAGCGCTTTGCGCTCCTGTTTGCCGAGTGACTTCGGCGGAAGCAAGAACACGGAATCGAGACGCTTGGCAAGTGACGCTATGCCAAAACCGAGGATCGCGGCCGCCACACGTCCGCCCAGCAAACGCTCTGCCTCCAGGCGAGCCGCCGCGGCGCCCGATTCGTCTCCTGAGGCGTGCCGGATCAACTGCCGCAGTACAGCCAGAAACGCAGGCCGGTCGCCTTGTTGCGACTGTGGAAGACTCTCCATTGCCGCGAGTTTCTCCGCTGCAAGCTGCGGCTTCTTCTTTTGCAAATCGCTGATGGCCCCGGCAATCAGGAGCCGGAGGCGAGCCGCCCGCACCTCCGGGTTAATGGCGTCGATGCGCTCGGCTTTTTCAACGTACGAAAGCGCGGCGGGGAAAGCGGCGCGCTTCTCAGCCTGCTCCATAAGATAGAGGACCGGCTCGATATCGTCTGGCCGGATTCTGTTCCATTCGCGGCCCACGTCTTCCCCCTGCGATACCGATTGTTCGGACGCCCAGCGCATCCATTGGGCGAACGATTCGCGATCCGGATCGATGGCGCAGGCGCGCGCGTAGAGCTTTTCCGGAAACAGGAAGTAACGCTCCTCTCCGGCTGCCTGTCCTTTGGCAGGGCCGCTGGCTTGCTGAGACTCCTCCAACAGTTCTTCCGGTACGCGTTCCAAAAGATCGGCCATGTGGAGATACAAGATAGCCACCTCCACGCCGTTAGCGCGAAACCAACCCTCCTTCACGGCTTGCCGGCGGAATCCGTCCCAGAGTTCACAGGCCTGCAAGAGGTCGTCTTCCTCATTGCCCGAAGTCTCCGCCGCCAGCGCAGCCATGCGGAGAAACGCCGCATTCTGGCGAGGCAAGCCTCCCAGCGCTTCGCGGAGAGCCCCGTCGTCCAAAGATTCCAGTTCACCCCGCGCGGCGACAATCTGTTGCAGCTCTTCAAGCACGTCCGGCGCGCTGCGCCGGCACTCGTTAACCGCCGCCCTCACCGCCTTGAAGATTCTGCCGTCGTCCTCGCGTTCGTCAAACACGCGGTCCAGACGAGTCAGAGCGCTGCGAAGCTCCGCCAAGCCTACGCTAACCCGGGAAACCAGCGCGGCCGCAGCCGGTTTGAGCTTGGCGCCGGTCTCAACGCCGAGCATGGCTTCCATCGCCGGAACCAGACGATACGGAACCGAGTCCGGCTTGATAGCCGCAAGAGACTCACGGCAAGCAGCGTCGTCGCCCCGGTGGAGGCTTGCAATCGAGCGGATCAGCAGCTTCCAGGAGGAAAGCGGACTGCGATACGATACCTCCGGCAGGGCAATCTGCTCATCCGCCACTGGGCCGCTGGTTACCAGGTTGAATGCCCGGTCCAGAGCCGAGGCGGCCCGCCGCAGACTATGTTCCAAAGGCAGCGCGGCGCAACTAGCCAGGGCGGCAAGATCGGTCACCTGCTGTAGAATAATTTGCTCGATAGCGGCGCGCCGCTCAGGGTCGAGTTGCGGATCGTTGAGAGGCTCCAACAAAACCGAGAGGTCGCCCGCGGATGCGAAGACTGCCGCCACGAAGCGGTCGAGCCGCCCTCGCGCCGATGGAAACCTTTCCAGCACCAACTCGAGCAGGGACTTCGCTTCCACGGCCAGATTCTGATCGAGCAGCGATTGAATGCGCGCGGCGTACGCGTCCAGCAGAAGAGACTCGGAGGCGGCTGTTCGCTGGGCCTTGTGAAAATCTTTTGCGTTTTCGAGCGCTGTCTTGAACTTGCCGTTGGCAATCAGCTGCCGCACGCTGGTTTCAGACGTCTGGCCGCTGTTGCCGGAAACAGAAGCGGGAGAGGATTGCACGTTAGCTCTGGATCTCTGTGACACGCTGACGTACGCGGTCCTTCCTCTCGGGGAAAAAATCGATTATACCCGATGGCTCTGGTTTAAGTCTGCCACCAGTTGTCCGGCATCCAGCGCTTCCACGCCGGGAGCAATTGCGGTGGTGGAAACAGAGGCATCGGACCTTCGATGCACGAGAATAAGACGTTTTGCCCGGTCTTTAAGCGCCCGCTGCAGCGACAACAGCGGAGCAGCCATCGCAGGCCGAACGGTCTTGCTCGCCTTTGCTTCCACGGGCCACAGTCCGGCATTCGGACGCGGAATCAGAAAGTCCACCTCAAGGCCCTGCTGGTCGCGGAAGAAATACAACTCCCTGCGATCTCCCCGATTGACCTGGCTCTTGAGTATCTCCGCGGCGATGAAACCCTCAAACAACGGCCCCAGGAAGGGTGAGCGTTCCAGCTCGCTCTGGCTTGCAATGCCCAGAAGATAGCAGGCCATTCCGGAATCCGCCCAGTAAACTTTCGATGACTTGATGATGCGCTTGCCGAAGTTTTCGAAGTACGGCGGCACAAGGATCACTTGCCCCGTCATTTCGAGAATGTGCAGCCATTCGCCGATCGTGGGCACGGAAACGCCCAATGGCGCCGCGAGATCCGTCTTATTAATCACCTGTCCGTGACGGGACGCCAGCAACGACAGGAACCGCCGGAACGTCACCAGGTCACGCACGTTCGTGATGGCCCGCACGTCTCGTTCGAGGTAGGTTTGCAGATAAGACGAAAACCACAGCCCCCGCGCTTTGGGCCGCGCCAAGACCTCGGGAAACCCTCCGTGCAGCAGACTGACCTTGGGCGTCTCCGAGAGGCTGAACGGGAGCAATTGAAGAATTGCTGCGCGGCCGGCCATCGATTCCGTTATGCCCTGCATCAACGGCGCCTCCTGTGAGCCCGTAAAGAGCCATTGCCCCATGCGGCGGGGCTTGGCATCGATCAGCGTGCGGACGTAATCGAACAGTTCCGGAACATTCTGGATTTCATCTAAGATGACTTGCGGGTGCAACTCCTCCAGAAAGGCGCGCGGATCGCTCCTCACCCGCGCCTGAATGTCGGGGTCTTCCAGCAGGATGTACTGGGCCTGGGGAAATGTCCGGCGAAACAGGGTCGTCTTCCCGGCTCGCCGCGGACCCGTGACAACGAGCGCGGGATAATGACGGGCCGCTTGTTCAAGAACACTTGCCAGTCTTCGCGGTGTGGGTGTCATTGAGCAATCTTAAATGAAACTTTAGATTTCTCAAAACTAAAGTCTAGCTGGCTGGCAGCCTCCCAATAAACTCGGGAACATTCCCCAGGTTCTAGGTGCGCCGCGGGCTTGTGACAATCAGCGCCGAACGATGACCGCGGCCATTCAAAAACACCCACCGCCTCGCCGCGTATGCCAATTGAGCAATATAAGATTCTATCTTAGATTTATCAACATCAAAATTCAGCCGCGGATCCAATCCTCACTTTCGGAAGCGCGGAATCGGAGCGCGGGCGCGTGATAACCAGCGCGAATGACGACGGATCGCTTTTCAAGACGCTTGCCCATTTCCTCAGTGTGTGGATCAATTGAGCAATCTAAGATTCTACTTTAGCTTTCTCAACATCAAACGGTCGATCCAATCCTCATCTGAAGCGCGAAATCTGCATAGCCGCGGGCCCGTGACAAGCAGGGCCGAAATGATGACGGATTGCTTTATAACCCTCTCAATTCTTGGCGGCGTATCACTTGAGTAATCTAAGATTCTACTTTAGATTTCTCAACATCAAATTCAGCCGGCGATTCAATCCTAACTTTTTTGGAAGCGCGGAATCTGTACAATTCCGCCGGCGTGACCCCCTCGGATGTCAACCAGCCGTGCAAATCGCTGACAAGCTTCGAATGCATTGTCACGATCGCAGCCTCATCCTCGTCAACCATGGATTCTGCGTGGGCGCGCCTGGCATTTCACGCGGTTGGGCTACATTGTAGCTTCAAGGGGGAGTTGCGCCATGGCTCGAAATTCCGTCGTCCGCGCCCGCATCGCGGTGGAAAGGGCCTTGCCGTTCGAACCGCTTAATCCCAACGCCGAAACAATTGCTGCAATGAAAGCCACCCGCCGAGGTGAGCTGATCAAGGCCGGCTAGGCAGACAAACTGCTGCGAAGTCTGACTGCGGGAGATTACGGACGCCAAGCGCTTTCAGCGCGATGTGCTCAGTTGGCTTCTACCCCACACTCGAATGCTTGTACTGGGCGAGCATTTCGTTCATCTGATCCTTCACGTTCAATTTGAGCTTTTTCAGACGCTGCTCTTCGAGTTCATCCACGTCCGTGACATGCGATTTCGATTCAATCGCATCGATCTGGCGGGAATACTCCGCATGCTGTTGCGCCAACGAACGAAATGCCTCGTTCGTGGCCAGCAAATGCTCTTTCAAGCTCTCATCTTGCGTGTGATTTTCCATACTGTAAGAACCTCCTTGGGTTTTCGCCTGGCATGCGCGCAGGGTCATCAGTGGTAAGTGACAATGCCGAATCTGATGGGTGGTGATAGGCCCGGCGGGTTTAGTGATACTCGATCGTGACTGTGACGAGCACATTCTCAGCCTGTCGATCGACGCGGCATTCAGATTCGACGGTTGGCAACAAGCCATTTGGCACCCCAAACGTATCACCATTCGCCGAAAGTGACAAGAGCGCAATCCGATTGCCGTCCATCTGAAATACACTACAACCCGGCGCCTTGCGGAGGCTCGCGCCGCATCAGCATGGCCGTCTCGCGAGGATGATCGTAATACGCCTTCCTCCGGCCCACCGTTTCAAAGCCTTGGCGGTCATAAAGCTCGCGGGCCGCCGCATTGGATTCGCGCACCTCCAGGAAGTGGATTCCTCCGCGTGCTAATTCCTTCGCTAATAAGAGGTGGCCGATCCCGCGGCGGCGGAACTCCGGGTCCACGGCAATGTTCAGAATTTCACGTTCCGCGGGCTGGCCGTCTTGAGACGGGCAAACCTCATGGGAGACAAGGAAACCCGCCACCACGGAGTCAGTGGTGCTTAGAGCAGCCGGCCGATAAACAGCGACCAAGCAATCGTATTTGAGAAAGTCCCCTTCCGACCAGAGATCGGTGTGAAACGATTTCTGCTCAATCCGCAGCAGAAGGGGTGGGTCGCCCGGCATGCACGGCCGGATAATAATCGTCCCTGCTTCAAGGGAATCGGGTTGGCTCACACTGGCCTGACTTGATTGCGTCATTCGATGTAACTGCGGCCGGATTAGTTGAAATGCAACGCCAGAATGTCGCCGTCACTCGACAGGCGGCGATCGGACTTGGCCGAGTAGGTTACCGATACCGCGCGCGCGGGCTCCTGGGGTCCGCAGGAGTAGCTGGCTTGTGCGCCATCCACGGTCACTCGCGTGGCGTCGCGAATGACCAGAGCCGTCGTGGTGCCATCGGTGAGACGAATGCGGAAGCGGGTCACCGCTCCCAGGCATTCCACGCGGGTCAGTTGTCCTTTAACCGAGTGCTGATTGGGGTCTTCCCACCACGGGACCGGGTTCGCGGCCGGCGCTCCGGAGGCGGTTGCCAGCGAATTGTTAGCCTTGGCTTCGGCATCGCGGATCGCCCTCAAATTGGCGTCGCGGACCCTCGCCAGGTCAGCCTCTTCGGCGGCCTTGCGTGCCCGGCGCTCCCGCTCAGCGGCATTGAGCCGGTTGTCTTCGCTATCGGCATGAAGAGCGTGGATCGCCCCGCGATCGGCAGGAGTCTTCGCGGCCGATTCGGCGCGCAGCCAGCTTCCCTGCGCCGCGACGTAATGTTTGTTGTCCATTTGCGTCTTCGCCAGCCACACCCAATACTCGACTGATCGGGGCTCCAGCTTCACGGCTTTTGTCAGAAAGGCTTCTTTCTCGAGCGGGTCTTTCGCAATATCCGCCTCGCGGGCATACGGCGCCGCCCAACGCGGGTTATAGAGCATCGCCTTCTTCAACAAATCGAGCGCGATCTCCGGCGACTGGCCTTCAGCGGCCCACAAATAAACGGCGGCGGAGCGGCTTCCGCGCGCCATCGCCTCTTCCAGCTCCGCATGATCGTTCTTCTTCTCAAAACGCTGGATGGCTGCCAGCCCCTCATGCCCCTGCGCGGCGAGTGCCCCGCCCTTATCCACCGCTTCGCTGTAAACCTTGCGCGCGGCGGCGGGGTCGGCGGCTAGCTGCACATCGGCCAAATAGACGGCAGCCTGCAGCGGGTCGAGCGACCGCTCTCCCAAATCCCGCTTCGGGTCGAGCGGGCGCGCGCCTATCGTGACCGCTTCCGACGAGGTCAAACGAGCGCGGGCTTCCTCATCTAACTCCGAAAGCGGCTTCGCGAATGCATTGTGCGCCGCAATTGAGAGGGATGTGCCATTTCGCACGTTGGCCATGAAGATATGGAAACGGCCCGTGTATTCCAGCTTCGTGGCAAACAATTGGAGCCGCGCCCAGTTCAGATTCGGCTGTGCCGGCGGCGCGCCCCAGGTAACACGCGAACCCTTGGCCTCTAAAGTGGAAAACAATAACGGCAGGCCTTCTTCCACCTCCGGCGGCAATGGGGCCGTGTTGTCGTTCAGGAAGAGGCGGGTCACCTCGTCAAGGGGAACACGGGCGCCGGGCGCCACCATCAGGAAATAGCTGTCTCGCACCTGTTGGATTTCCCGAGGATGGGGACCAGCCTGGCTGACAATGACCCGCAGCGGCCACAGCGGCCGCAGATCCTGGCTCTCCAGCAGATTGCCGAGCACCCAACGCAGTTGCTCCAGATCGTTCAAGATCTGACGGGCCGCCCCCGGATCGCCGTCGGTGACAACGAAAAAGGGGCCGACGTTCAACTCAGTCCATCGATCCTTCGAGGGGGCGGGAGGGGCGAGAAGGAGCGCAGCCGCAACAACCAAGGCCAAGCGCGGCGCCGCCTTAGAGACGGGGAGGAGTCGTAATAATAATGGCCCTGGCCACCGGGCTCTCCGATTGTCCACAGTAAGAGTGCGCCTCCGAGGCGTCAAAGTACACGCTGTCTCCGGCACGCAAAACATGATCCTCTGCCTGACAGTGTATCTGCACTGCGCCCTCAATGACGTGCAGGAACTCCGAACCTTCATGAGCGTGCTCGCGAACCTCGCGATTCGTCCGCTTGGGAAACTCGGCGACATAAGCTGACAAGCTTTTGTCCATGGTTCCATAGGTCAGCACTTCGAAGAAATAGCCGGGAACCGGGCTGTCAGGCCGCTCTGGGAATTTCAGTCTCTCTTCAGCCCTGACGATGACGAAGGTTCGCCGCGGTCGCCTTTCAGCGAAAAAGTGCTCAAGGCCCACTTCGAACACCATGGCAATTCGAGCCAGGGTCGGCAGCGTCGGGATGAGCTTTCCGTTTTCCAGTTGAGAGAGCATCGAAGCCGATAAGCCCGTGTGTTTTCCTAAGTCTACAAGCGCTATCTTCTTGCGGAGACGCAGTTGACGCAGCTTATAGCCAATCTCGTAGCTGCTGAGAACGCGCCGGATGGTCTGTTCGCTACTTTCAGTGTCATTTGATATTGCTTTTGTCTCACTGACATCGGTGCCCTGACTTTCTGCGCCACTGAAATGAATCTCAGACTCACCTACCGAGAGACCCTGTCCGTTGTTAGAGTTGTTCATAAGAGGCCCACGCCAATGGATTCAACAGCCGGACTCGCGGTGCAAAATGTGGTTTACACCGAGAATCCTGATGACCGGTTGGTCAGGATGTGCCAGGCCGGGGATCACGAAGCCTTTGCCGAGTTGATGCGCCGGCACCAATCGACGGCGTTCAAATTGGCGCTTTCGATCCTTCGGGACAAACTGGACGCCGAGGACGAGGTCCAGAATTCGTTCTGGAAGGCCTTTGAACATATCAATCAGTTTCAACAAGATGCGAAGTTTAGCACATGGCTGACACGGATTGTAGTCAATCAGTGTCTGATGCGGCTCCGCCAATCCCGCCGGGCCAAATTCTACTACATGGATGAGACGCATGTGGGTGATGAGGTAATGACCCTGGATCTGCCGGATCGCGGGCAGACGCCTGAGCAGGAAGTCGGGCAGACCGAAATCGCGCACGTACTAGGGGAAGAAATTCGCCGCATCCCTCCGCTCCTGCGGCACGTCTTCATGTTGCGGGACGTGCAACAGTTGCCAATGCCCGATGTCGCCCGGTCGTTAGGCATTTCGGTGGCTGCGGCGAAAAGCCGGCTGCTCCGCGCTCGCAGCGAATTGCGGATGAGGATGCAACGGCACAGCGGGCGGACCGGCGCGGCGGCACTGTTCGCACAGGGGTAGGCGGTTTCGACACAACAGGCCTTCCATTTCCCACATCCGGTCCCGCCCTCCCGTAATACCCCGAAAATGTTAGAATAGTCGCTGGATGCGTTTCACCCGGCCGTTCGATTGGTTCGAGTGATGCAACAGCGCTTGATCGATCCCCATCGCCCCATTCATCGCTTCACCAATTGCTATCGACCTATCCTCGTGCGTACGGTCAACCGGCTTGGTGCAAGAACTTTGAGCCCCGGTATCCCCACAAATAACCTCTGCCCTTGATGAAAACTAGCATTCAGATTACGCGCGGCGTTGAATCGTTGTTCGGAACGCGAGATGAGAACATCCGCCTGCTTGAGCGGGAGTTGAATCTGCGCACCACGCTCAACCACGAAGGCTCCATTGAACTCGAGGGCGAAGAGCCGCAGGTCCGCCGGGCCGAGCGTTTTATTGCCGATTACGTGGATCTGGTCGGCGAAGGGCACGTCTTCAATAATGGCGACCTGAACAGCTATATGCAGGTGGTGTGCCGCGATCCGAACGTGTCGCTGCGGCGGCTGGTTGAAAGCGGCAAGTCGCGGTCGTTCGGTAAGAAGGTGCTGGCGCCCAAGACCGTGAACCAGCGACGCTATGTGGACGCCATTGAAAATCACGATCTTTCGTTCGGCATTGGGCCGGCTGGCACGGGCAAGACCTATCTCGCGGTGGCGATGGCTGTTTCGGCCTACTTGAACAAGCGAGTCAGCCGGATCGTTCTGACGCGGCCCGCGGTCGAAGCAGGTGAGCGATTGGGCTTCCTGCCCGGCACTCTCCAAGATAAAATCGATCCCTATTTGCGCCCGCTTTACGACGCCCTGTTCGACATGATCGACTCTGAGAAGGTCGAAAAGCTGATTGAGCGGAACGTGATTGAAGTGGCGCCGCTCGCTTTCATGCGCGGCCGCACGCTGAATGACTGCTTCATCATTCTGGATGAAGCGCAGAACACCACCAGTGAGCAGATGAAGATGGTGCTGACGCGCCAGGGCTTCAACTCAAAGATGGTGGTGACCGGCGATCAGACCCAAGTGGACCTGCCGAACGGCAAGCGCAGCGGTCTCATCGATGCGGTGGAGATTCTCACCGGCGTCGAAGGCATCGCCTTCGTGCACTTCGATGAGCGCGACGTGGTTCGGCACACGCTGGTGCAGCGCATTGTCAAAGCCTATGAACGCTACAACGAAATGATCGGCGCCGGCCGCCAGTTGGCCCTGAAGTTGGGCGGCGACCGGGTGGGCGCGCCCTTGGCCGAACCCCCGGTGAACACGCGAGTGGAAATTCCGGAATTTCCGCCGCTCAATTAGTTCCGATCTCGTCATGCCTCCTGGCCCTTCATCATCTGGCTCCGGTCTTCGCAGGCCAACAGTTCACAGGCCTACCGTTCAAGTGTTAGCCGGCCGCGCACGGCCGCCGGTGGCCGTTCCGGAGATCGCCCCCGTTCTCTTATTCCGGGGCATTCATGCCACGAGTCCTCTCTCCAAAGGAGAGCGCTCGAAACTGCGCCGTTTCGCCTCCGCGATTAACCTGGATGCCGGCGCGGGCCAGGGCTTCACTTGCCTTTTCACCAACGACCCGCACGTGCAGGCGCTGAACCGCACGTTCCTGGACCACGACGAACCCACAGATGTGCTTTCCTTTCCTTCGGACTCGAAACACGGCATCCTGGGTGAGCTTGCCGTTTCCGTGGACCGCGCCGCCGAGCAGGCCGCGGAGTTCGGCCATTCACTGGTGGAAGAGTTGCAGATTCTGATGCTGCATGGGGTTCTGCACCTGTTGGGGTATGACCATGAGCGCGACCGCGGCCAGATGGCCCGCGAGGAGGAAACGCTTCGCCTACGGTATGGTTTGCCGAACACGCTGATCGGCCGGGCCGGAGAGCGTTCGCGAGCCTCGCGCACCGTTCGGCCGGCGGTGAAATCGCGGAGGCGCGCCCGATGAACCTCATCTGTTTCGTGTTGGCGATCGGGCTCTCCATGTTGATGGGCTTCGTCTCATTCGTTCAGTTACTGTATCTGGAATCGCTGCGCCTGCTGAAGCGGGAAACCAAAGCGCTGACCAGTTTCCGGGATCACCTCTCCGCGGAAATCGGCATTGAGAATGAGAAGGGTTCGCTCGCCTTCTCGCTCATCAAGCACATCGCCATGCCGCTTACCGGCGTGTTCTTCCTTTGCGGCGTGATGCGCGCGGATACGCCGGTCTGGCAGTCATTAATCGAAGCCGGCGTCCTGGCTGTGGCGGCTATGATCGTGATGACTTACCTCATCCCGCAAGGGCTGTACCGAAAGTCGAGCGGAATGTGGATGGTCCGCTACATTCCGCTGATTCGGCTGCTGGCCGCGGCTATCTCACCCGTCACGGCGTTGCTGAACGTGTTCCATTCCCTGCTCGCTTTCGGCGAACCGGCAAATGGGGAAGCGGATAAAGGGCCGCATCCTTCCGAGCACATTGAAGCCCTCATTACAGCCGGCGCCGAAGAGGGCATCCTCGAAGAAGAGGATCGCGAACTGATTCACTCGGTGGTCGCTTTCGGCGACAAGACGGTGCGGGATGTGATGACGCCGCGTCCGAATATTGTGGCCATCTCGGCCGAGCGTTCGCTCGAAGACTTGCGCCAGTTGGTAATTCACGAGCAGTTCTCACGCATCCCGGTTTATGAGGAGAACATCGACTCCATCATCGGCTTCATCCATGTTCGCGATATGTTCGAGCTGGATGAAGAAGACCGCCAGCGGAAGAAGCTGATGGAGCTGGTGCGGCCCATCCGGTTGGTGCCAGAAACAAAACCCGGCAATGACCTGTTGCGTGAGATGCAACGGGACAGCACGCACATGGTGATTGTGGTGGACGAGTACGGCGCAACTGCCGGCCTGGCCACGATGGAAGACCTCGTCGAAGAGATCCTCGGCGAGATTCGCGATGAACACGAACCGGATCGCGATGTGCGCCAGGAATCGGAGCACTCTTTCATCGCGCCGGGAAGTCTGGATCTGGACCGTTTGCATGAACTGCTGGATTTCCGCCCGGAAGGAGACACGGAATCGACCACCATCGGCGGACTGGTGGCCGAATGGCTGGGGCACGTACCGAAGGTGGGTGAGGTGGTAGAGCATGGCGGCATTCGGATTGAAGTCCTGGCCGGAAACGAGTTGCGCGTGGAGCAGGTGCGGGTATCGCGCGTGGAAGAGCCGGCGTCGCTGTGAGGCGCTCGCGTCTGAGTCGGCCGATGGGCTCGACTGAGCCTCGGACGCTTCAGAGCCGCGATCGTGAGGGAGCGACCGGTTGCTTTGCTCGCGGATTTAAGTGGCGCTTCGACTCACCCCTTCTGAACCGCGCGCATCAGCAAGCGGATAAACCCGCAGCCTCCCGGAGCGACCGCGGAAGCAACTCTTGACGGGGCAACCGGTCGCTCCCTCACGGTCGCGGCTCAGTAGGGTAGTGAGAGCGTTCTTATGGCAAGAAAGATTTCGAAAAACAAGCGATCCCCACAGCGTGCTTCGCCGAAGCCGCTGATTGGCAACATGCCGTTCGCAACGGCCGCCGAGAGTGACCGGACAAGAGCCGCGCGCAAGGCGCCAGTTCAACCCGCAGCCCAGCTGGTGGCCGTCGAATCAGCGCCGAAGGCGGCGCCGATTCCCCGCCGGCATGAGGAAGACCGGCCATCCGGGACATTGCGGATTCCCCACATCGAAGGCCCGCACCGCACCGGTTTCATCTCCATCG
This sequence comes from Acidobacteriaceae bacterium, assembly GCA_903970405.1. GTDB lineage: Bacteria > Acidobacteriota > Terriglobia > Bryobacterales > Bryobacteraceae > CAJCIT01. The sequence continues at coordinate 7,635 of CAJCIT010000059.1, read as the reverse complement.
CGGGCCGGCCCAATGCGGGTAAGTCAACTTTGCTCAACTTGCTGGTGGGCGAGAAGGTGGCGATTGTGGCGCCGCAGGCCCAAACCACCCGCACATCCATCCAAGGCATTCTGAATTTACCGAATGCTCAAGTCATCTTCACCGACACGCCTGGGATTCACAAATCGGATTCGCTCTTCAACCGCCGGATGATGGACGCCGTGCGCGGCGCGGTGGAGGGTCGAGACCTGGTCTTCTTCGTGGCCGATGCCACCAAGCCCATTTCGCCCGCCGATGAACACGCTGTTAGCGCTCTGAAGCAGCCGGCGCACGCTTATCTGCTGCTGAACAAGGTTGATCGGGTGGAGGATAAGCGCGACTTGCTGCCGCTGATCGAGTCTTACGCGAAGTTGCATCCATTCGAAGAGGTCTTTCCCATTTCCGCCCGCACAGGACGGGGCGTAGCGGAGGCGATGACTGCGGCCCTGCGGCTGCTTCCCGAAGGTCCGCCGGTCTTTCCCGATGACCAGTTCACCGATCAGCCGCTGCGTTTTTTGGCCGCCGAACTCATTCGTGAGCGGGTGCTGCGCGCCGCGTCCAAAGAAGTGCCGCATGCCGTCGCGGTTTTGGTTGACGAATGGGATGAGCGCCCACAGTTGACGCGCGTCGCGGCAACTATCCTGGTGGAACGGCCAGGCCAGAAGGCTATCCTCATCGGCGCCGGTGGAACGATGCTCAAGAAAATCGGCGCCGAGGCGCGCCAGGAGATTGAGCGCCTGCTGGACGGCCAGGTCTTCCTTTCGCTCTTCGTCCGCGTGCAGCCGAAGTGGCGTGACGACCCGCAATTCCTCCAACTGATTGACTGGCGCGCAATGGTAGGCTCAAAGTAATCGCGATGAAACGTACTTTGCAGATTTTGGTATTGGCAGCGGCCTGCTTCAGTTCCGTCGCGGCCCCGCAAGATAAGCCTTCCACCAACGACGACCGAATCATCGATCAGGTTCGAATGAAGCTGGCCACGGACGCCGACGTGAAGGGCGGCGACCTTGACGTACAGGTCAAGGACGGGGCGGTGGTGCTGAAGGGCAAGGTGGATACCGATCGGGCTAAGCGAAAGGCCGAGACCTTGGCTAAGAAGGTCAAAGGCGTCAAGTCAGTCGACAACGAACTGACTGTCGGGTCTAAGTTCTAGCACTAAGGATTCCGCTATCGCCGGGCCGTAGTCCTATCCTTTTCCTGGGTACCCAAGGCCCTTGAAATGGGGTTTGCAAAACATTACACACTGATGAGGTATCGGATTGATTCGTAAAGCGTAACTATCCTTCGTGGGCGTTCGCCCTATTCGGTAATCCGAGTCTCGTGGTTTGGTTTTTCCAGCAGTAGTCGGAGCCCTTTGCATGTCATTTTTTTCTCGTATTCTCACATCCGCCTCGTTGGCCGCTTGTCTGAGCAGCCCATTCGCGCTCCTCGAAGCGCAGGACGCAGCCGCCGCCAAGCCTGCCGCCAAGCCTGCTGATACCCTGAGGGGCGAGATCACGGCGATTGACGTAGGCGCCAAGACAATTACAGTGAAGGACGACGCCACAAAGGCGTCAGTGATAGTCGACCTCGCCGTGGTGCGGACCATTTTGCGCGTGCCGCCCGGCGAAAAAGACCCCAAGAAATTCATTCCCATCAGGATTTCGGATCTGGACACAGGCGACCGTGTCGCGTTGCGCGGCCGGAAGGGCGAAGCGGACGCAAAGCCATTTGAAGCCGTCAGCGTCCTGCTGATGACGGCCGGCGACTTGGAAAAAAAGCGGCTCGCCGAAATCGCCGATTGGCAGAAGCGGGGGAGCACGGGAACGTTGGTGACTGTGGACATCGCCGCTAAAACCGCCGTAATGTCTGCCAGGACGGCGGAGGGACCGAAAGAGATCGCGTTGAGCCTCCCCGCCGGCGTGCAGTTCATCCGGTACTCGCCGGCGTCTGTGCGGTACGCCGACGCCAACCAGGCGAGTTCGATCTCGGAATTGCGTCCAGGCGATCAGGTGCGCGTCCTCGGAACGAAATCGGACGACGGTCAATCGATTGTCGTGGAGCGGATGATTTCCGGAGCGTTCCGAACCGTGCCGGCCACGATCGCGTCCATTTCACCCGACGGCAAAGAAATCAAGATCACCGATTTGCGCAATAAGCAGCCGGTGGTGGTGACGCTGACCGATGAGTCGGCGGTGAGGCGTCTTCCCGCGATGATGGCCCAGATGCTCGCCCTACGCGTGAACCCTAGGGCGGCCGGAGCGGCGGGCGGCGCAGCCATGCCCGTGTCGGCAAACGCCAACCAAGCAGGCGGCACAAACCCGGCGGGGAACCGATCCGGGCCTCCCGCTGGAGCTCAAGGCGGCGGGCAAGCGGCACCCGGCGGCGCGGGGGGTGGACGTGGGAACTCCGATCTGACGCAGATGGTGGAGCGGCTCCCGAAGATTCCGGTTTCCGAGCTCAAGGTCGGCGATGCCGTGGTCGTGTCAGGCGGGAGCCAGAACGACGGAACGCTGACTGCCATCAACATCATCGCCGGTGTGGAGGCGCTGTTTGTCTCCGCCCCGCCGCAGTCAAGCCAGAGTGGCGGTGGTGGCTCCTGGAATCTCGACATTTCTAACATTGGCGGCCCCGGCGGGCTCCAGTAAACCGGTAACCAGTTTGCTTTTGACATTCACTTCCGAGGTCTCATGATTCTTCGAGCGATACGTGTTTCTGTCGGCTGCGCGATTCTCGTGCTGGCCGCGTACGCCCAGACGGCTCCCGCGGGAGCGGCGAAGGCCGCCGCGCTGAAAGGCGTAGTTCAAGGCGCCGTCACTGACGATACGGGAGGCGTGATTCCAAAGGCCACAGTCACATTGACTGACGCCGATGGCAAGACGCAAACCGCGCAGACGCAGGGCGATGGCACTTACAAGTTCACCGGCATAGCCGACGGCGTTTACACCGTCTCGGCCGATTTTCCCGGCCTCGTCCAAAGCGGGGTGGTGGCCGTTCAAGTGGCCGGCGCTAAGCCTGCTCAAGGCAACATCACCATGAAGGTGCAGGCCCAGAAGCAGGAAGTGACGGTGGCCGCCGAATCGAATACGCAAGTCAGCGTCGATCCTTCGCAGAATGTCGGCGCCATCGTTCTCAAGAAGGAGGATCTCGACGCTCTGCCTGACGACCCGGACGATCTCCAGCAAGACCTGCAGGCGCTGGCTGGACCCTCCGCGGGCCCTGGCGGGGGGCAGATCTACATCGATGGATTCACGGGCGGCCGTTTGCCTCCGAAGGAATCGATTCGCGAAATTCGCATCAACTCGAACCCGTTTTCCGCCGAGTACGATCAGATCGGCTTCGGCCGTATTGAGATCTTCACCAAGCCCGGATCGGACAAGTTCCACGGGCAGGCTCTCTACAGCATCAGCGATGACATTTGGAATGCCCGCAATCCCTTTCTGCTGACCAGCCCCCCTTTCCGGACCCAGTTACTAAGCATGAACGTGAGCGGCCCGATCAGCAAGAAAGCCAGCTTCTTCATCGATTTTGAGCGCCGGTGGATTGACGATAACGGCATCATCAACGCGCTGGTTCCGGCTACGTCTTATCCATTCATACTCAGTCCGCTGCAGGAGTTTTACCCCACTCCGCAGCGGCGCACCACCTTTAGCCCCCGCATCGACTATCAGTTGAATGCCAACAATACGCTCAGTGTCCGCTATGGGTACCTGGACAATCTGTCAACGCTGGCGGGCATCGGTACATACACTTTGCCTGAGGCCGGTTATCGAAGCGTGGAGCAGCAGCAGAGCGGGATTGTGAAAGAGACAGCGGTGCTGGGTCCGAAGGTGGTGAACGAAACCAGCTTCCAGTTCATCAGTGACCGGGTCAATCAGAATACCCGTTCCAATGACCCTACGCTGAACGTGTTGACGGCGTTTACCACCGGCAGTTCCAACGTCGGCAATTCCTATAACCTGCAAAATAGCTACGAAATTCAGAACTACACTTCTTTGGCGCTGGGAAAACACGCGGCGAAGTTCGGCATTCGCCTGCGTGGCTCCAATCTCTATAACTTCTCGCAGAATGGATTCTTGCCCACTTACAGTTACTCGGGCGATGAAAACGCTCCCGTTCTTGACGCCAATCTGAATCCCACCGGCGCCTTCGCGGCCCTGTCGCCCTCCCAGCAGTATCAACGGTTCCTTCTTCTTCAGAATGCGGGCGCATCCGCGGCGACGATTCTTGCTGACGGGGCGGGCGCTTCCACCTTAACGCTGAATTCCGGGCAGCCATACCTGAACGTGAACCAGTGGGATTGGGGTCTCTATTGGCAGGATGATTGGCGCGTCAAGCAGAACCTCACCATCAGCCTTGGACTTCGTTATGAAGGACAAACGAACATTAACGATAAGAACGATTGGGCGCCGCGCGTCGCCATCGCCTGGTCTCCCAAACCCGGTGCAAACGGGCGTTCGAAATGGGTTTTCCGCGGCGGCTCCGGCATGTTCTACAGCCGCTTTAACAACACCAGCGTTTTGAACACGCTGCGCTTCAACGGGGTGAACCAGGTTTCCTACTTAGTGACTAATCCGGCGTTCCTCTACCCGGACATCCCGAGCGTCGATCAGTTAACAGCCACCAACTCGTCCGTCAAGTATCAGATCGACAACAGCCTGCGCGCGCCTTACCTGATACAAAGCGCGGCCACCGTTGAGCGCCAGATAACCAGGACCACTACCTTCTCCGCGAACTACACCAACTCACGCGGCGTTCATCAGTTGCGCACCGTGGATATCAACGCGCCGAACCCCTACGACAACAACGAAAATCTGTACGGTCCGGCCGGGTTACAACTCGATAATTACGAATCCACCGGCTTCTTCCGGCAGAACCAGTTGTTCACGAATATCAATAGCCGGATTGGCAGTTGGTTCACTCTCTTCGGCGGCTACGTTTTTGCCCACGCTCATAGCGACACGGACGGACTCGGGACGTTTCCGGTGAACCAATGGGACTTTAACGGTGAATACGGCCGCGCCTCCACCGATATTCATCACCGGCTGTTTCTTGGCGGCTCAGTCTCGTATACAAAGTGGAATATTCGACTCTCGCCCTTTATCACGGCCCGCTCCGGTGTGCCGTTCAATATCCTCAGCGGCACCGTGGATCCGGCGACGGGCCTGGTGGTGGCGCGCCCTGCCGTGGTCAGTGGACCAGGAGCGGGAATCGTTTATGCACCGGGTTATGGATATCTGAATCCCACGCCGGCCGACGGAGAAACCATCCTTGAGCGAAACGCCGGCAACGGTCCGGACCAGTTCAGCGTGAACCTTCGCCTGAGTAAGACTTGGGGCTTCGGCACCACGAAGTTCGCGGGAGCCGTGGGCGGTAGCCGCGCGGGTCAAGGGGGCCCTCCGGGTGGAGGTGGCGGACGCGGAGGTCCGATGGGCGGTGGCCCGGGACGCGGCGGGTTTGGCGATCTCACGACGGAACATCGCTACAACCTGACGCTATCCGTGAATGCGCGCAATGCCCTGAACCATACCAACTTGAACAATCCGATCCCTGACGTCATTTCCTCGCGCTTCCTGGAATCGACAGGTATCTCCGGCGGCTTCGGCGCCGAAAGCACGTCATCGGAGAACCGGCGCATCGACATACAATTGCGCTTCGCGTTCTGAACAAGGGGGTCTACAGCCGGCAAGTTCATTGCCGCCGCCAGTTGGCCGGCAAGACTTGGGTTCGCGGCGAACTACACCTGAAGGTCGTCGCGCAAAACTTGCAAGGCACTCCGAACCCAGGTCTTTACCGTGCCGAGCGGATACCCCAGTTTGGCGGCGATCTCGGTTTGTGAATAGCCTTCGAAATAGGCAAGATTGATGATCGTGCGCTGGTTTTCGCTCAATTTCAACAGCGCCCTTTGCAGAGTGATCTTATGCGGGATCGGGACATTCCGCTCGATATCAAAAGAGAACTCCGGATCCTTGGTTTCATCCAGGCTCAAAGTCCGGTAATGCTATCGATCGGATGAACGCAGGTGATCCAGAGCGCGATTTCGCGCAATTGTCAGCAGCCAGGCTACCAGTGCTCCCTTTTGGGAATCGAAAAGACTGACGCGTCTCCACAGACACAGGAAAGTCTCCTGGACGAGATCCTCGGCGATGCCCCCATCGCGGACAATGCGTACGATCAACGAGTAGGTGAGGCGACCGCACAGATCGTAGATTTCCCCGAGCGCCGACGAATCACGATACTGCAAGCGTTCGATGAGCGCCGCCTCATGATCGCAAGTGAGCCTGGCGGGAAGTGGCCTTAGTGACGTATCGCCGGCGCCCGCCAACAACCGCAACCCCGTCACGCGGTCGCCCGGCGATGGCGTAATCAGCGCGTCTGGATTTATCATTTCTCTGTTCCCATCCTCCGTTTTCGGTCCTTTCGTGACTCGGCACGCCAGGGGCCTTTCTGCCTACCCCGCGGAATCCGCGGCGTTCGTCAGCCCGATTGACGCTCTTCAAGAAAGCCGGGAGGGCTCAAGGCGTTCGACCATAAGCCATTGACACACTCGCGCTTGCGGACAATCGACCAGCGGCGGTCGGCTGACCACCGAACGTCGCAGACAGCTGAAACATCGCACTGTCTGGAGGAATGCGGCTACTGCCGCGTTGAAGCTCCCTCGATTTGGCCGCTGAAGTCGCAGCAGTTTTGCCCCGTGCGGGGGAGGCAGTAGGCGCTATACAAAAGACTCCAAAGGCTACGGTATTTTCGACATGAGGCCAACCAGCATCAAACCGAAATAGAGGACCGTCAGGCTGCCGAGCACCAATTCGCCGGCCGGGCTGATGCGCCGCCATAAACGCATCGCGCCGTTAATGAAGCCGCGATTGTCGGCTTCGGCGAGCCGGCGCAAATGCTCGGGCGCCGATTCGCGGTAGACACTCTCCGGCAGATCCGGCGGCACACTGGACGTCGCCTGCTGGCGGCGGAACTTCCGAAGCGCCACTGCGGCGCGCAAACTGCCGAATAGAAGACCCATGGCAATGACCGGCACAACCGGTATCCCCAACTGATGTTGCACGGCGGCAATCCCCAGTGAGAACAGCAGATAAAGGATTGCCACCAGCGAGGCAACGCGCGAGCCGGCGCCGACACCGGCGCCCAAGACCAGAAAGTAAAACATCACGATGAGCCCGCCGAGCAGGCCAGGAAGGCTAAATCGTAAGCTCCCCGCCGTGACCAATGCCGAGAAGGCGCCTATGAGAAAACAAACCCATAACCCATTGCGTGAGGCGGTCTCAGCGGCAACCTCTGAGTTCACAGTGGGCCAGAGCAGTTCCAAGATCCACGAGCGTGATTTTGGGGTAGAAGAGGAGAGTCCAAGCGTTTCCATAGGGCCTGAGGCTAGGATTTGAAGGTTATCAGAAACGAGGAGGAAGAGTTGGGCACGATTCCACGGCATCGTGCTACATATTCAAAGGGCATCGGAAGAGTTGCTGCGGGTGGAGGAAGGTTCGTTGTATCCGGCGCTGCATCGCATGGAACAGAACGGCTGGATCGGCTCAGAGTGGGGCTTGACTGAGACAAACCGCAAAGCCAAGTACTACAAGCTAACCCCCGCCGGGCGCAGCCGCTTACAGGACGAAGAGAAGAGTTTTG
>CAJCIT010000058.1 GCA_903970405.1 Acidobacteriaceae bacterium | reverse complement strand
CACCGGGCCGAAAATCTCCTCCTGGGCGATCTTCATATCGTCGCGAACCTCGGTGAAGACGGTGGGCGCAACGAAGTAGCCGCGGTCGCCCACGCGCTCGCCGCCGCAGCGAAGGTTAGCGCCGTCGTTCTTGCCCGCCTCAATGTAACTCATCACCTTGTGGAACTGATCGTTATCCACCTGGGGTCCCTGCTCGGTCTTGGGATCGAGCGGATTGCCGACCGTGCGTCTCCTGGCGCGCGCTACGCTCCGCTCCACGAACTCGTCGTAAACCTTCTCCTCGACGAAGGTTCGTGAACCGGCGCAGCAGCATTGGCCCTGATTGAAGAAGAGCGCGAAGTGTGAGCCTTCGACGGCCTGATTGAGGTCGGCATCGGCAAAGACCACGTTGGGACTCTTGCCGCCCAGCTCCAGCGTGACGCGTTTCAGATTTGTCTCAGCGGCGGCCTTCATCACCAGGTGGCCCACTTCGGTTGATCCGGTGAACGCCACTTTGTCGACATCCATGTGGTGTGAGATAGCGGCGCCGGCGGTAGGCCCATAGCCAGCCAGAATATTGACCACGCCGTCCGGGAAGCCCGCTTCCAGAATCAGTTCGCCTACTCGCAAGGCTGAGAGCGGCGTCTGTTCAGCCACTTTCATCACCACCGTATTGCCCGCGGCCAGCGCCGGTCCCAGCTTCCAAGCCTGCATTAACAGCGGGAAGTTCCACGGGATGATCTGGCCCACCACGCCCACGGGCTCATGGCGCGTATAGCAGAAGTAGTCGCCGCCGATGGGGATGGTCTTGCCTTGAATTTTGTCTGCCCAGCCGGCGTAATAGCGGTAACAGGCAATGACCAGAGGCAGGTCCGCCGCCAATGCTACGTGCCGGGGCTTGCCGTTATCCAGCGATTCGAGAGTGGCGAGCTCCTCCTGGTGCTCTTCAATGAGGTCAGCCAGCCGGTTGATGCGTTTGCCTCGCTCCGCCGCGGACATGCGGCGCCATTGGCCCTTCGCATGAAAGGCGCGACGGGCAGCCTTCACCGCCAGATCGACGTCGGCGGCGTCGGCCTCCGCAACGTTTGCGATCACGTCGCCGGTAGCCGGATTGATGGTGGGAAAAGTTCTGCCCGATACGCTTGAGACCCATTGGTTGTTAATCAACAGGCGGGTCTGACGGATCGCGACTTGGGATTCGGGTTGGGAAAGAACAGTAGCCATGGTGCTCCTTGACAGGCGCGGCGCGGGCGTACGCCGAAAAGCGAACTCGCCCGGGTCTGGGCGCCTGACACAGATAATATGTCAAATCTGGATCGACGGCGGTGAAGGTGTGAAAAAATCTGCGCGTCAGGCAGACACCGGCCCGCGCCATTTTCCTGCTTTCCTCGCATTCTCAATGACAAGGGGGATAAAATTAAAGCGCTAAAGCAGATGAATATATCCGTGAAGAGCGAGTACGCCCTTAAGGCGATCTTCGACCTTGCTTTGCAATACCTGAGCGCCCCACCCGGAACCACGGCGATGAGTCCGATTAAGATAGCAGACATTGCGAAGCGTCAGAAGATTCCCCAGAAGTTCCTGGAATTGATCCTGGCTGGCTTAAAACAGAATGGCTTTGTCGATTCGCGGCGCGGGGCCGAAGGCGGCTACCTGCTGGCGAGGAGCGCCGACGACATCAGCGTAGGCGATGTGCTGCGTGCCGTTGAGAACGTAAAGGGCGGACTGCGGCCGCAGGGGAACGATCCGTTCGGCGCGGTTTGGCAGCAGGTGGATCACGCCGTGTCCGGCGTTTTAGATCGAACGACATTCGGCGACCTGGCGCGCAAGTACCATGAACGCCAGTTGCAGTATGTGCCTAACTGGGATATTTGAGGGGTCGGCTTCTGGCAGTTTATGAACAAACGGAGGGGAAATGGTTTATCGAGATAATTCGCTGAGCATCGGGCGGACACCGCTGGTGAAACTGAACCGGGTGGTGGATGGCGCCGGGGCCACGGTGCTGGCCAAGATTGAGGGCCGTAACCCGGCCTATTCGGTGAAATGCCGCATCGGCGCCGCGATGATCTGGGACGCCGAAGAGCGCGGTCTTCTGGACGGAGACAAGGAGATTGTTGAGCCAACCAGCGGAAACACGGGCATTGCCCTCGCTTTTGTGGCGGCGGCGCGCGGATATCCCATCACCCTGACCATGCCCGAAACGATGTCGATTGAGCGGCGGAAGGTGCTGAAAGTGCTCGGCGCCAACCTGGTGCTGACGGAAGGGCCGAAGGGTATGAAAGGCGCCATCGCGAAAGCCGAGGAGATTGCCGCTTCGGCGCCAGATCACTATGTGATGCCTCAGCAGTTCAAGAATCCCGCCAACCCGCTGATCCACTTCCGCACCACGGGACCGGAGATCTTTGAGGACACGGACGGGCAGGTGGACGTTCTGGTTTCAGGCGTCGGTACCGGCGGCACCATCACCGGCATTTCCCGCTTCATCAAGCACGAGAAAAAACAGCATTTGCTTTCGGTCGCCGTTGAGCCTGCCCACAGTCCGGTGATCACGCAGACACGGAACCACGAAGAGGTGAAACCCGGGCCTCATAAGATACAGGGCATTGGCGCCGGCTTTGTGCCGGATACGCTGGACCTTTCGATTGTGGACCGCGTGGAACTGGTGACTAACGAAGAATCCATTGAGATGGCCCGCCGGCTGGCGAAGGAGGAGGGCATTCTGAGTGGCATCTCCTGCGGCGCCGCCGTCGTCGCGGCCGTTCGCGTGGCGAAAGAGCCGGAGATGAAAGGCAAAACGATTGTCGTGATTCTGCCCGATTCCGGTGAGCGTTACTTGAGCTCAGTACTGTTCGATGGAATGTTCGAGTAGCGGCGAAGCGCCTGCGCGCCAAAGTCCTGATTGCCGGGTTTGAGGCCGGGCGCGCTTTGCTCCTCAGGCGAAATTCCTGCAAGCCGTCTCCACGTCGGGGTCACTGGGCAAAACCTGCCCGATTTGCACCAGGTTGAGCGTGTTGGAAACGCTCCCGCTGGCGGCTGCGGCGCGCAACTGGCCCTGATTCTGTTTGGCCAAGGCACTGGCCACCACCAGGACGCCGATCCCGGAACTATCGATCGTGCGCAGTCCCGAAAGATCCAGGACAATCTTCCTGGCCCCGGCCGTGATGGTCTTCTTGATGGTGCTCTCGACGGAAAGCAGCGTGTTCCCGGCGTGCAACTGGCCGTGCAACTCAATGACGGTAATGTCAGGTTCGATTTGTCGGGTCTGCACTTGGGTGATCATGGGCGGGTATCGTTTAGCATACGACGGCGGCGGGCAGGAGGGCGCGGCGCCGGCTATGCTAGCCGACGGGCGATCATCCAATTGGCGCATGGCAGGCCGGGCAGGATGTTGTAAATCGCACGACAGGCTCGGCAAAGTGAAAGGTCAAGTTCAACAATCCGACCTTTTGGTTTCTCGCCACGTTTGGTGTCAAGATGAAGACAGGAAGTGTTTGATGCTAACCGAGACTGAGACAAAACGCGTTTGGGACAGCATGATCAGGGCCGAGGTCAGATCCAACTACTATGCGCACATGGCTACCCGCTACACTTTGACGAGAAAGATACTGTCGGCCTGTTTACTCTTCTTTTCGTCTGGCGCGGCGGTTTCACTGGGAACGAAGGCCCCGGACTGGATTCCCCTTGCGATGTCGATCCTCTCGGCTGCCATCGCTGCTTACAACATCTCTTTCGACCCGGCTAAGTCGGCGGAAAAGATGGTGAAACTCCACTCTCTCTGGAATCAATTGTATGCAGGCTATGAGCGCTTGTGGAATCACTGGTACGATCCGGAAGCCGAGGCAACACTGGAGACCCTCGCTAAATTGGGTCGGGAGGCCTCAGAGTTGGGAACCGAAGTTCCCTACAATGAGCAAGTCTTGGACACATGGCGGGATCGCGTATACGAACAGTACACAACAAATGCAACGCCCTGAAAAGATCATCCGAAAGGGCGACTGGCCTCCGATCAAGTAGGATCCTCCGCCTCCACCACCTCCGCCTCGACCACCACCTCCGCCTACCAAGAACCAGAACGCACAGGGTTTCCCTGCTCTGGCGACTCTACGCGTATGGGGTATTGGTAGCGCTAAGGGGAATCGAACCCCTATTTAAGCCTTGAGAGGGCTCTGTCCTAACCGTTAGACGATAGCGCCGCACCAGGGGATGGGACTCCTCTAATATACCAATGGGCGCGCCAGTTGAGCACGTTATAGAATCGGGATCGCCATGCTGAAACGACGATTTCTACCGGCACTTCTGCTTGCCGCCTTGACCCAGGCTGTTCTCATTCCAGGCCCGGCGGTGACCACGGCCCGCTGGGATGAGGAAAAAGCACAAGCCTGGTACCGGCACCAGCCCTGGCTGGTGGGCAGCAATTACATTCCGGCCACCGCCATTAATGAGCTGGAGATGTGGCAGGCCGATACATTCGACCCAAAGCGCATTGACCTGGAACTCGGCTGGGCCCAGGGGCTGGGGATGAATACCATGCGCGTGTTCCTCCACGATCTGCCGTGGCAGCAGGATGCCGCGGGATTTGCCGGGCGGATCGATACGTTCCTCACGATTTCGAGCAAGCATCGCATCAAGCCGCTGTTTGTGCTCTTCGATTCCTGTTGGAATCCGACGCCGAAGCTGGGCAAGCAGCCGGCGCCCACGCCCGGCGTGCATAACTCCGGTTGGGTGCAAGCTCCCGGAGGCCCGGCGCTGTCAGATCCATCGCAAAGGCCGCGGCTCGAAGCCTACGTGAAGGGCGTGGTGGGCAGGTTCAAGGACGACCAGCGGATTCTGGGTTGGGATGTTTGGAATGAGCCTGACAACGTGAACACCTCCAGCTACGGCAAAGGCGAGCCGCGCGATAAGAAGGAGCTGGTGCTGGCGCTGCTGCCCGATGTCTTCCGCTGGGCGCGTGAGGCCGGTGCTTCGCAGCCGCTGACCAGCGGCGTATGGGAAGGCAATTGGTCATCCGACGACAAGCTGTCGCCGATGGCCAAGGTGCAGCTCCACGATTCCGATATCGTTTCGTTCCACAGCTACGATGGACCGGCTGAGTTTGAAAAGCGCATTCAATGGTTGGAGAGATTCCATCGTCCGATCCTATGCACCGAATACATGGCGCGCGGCAACGGCAGCACCTTCCAAGGCAGCCTTCCGATAGCCAAGAAGTATCGGGTCGGGGCCATTAATTGGGGACTGGTGGCCGGGAAGACGCAAACCTACCTTCCCTGGGATTCGTGGCGGCATCCGTACACCGACCGCGAGCCGGCGATCTGGTTCCATGAGGTCTTCCGGACGGATGGGACGCCCTATAAAGAGGACGAGGTGAAGCTGATTCGCGAGTTGACTGGGGCAGGGAACGGCGGCAGATAGTCGTTGCGTCCATGCGCGGAGGCGCACGCGCCCGATGTCGGGATGAATGCCGGGAACTCATCGCTCCGCCAACGCGTACTATCGAAACAAGTGCGTCGTTGTATGAATGTCCACGCCTTATCGGCCACCTTATGTATTCTGGCGGCTGTCGTTGTACATGCGTCGGACACTATTCCCCGCGATGCTCCTCTGCCTGACGCCCAACAGATCAAGCAACGCGTTCTCGAAACGGAGCGAAAGGCCCGGAAAGACAAAGAGAATTATCTTTGCGCGGTCCACGAGGAAAGCGAAGAGTTGGATGCCAACGGCAAGCTAAAGAAGAGCGAAACGCGAGAGATTGAACAGTTTTTCGTCAACGGTCAGCAGATTGAGCATACGCTTTCAAAGGATGGGAAAACGTTGACCGGCGACGCCGCCAAGAAAGAGCAGGAGAAGGTCGATAAGGAGGTCAAGAAGTTCAGCGACCCGAAGCAAGTGAACAAAGCCGAGCAGGAGGATGAGAAGCAGGCCGACATGCTCTTACGGGCCCTGCGCTTCACCAACGGCCATCGCGATTTTGTGAACGGCCGCAGCATCGTGTCATTCGATTTGAGCGGCGACCCCAACTTCAAGCCGAAGAGTCTGGAGGAGAAGCTGGCCCAGTCGCTGATGGGCAAGATCAAAGTGGACGAGGAGACCGGCGAACTGACTGACCTGCACGTGACCACAGACCACGACATTAAGGTCTTTGGCTTCCTGGGCAATCTCAAGAAGGGCTTTCAGTTTCACATGAACCAGGAGCGCCAACCGGATGGAGTTTGGATTCCAACATTCGTTGCCGGGAACGGGGGAGCGCGGGCCTTATTCATGAACCGCCAGTTCCGCTTCCTTGAAAAGACAAGCCGTTGCCGGTTATTCAATGTGGAATCCACCGTCACCGTGGGCGTCCCGAAACAGTAGGGCGCGAATCTGTCGATTGCCGTGTCGGCGCAGATGCCGTGAAGAAATCGAGCGAGACAGGCGAGCGGTGATTTCCCGGATTGACGTGCGCAATCGCCAAATGAGGATTCGAGCTGACGCCCCTGCAGACTGATGTCGCGGGAGTTGAGTTGAACATGTTCGTGCTCGGACCGGCGGGTCTCATGAAGGTCTTCAATGGCCGGACATCTGACCCGGAGAACGGATTTCGAGGTTGTTAGCAGAAGGTTCAACCGGTTAGCTTACAATACGCACATTTAGATGAGGTGGGGGGTCCTCGCGCACCCACTTACCCTCAACCTTCGCGAAATAGAGTAAAGATCCATCAACGCGAGCGCGGGCCAAAAAGGAACCAGGGGCATGCAAGTGTCTTGATTCTACCTTGTACAGCAACGGTCTCTCTCAAACGCAATCAAGAAGCAGACTTAGCTCGTCGAGTATATGCAGCGCCAGCGACCCTGCTAACTAAGTTGCCGTGTCGCCCGCACTGGCTTCGGTCCCGCTAGACTCTGCGCATCTACTTCACTAGGCCAAGTGGCCATATATGGTCACTGTTCCTCCAAGATCAGCGGAGCCTCACATTGAATAAAGTCCCACGGGCCTTTGTCCTCTTCAAAACTCACAACGGCCCCGAGCGTGCCCCGTATAAAGAACATTTCGGAGTTTCAATCATTTGCGCTATGGGGCGGGGTGGAAGCCTGCTGCCGATTGGAAATCGGCCCTCGCGACGCGCATCCCCACGACGCCAGAGCCGTCGAACTATACAATCACCCCCTCCTATCGAGTCGTGGCGCGCGCATTCCTGCCTGCAGCGCCGGCAATCGTATCGGCGTTTGGCCCCGGGGCGCCGAATGCGTCAGCGAACTTCTGAAACCACCGGCTAAGCGAAAGAGGATTGAGAGGTCATAATGCACTTTCAGAAACGCAGAGATTTTCTTCCCCTCAGTCTCCTGCTACTGGCCGGATGCGCGCGCGCGCCGGCGCCCGTCGCGCCGCCGCCCATCGCCGTGCCGGTGGTCGCGGCGACAAGTGAAAACGTTCAGGTGATGGGCGAGTGGGTGGCGACCACGGACGGATACGTGAATGCGCAGATCCAGCCCCAGGCGTCGGGGTATCTGGTCCGGCAAAACTACACCGAGGGCAGCGTTGTCCAAAAAGACCAGGTGCTGTTTGAGATCGATCCAAGACCGTTGCAAGCGGTGGCCGATCAGACCAGGGGCAGTTTGGCGCAGGCGCAGGCGCAGATGGAACTTGCGGCCATCAATGTGAAGCGCGATACCCCGCTCGCGGCCGCGCACGCCCTTGCGCAAAGCACGCTCGACACCGACATTAAGACGCTGGAGGCCGATAAGGCGGCCGTGACGACGGCGCAGGCAAATCTGCAAGCGGCCGAGCTGAATGTCGGCTTCACCAAGGTCCGTTCGCTGATCGGCGGCGTGGCGGGGTTAGCGCAGTTGCAGGTCGGGAGCCTGGTGGGAACCACGTCAGTATTGACCTCGGTATCGCAGTTAGACCCCATCAAGGTCTACTTTTTCATCAGCGAGCAGGAGTACCTGGCACTTTCAACGCGCGTGCGGACAAGCGGTCCCGGTGACCTGGTGAGTAGCGGGAATGCGATTCCGCTGACCTTGACGCTTTCGGACGGCAAAGTGTATCCGCACAAAGGGCGCATTATTTTTGTCGACCGATCGGTGACCGCGCAGACGGGCAGTTTGAAGCTGGCGGCGCGCTTCGACAATCCGGGGAATCTGCTGCGGCCTGGGCAATTCGCACGGGTCACGGCCGAGACTGAGGTGCTGCGCGGCGCCGTCCTTATTCCACAGCGCGCGGTGAATGTCTTGCAGGGGCTCGATCAAGTGGTAGTGGTGACGCCGGATAACACGGCGCATGTGAAGACGGTTCAACTGGGGCCGCAGAAGGGGCAGAAAGTAGTGGTGTCGAGCGGTCTCAAAGCGGGTGACGAGGTCGTCACTGAGGGGCTGGAGAAGTTGAAGGACGGTATGAAGGTGAGTCCGCAGCAGCCCGGCGGAAAGCTAATGGCCGGCGCGGCGGACTTACCGGCGCGAAAATCGAAGGGTAAGTAGCGGTGTCTCGCTTCTTTATCGGACGGCCGATCGTTGCCATCGTGATCGCGATCCTTATGGTGATCGCGGGTATGGTGTCGATGCTGAGTCTGCCCACCGCGCTGTTTCCCAATATCGCGCCGCCGGAGATTCTGGTGCAGGCCACCTATCCGGGCGCCGATGCGCGAACGCTCGAGCAAGCAGTGGCTACGCCCATCGAGCAGCAGATGAACGGCGTCGACAACATGAATTACATGGTGTCGGTCAACGCCAGCAATGGCCTGACGCAGCTCACCGTCGATTTCGACGTGAAATCCAATGCCGACACGGATCAGATACTGACGGAGCTGCGCGTGTCGCAGGCGCAGAGCCAGTTGCCGGCGCAGGTTACTCTCGCGGGCTTGACGGTACAAAAGTCGCAGTATTCGCCGCTGATGTTGCTGGCGCTGTCGTCGCCGCATGCAACGTACGACGGCGTGTTCCTGGCCAACTATGGATACATCAATCTGGTGGATGAGATTACTCGCGTGCCGGGCGTGTCTCGCGTACAGGTGTTTGGAGCAGGCCAGTATGCGCTGCGGGTCTGGGTGGATCCGGACCAGTTGGCTAAATTGAGCGTCACCGTGCCGCAGATTACGGCCGCCATCCAGACCCAAAACAATGTGAATCCCTCCGGACAGATTGGCGGCGAGCCCGTCCCGAAAGGCCAGGAGTCCACTTACACCGTACGAACTCAGGGACGCCTCGTAAGTGCGGAGGAGTTTGGCAATATTATTCTGCGCAGCAATGCGGATGGCTCCGTCTTGCACCTGCGGGACGTTTCGCGGATCGAACTGGGTGCGCAAACTTACAACCTTGCGGGCCGTTTCAAAGGTGAGCCGTCGGCGGTTCTCGCCGTTTACCAGTTGCCGGGATCGAACGCGGTGCAGTGCGCCAAAGATGTGCAGGCGAAGATGGAGGAACTCCGCGCGAAATTCCCCCCCGACATGCGGTCTGACGTGGCGCTCGATACCACGGCGGCCGTGAATGCCGGCATTCACGAGATCGTAGTGACGCTGGGGATTTCGCTGGCGCTGGTGATTCTGGTGGTCTACATCTTTCTTCAAGGATGGCGGGCCACGCTGATCCCGTTGCTGGCCGTGCCGGTAGCGCTCATCGGCACGTTCATGGTCTTTCCTTTGCTTGGATTCTCCATCAATACGCTCTCCCTGTTCGGCCTCGTTCTGGCAATAGGCCTGGTGGTGGATGACGCCATCGTCGTGGTGGAAGCGGTGGAAAAGCATATTGAAGACGGCATGACTCCGCTTGATGCTTCGTATAAGGCCATGCAGCAGGTGGCCAGCCCGGTGATCGCCATCGCGTTGATTCTGACGGCGGTATTTGTGCCTACGGCATTTATTCCCGGCATCACAGGGCGGCTCTATCAACAGTTCGCGGTGACCATCGCGATCTCGGTGATCATCTCCGCGTTCAACGCACTCACACTGAGCCCGGCGCTTTGCGCGCTGCTGCTGCAACCGAAGAAAGAATCCAAAGGACCCCTGGCCTGGTTCTTCGGCAAATTCAACCGCGCGTTCGCCTGGGTGACTAAGGGGTATGTCAAGACTTCGGGAATGCTGGTGCGGCGATTCGCAATTGTCATCGTGCTCCTGCTGGTTGTGGGCGCGGCGGTCGTGCTATTGGGGACCCGGCTTCCGGGAGGTTTTCTGCCCACCGAGGACCAGGGCTATGCCTTCGTGAATCTGCAGTTGCCGCAGGGCGCCTCATTGCAGCGGACCATCGAGGCGGTCAAGTCGGTTGAGGAGGCGCTCAATCAAGTGCCCGGTGTAGGCAGCGTGACCTCGGTGGCGGGGTTTAGTTTGCTGAGCCAGACGCAGAGCACTTACAACGCGTTCTTTTTCGTGTCGTTCAAACCCTGGGACCAGCGCAAGAGCGCCGACCAGCGATTCACCGGGCTGCAGGCGAACCTCACCCGCGCACTGGGTGGCGTGAAGCAGGGAATTGCCTTTTCGTTTCCTCCTCCGGCCATACCGGGGTTGGGGAGTTCGGGAGGCGTGAGCATCGTGCTCGAAGACCGCTCGGGTGGCCAGGATCCGGCGTTTCTTACCGCGAATCTGGCTAAGTTTCTGGGCGCGGCTTCGAAGCTTCCGGAGATTGCAGTAGCAATTCCTACATACTATCCGGCTGTGCCGCAACTGTATGTGGATGTGGATCGCGAGAAAGTCTCGCAGCAGCAGGTAAATCTTGGCGACGTTTATACAACCATGCAAGCGTTCATGGGTGGGTCGCTGGTGAATTACTTTAACGTCTTCGGACGGCAGTGGCAGACCTACGTGGAGGCCGAGGGCAATGTGCGCACTCATATCGAGAACATCGGGCGCTTTTATGTTACGGCGGCGAACGGGAGCCGGGTGCCCCTGAGCGCCGTGACCACGGTGCGGCGTACCACCGGGCCTGAGTTTACTACTCGCTTCAATGAATACGAAGCGGCCCAGATTACGGTCAATGCCAAGCCGGGGTTTACTTCGGGACAGGTGATGAAAGCGTTGGAACTTACCTTCACTCAAACCATGCCGAAAGGCATGGCCTTCGAATACCAGGGCATGAGTTATCAGGAGAATAAGGCGGCTAAAGGAGTTCCTTCGTGGGTGGTGTTCGCCCTCTCTCTTTTACTCTGCTTCTTGATTTTGGCGGCCCAGTATGAGAGCTGGTCATTGCCGTTCGGGGTTCTTCTGAGCACCCCGGTGGCGATCTTCGGGGCCTACCTGGCTTTGACTCTGCGGCATCTGGAGAATGACGTCTATGCACAGATCGGCCTGGTGATGCTGATCGGGCTTTCGGCCAAGAACGCGATCCTGATTGTCGAGTTCGCAAAGGATGAGTTTGAAGGCGGCAAGTCAATTTGTGACGCGGCGATGGCGGCGGCGAAGTTGCGATTCCGCCCGATCCTCATGACGGCCTTCGCGTTCATTCTGGGGTGCGCTCCCCTTTGGGTTGCTACCGGCGCGGGCGGCGTGGCACGGCAGATCCTGGGCACCGTGGTGATTGGCGGAATGCTGGCGGCCACCAGCATCGCGCTATTCCTGGTCCCAGTAACGTTCTCAATGGCGGAGCGCGTTTCAGGCCTCTTAGGCAAGGAACACAGTGGCAGCGTGGACCAACACTGTTCAGAGACAGACGATGTTACGGCAAACAATGGATCCGCGGGAAGAGACGATCCGGGCGCGAAAAACGGTCTGCCAGTGAAAGTTGGTCCGATTGTGAAAAACGGTTCTGCAGCCAACACTAGCCCCGCGGTGAAAGATGGCAAGGCATGAAGCGCGCCGGCTTTGTTTCCATAGTTACCTTACTTGCCTTGACATGCGGATGCAAGGTGGGCCCCAATTACCGGCGTCCCGTGGTGACAACGCCCACTAGTTATCGAGGGGCGGCGGGCGCTGGTGAAGGCCAGCCATTGGGCGCGCGGAAGTGGCAGACGGTTTTTACCGATCCTGTTCTGCAGGCGCTGATTGCGGAGGCGTTGAAGAACAACTTCGATGTGAAGATTGCGGCCGATCGAGTGTTGGAACAGGAAGCGCAGGTCGGGATTGCGAGGGCGGCCGAGTATCCGTCCCTCAGCGCGGGCGCCAGTGTGGATGCCCTCGGGCTGCCCGCTGGGCTGCTGGGCGGGAGTTCCAGTTCCACTTCGTCAGGTGGTGGCAGCGGCGGCCACACCTATATAACCTCGGGTGGTTTCAGCATCTCGCCGTCTTGGAACCTGGACTTTTGGGGCTATTACCGCCGGCAAACGGAATCTGCACGAGCCCAGCTTCAGGCCTACAAATGGGCACAACAGGTCACATATAGCACTCTGGTGGAAAACGTGGCAACGTCTTACTACCAGTTGCGTACGCTGGATGCGCAACTGGCGATTACATACAAGACGCTGGAGGACCGCAAGGAGTCGCTTACCTTGACGACCACATTAGAGCAGGGTGGTGGCGGCACGCTGGCGGATGTGCGTCAGGCAGAGGAGTTGTTCTTCACGGCGCAGGCGGCAATTCCGGACCTTCAGCGGCAGATCCAGCAGCAGGAGAACGGTCTGAGCATTTTGCTGGGACATGCGCCGGAGAGCATACCGCGCGGCGGGTCCATTGCGGATGTTCCGCATCCGGTAGAGGTTCCCGTGGGCCTTCCCTCTGAACTGCTGCAGCGGCGTCCGGATATTCTGCGCGCTGAAGAGCTGCTAATACAGGCGAATGCGAATATCGGAGTGGCGCGGGCCCAGTTTTTCCCCACGATTTCGCTGTCGGCATCTGGAGGTATTTCGAGCGACGCTCTGAAAGGACTGGTCGAGTCGAAGAATCTCTACTACTACGCGATCGGCACCCTTACCCAGCCGATCTTCGATGGCGGGAAACTGCGCAGCAACCTGAAACTGGCGGAGGCTGAGCATAAGGAGCTAACCGACACCTATCAGCAGACCATAATCGGCGCGTTGCGGGATGTGTCGAATGCGCTGGTGGCTTACCGGTTGACGCGAGATTACCGCCAGCAGCAGGAAAAGCTAGTTGCGTCGGCCACCGATGCGGTGCGGTTGGCACGCCTTTTGTATTACGCCGGCACCACCAGTTATCTGGAAGTTCTTACTAATGACGCTAATCTTTACAACGCGCAGCTCACGCTGCAAACGGCGGATCAGCAGGAGGCGCTGTCGCTGGTTCAGCTTTACAACGCGCTCGGTGGAGGATGGTAGCCGTCATCCCGCCGAATCCTCCGATCCGCCTCCACCCAGTGAACTAAACCGCTTCGCGTTAACGCGTTAATTGGAGCGCCTGACTTAACCACTCACGCCTTCAGAGCCGCGACCATTCGGGCCGATCCACACCTTTCCGGTTTCCGGCAAGCGGCGCACCGCGCCGCTCCGAGCGGGCTATATTCCACTCGCGCACATCGACGGAAGGGGGACTCGTCTACTTTGGCCTAGGCGCGAGCCACGTCCAGTTTTCTTTACCGCTCCTGACGCGCCGTGCGGCCAGAGCAGCCTGTCCCCAGTCGGTCGGGTCCACACCTTTCCGGTTACCGGCAAGCGGCGCACCGCGCCGCTCCGGGTGGGCTGCACTCGACCGGCGCGCAGCGACAAAGGGGGACAGGCTACTCTGGCCTAGGCGCGGGCAGCGTCCAGTTTTGTTTACCGCTCCTGACGCGCCGTGCGGCCAGAGCAGCCTGTCCCCAGACCACCGCGTTCCATTCTTGCGCGCGGCGCCTCGCACTCGACGCAACCGCCACCGGCGCCGGTCCACACCTTTCCGGTTGCCGGCAAGCGGCGCACCGCGCCGCTCCGGGTGGGCTGCACTCGACCGGCGCGCAGCGACAAAGGGGGACAGGCAACTCTGGCCTAGGCG
>CAJCIT010000057.1 GCA_903970405.1 Acidobacteriaceae bacterium | reverse complement strand
CTGATCACACCCTCCGATTCCAGCAGCCTGACAGTCCCGATAATCTGCTGCTGCGCTGCTTCCACTTCCTTCAGCTTGATGGGACCCATGGAATCCATATCCTCTCGAAGCATCTCCGCCCCGCGCGCCGACATCGCCTTCAGAAAATGATCGCGAAGCGCATCGCTGGTTCCCTTCAGCGCGATGGTGAGGATCTTCCGGTCGACACGAGCCAGCAGTTCCCTGACGCCCGCCACCTCCACTTTCAGGAGATCCTCGAACACAAACATGAGATGGCGAATGGTCTCGCCCAAGGCGATGTCCTGGCTTTCGATGGTCTCCAGAAGCTCCTTGCCGGTGTTCTGATCGAGCCGGTTCAGCATCTCCGCCACGGCGCGGACGCCGCCATAGGCCTCCCGGCTCGTCTCTCCCAGCGCCTTTAACTTCTGTCCAATAATTCCGGCGATCTTTGAGATGATCTCGGGCGAGATCTGGTCCAGGTTCGCCATCCGAACGGCCACATCCGCTCTCAGTTCCAGGGGCAGTGACGCCAATAGGCCGGCAGCTTGTTGGGGGCCAAGGTGCGAAAGGATCAGCGCGATGGTTTGGGGGTGCTCGCTGTGGATGAAGTTCGCCAGTTGCTGCGGGTCGGCCTTTTGCAAGGCATCGAAGCTCGCGGCATTGTTCCCCAACCCCTTCAAGACCCGGTCCAACAGCCGGCGCGCCTGGTCGGGTCCAAAGGCGTTGACCAGTACCTTGCGGGCGTACTCCATGCCGCCCTTGAGCACGTACTGCTGGGCGACGAGCATGGAATAAAATTCGGTTAAAATCTCTTCCGCCATTTCGCTGGTAATGGTGGGGATGGCGGCTATCTCACGGCCGATTCTCTGCACCTCTTCCTCATCGAGTTCACGAAGAATGTCGGCGCTGGCCTGGTCACCCAGAATGATCATCAAGATCGCGGACTTCTGCGTCCCGGTCAGTGCCGAGGTTCTGGCCGAAGGCACATGCGCTGGAGGCGGCAGCGCGGGGAGTTGCGAAGCTTGGGAGTCTGGCGTCGGGGTTGTCTCTGGCATGTGTTCCTCAGTTCTTTCGCTCTTCGTTCAGCCAACTCCGAACAATTTGCGCGAGCAGCACTGGGTCCTTTTGCGATTCCTCGGTCAGGTGCTTGGTCAACACTTCAGTCTTCGATGTCAGCATGGGCGGCAGGTGGAAATCCGCCGATGCTTCCATGAGCTTCTTGTGTCTTTCTCCGAGTTCGTCCAATTTGCTTGGCCCCGCCTCCTCGACGGCTTGCTCCGGCAGTGCCGGGGTCTGGGCTTGTTGCGCGGCCGCGAGTTGCTGCTCCATCGCGAGAGTCTTGGCCCGAGCCCGCTGCTGGCTGCGCACCAGCAGGTAAGCGCCCACAACAATTACCAACAGAAGCCCGGCGCCGATGCCAATCAGCGCCGGCATTGGCACCGGAAGTTTAGGGGTGGCCGGTTTTCCGTAGGGTGCGGCGGGAAGTTCCGGTTTCGGCGGTTCAGCCTTCAAAGTGGCCTGGAAAGGCAGCGTCTCCACTGTCAGCAGGTCGCCGCGGGCGGGGTTTACGCCCACCGCTGCGGCTACCACATCCCGAATGATCTTCAATTGATCGGGGGTCGGCGGCTCAATCACTTTCTCGAGGCTGGCTGCACTGCCTTTCCCGGCCTTCTGCCACCGGATCGACTGGTCAACTAGAACCGAAACCGACATCCTGCGAACGATCCCTTGGGGGAGCTTCGTTTTCTTCACTACCCGGCTGGTTTCGTAGTTGACGGTCTCGCTTCGGCTTGCAACACTGCCGCCGCTTGCCGCCGCCCTCGGGACTGGACGCGGGAGATTGGATTGCGTTCCGGGTACGCCGCCAGTATCCGCCTTAACGGACCCCTGCTCCGTTCTCTGCGAATTCGTCATCACCGATTTCGTCGGGTCAAAAGTCTCCTCACTCTGCTCACCGCTGGTCATGTCGCAATCCACGTCAATGCTGGCCCGGTACTTCTCGGAGCCCAGTAACGGGTCCAGAACAGAATTGACCTTGTTCAAGAGGTCATGTTCAAGCTTGGCCTTGTAATCCAGCACCTCATCCGATGGCTGCGACCCGTCGCCCGGCTTCTTCGGACGCAGCAGAAGATTGCCCTGCATGTCCATCACGGAAACCGATTCCGGCGTCAGTCCCTCGACGGCGCTGGCCGCCAATTGGGTCACAGCCGCCGCATTCTGGACGGAGAGCTTGGCGCCTGGCTTCAGCTTGATCATTACGCTCGCCTTCGCCGGAAGGCGGTTCTCGCTAAAGACGGAATCCTTAGGGAATGTGATGTGGACTCGAGATTGTTCAACTTCTGCAAGCAGATCGATGGACCGCTCCAATTCTCCTTCGACCGCCCGGTGATAGTTCACCTGCTCGGCGAAGTCAGTCGTTCCAAAGTTCGTCTTGTCGAAGAGCTCATAACCAATTCGTCCGGTCTTCGGAATCCCGGCGGCCGCCATCTGCAGGCGCAATTCAGCGACTCGATCGGAAGGTGCCAGAACCGTCGAGTTGCTGTCCCCCAACCGAAATTCAACGCCCGTTTCCTTCAGTTTGGCGACAATCGCGCCGGCGTCTTCGGTCGAGAGGCTCGAGTAGAGCGGTTTGAAGTCACGCTCCTTGTTCCAGTGAACGACGGAAAAAATCCCCGCCGTGGCCAGAGCGGCGGCGATGCCGATACTGATCCGCTGGCGAACGGTGATGCCGTTAAGAATTTTCTGGAGTTGGCCCATCGCAAAGGTCGTCGCCTTATTTCATTTATCTGGAAGGAACATGGTCAAAGAAGCATCGTTAGAATGGCGGCCCTCACCGCCGTCTTGGTAAGCTTTGCTGTTCGATGGCCGTGAACGCTAGACCTGGGTCTTCATGATCTCCTGATACGCGGAAATGACCCGGTTTCTCACTTGCTGGAACAGAGAGAACGAAAGGTCGGCCCGCTGCACCGCAAGCACAGCGGAGTGGACATCTTCGTTTTCTCCCGTCAAGAAGCGCTGTACGGCTTGATCCGCCTTGGATTGAAGTCCGTCCACCGCATTAACGGCTGTCGTAAACACGCTGTGGAAAAGGGTGCCCGCCGACCCCGCGGCTTGACCCGCCACAGGCATCTTTATGGCGGCCTGCGGATCGATCCCCTGTATAGGAACCTGAATAGGAAGACTCTGAGTGGGTAGCATGGGTGCGGACATATCGTTTCTGCTCCATTGCAACAAGGCGCTTGTATGCGCCTGCGCCGGGATTCTCCTCTTCTCTGTCTGTGTATTTCTTCGGGGCGAATATTCTCAGCCTTCGTCGCCTTCACCTGCCCTGCCTTGTGGCCTGTTCGCCCACGGGCCGGGCGCCTACTTCCCGTCACATACACTCTCAGGACAGCAGACTGATCGATTTCTGAATCATGTCTTTCACTGCCGACATTGCCGCCACATCTGCCTGGTGATTACGGTTCGCGGTCATCAAATCCACCATGTCCTCAGCGGGGTTGATGTGTGGAAATGAAACATAGCCGTCTTTATCCGCATCCGGATGACCGGGCAAATAGCGCTTCTCCGGATCGCTTTGGTCGACAGTAATTTCCGATACTCTGACGCCTGTTCCTGGTGCGTCCATCTGAATCTGAAACTCTGAAGCGAACGCCGAACCTTGCGTCGCCGTCTCGAACACGGCATCCTTGCGGCGGTAAGGGCCGCCGTCGGGCGTGCGAGTGGTTTCAGCGTTCGCCATGTTTTCCACCAGCAGCTCAGCCCGCTGCCTTTGCGCCGCCATTCCCGAGGCGGCCACGGAAAGTGAAGTAAAGAGGCTCATCCTTGTGTATCCGTAATTGCCGAGCGAATTCCCTTGATATTGTTCTTCATAAGATTCAACGCGAACGTGAACCGCAAATCGTTTTCGGAAAGCAGACGCGCCTCGCGCTCCAGATTGACGTCATTGCCATCGTTCTTTACAGGTAATTCCGGTACCTCGATGATGTCTGCCGCAAGACCCGCCTGAGCACTCTGGAATTCGAATTGAAAGTCGATATCCTTGGTGCGATAACCGGGCGTATCGAGATTGGCGATGTTCGAGGCGACGAGTTTTTGACGCATCGCCACCAAGTCCATATACTTTTCAAGCTGTTCGCCTGGCTCAATCAACATACGCAACGGAAAGAGCACATGGAGGGCCATTAGGCCTCACAGACAGGGAGAGGCAATCGTGCCTTCAGGCATACGAAACTCGAAGACCGCCGCACCGCCCGCGTTTTCGAAGACTTAGCACTCTTCAGTGGGAGTAGGTGTCGCCCTCTTACTTCACAGTGCTACGGGGAGTATCTCCTCAGACTTCAGTACAAACGTGGATACGCGCGTTTCATTTCGGCAGCAATCTCACATGCGGTCCCAATCTGGATCAGCGGTCCTTGATCGATGCCAGGGCAAAACCTGCCTTCGCGCGCCCATTCTTTGCGATCCTCCACTAACTCCGGCCAGAACGGGTAAAGGCGGCACTGCACCGGCTTCACGGGATGAATAGTGCAACCCTGGGCATTCAGAAAGTGGCATTGGCCGACTTTGGGCTTCCGAAGGCGAAGCCGGTGTTTGAAACGAATCACGTACTTACGTTCAAATTCCGGCGGCGTCAGGCCCACGAAACGCGCAGCGCGCACCAGATCGTCTTCGGTTAAATAGACGTAGCCACGCACGTCGCAGCACTTCGTGCAACCAGGCTGACAGGCGAACCGAATTCCGTCCGGCGTATCGCTCATCTCGTAGCAGAATTGTACAATCCGAGACGTGGCAGCCCCCGAAACGCAAGGAGCAATTGAGTTTGAAGAGGCCCGCCGGCTGGTCATCGAAACCGTTCTCAGGTTGGCGCCACAACTGCTCACCGAGTCTGTTGCATTGCCACAATCTCATGGCCGCATCTTGGCCGCGCCTGTCCTCGCTGACCGGGATTATCCTTCCCTCGCTCGCTCATTGCGGGATGGCTTCGCAATTCGAGCAGCCGATGTTCCAGGAAATCTCCGAGTGATTGGTGAGTTGCGCGCCGGGGAATCCCGTAGCACCGGATCGATCAATAAGGGTACAGCGCTCGAGATTATGACCGGCGCGCCGGTGCCCGCGGGCGCCGATGCCATCGTGATGACCGAGCACGTTGAGCGCACCGACACCGGAAACATCCGAGTGGACCGTTCGGCAGAGCCCGGTCAGTGGATCAATCCGCAAGGCGCCGAAGCCAAGGCCGGGACAACTCTGATCCCCGCGGGCGTCCGGGTGGATGCCAGCCACGTATCCACTTTGGCTATGACGGGCCAAACCACAGTATCCGTCTATGCAAGACCCCGTGTCGCGATTCTGGCAACAGGGGATGAACTGGTTGACGTTGCAGATTCGCCTGAGCCCTACCAGATAAGAAACTCAAATTCCTATGCCCTGGCCGCACTAGTGGCCCACACAGGCGGTCAACCCACCATCCTGCCTCCCGCCAAGGACCTCCTGGATGCCTTAACGGAGAGTTTGATTGAGGGGCTTCGCCATGACCTTTTGCTCGTGACTGGCGGTGTTTCCGCCGGCAAGTATGACCTCGTGAAGCCAGCGCTCAGGCAACTTGGCGCCGAGTTCATCTTTCAAAGGGTCCGCATTCAGCCCGGCCAACCCACGGCCTTTGGCATCGCTTCCGGCAAGCCCGTGTTTGGCCTTCCTGGCAACCCCGGCTCGTCCATGGTCACGTATCAACTTTTCGCGCAACCCGCCATTGAGATTTTGGGCGGTTTGGCGGATCCCCAACTGCCCATCCTGGAAGCCAGGCTCGAAACCGCCTTCCATCACAAACGTGGGTTGACCCGCTTTCTGCCGGCTCATCTCAACGGCAGCTTGCTCCGTCACATTCCCTGGCAAGGATCGAGTGACGTTCCCGCCCTGGCTCGCGCCAACGCTTTCCTGATTGCTGATCATGATCGTGAGGGGTGGGCCGCCGGCGATCGAATTCGCGTGATCCCGAAGCCTTGATAGAACCACAATGAAGAAGGTTAAGACCCAGGGCTCGTCCCCTTCCAAAGCGGCCCTCTCCCATTTCAATGCCGCCGGTGACGTTGCCATGGTCGATGTCTCTGAAAAGCCGGTCACCAGGCGCTCGGCCACCGCCCGCGCCTTTGTGGCCATGAAGCCCGCCACGGTGCGCGCCCTGCCTGACAATAAGAAGGGCAACCCGCTTGAGATTGCCCGCATCGCCGGCATCGCTGCCGCCAAGCGCACCGCCGACCTCATTCCGCTCTGCCATCAACTGCCTCTTTCGCACATCGACGTTCAGTGTCATATCCGGAAGCGCGGAATTGAAATCATCTCCACCGCGTCCACAACCGCCCAAACCGGAGTCGAGATGGAAGCTATGACCGCCGCTGCCGTCGCCGCCTTAACCGTCTATGACATGACCAAGGCCTTGGACAAGGGCATTGAAATTCAGGAGATTCATCTCATCGAAAAGACCGGCGGCAAGTCCGGCGCCTACCGGCGGCAGGAGTGAGCATGACGCCGGTCACCGTCGCCATCCTGACCATCAGCGATTCATCGGCTGCGGGAACACGCAGCGACGAGTCCGGACCGGCGCTCAGCCATCGTTGCGCCGAATTGGGTTGGCCCGTCGTCGACTCGGCCGTCATCCCGGACGACGATGAACTCATCTATGACACGCTCACCCACTGGGCCGATTCCGGACGCGCCACTCTCATCCTGACCACCGGCGGGACGGGCGTGGCGCCTCGAGACGTCACGCCTGAGGCCACGCGTCGCGCCTTACACAAGGAAGTGCCCGGCCTCGCGGAATTATTACGATCCGAGGGCCGCGCACAAACGCCACTCTCCGTTCTTTCGCGCGCTGTTGCCGGAACGCGTTCGAAGTCATTGATTGTCAACCTTCCCGGTTCGCCCCGCGGCGCGCTCTTCTCGCTCAACGCCATCGCTTCGCTCATTCCTCACGTCATCCAGCTGTTAGAGGGCAACACGGAACACTGACGTCCCGGCAGATTGTAACGCGGCCGATATTCGGTGAACCGAACCGCCAGCGTAAGCGAGGCGGGCCGCAATGCGAAACTGAATAAGGAACGGGAAACCAGACCGCACATTCAGACATCTGATTTCGAGAGGCCGCCTTGGTGAATAAGAACATGAAGTCATTCCTGACGAAATCGTTTCTGGCGGTGGCCTGCTCACTGTCTTTGGCGGGCCAGCTTCCCACTCCGGATCAGATCAAGCCTCAGCCGGGCGAAGTGGCAAAGCCTCAACCTGGTGCAGCCGCCTCCAAGCCAGCCGAGCCCTCCGAGCCTCAGGATTCCGGCGTTGTCAAGCTCACCGCAACCACGCAATACGTGCTCGCGCCCACCACCGTTATCGATAAGAAGACTGGCTCCTTCATCAACGGCCTGGCGATTTCTAATTTCACCCTGCTCGATAATGACAAGCCGCAGAAGATTGACGCCGATTTCAGTTATGCGCCCGTCTCCGTCGCGTTGGTGATTCAAGCCAACGCCGACGTAGAGCCGGTTTTACCGAAGCTGAAGAAGGCCGGGTTGTTGCTGCATGGGCTGATTACCGGCGAGACAGGCGAAGTGGCCGTCATCGCATTTGACCATCGCGTCCAGGTTCTCCAGGACTTTACCAAAGATCCCGACAAGATCGATGACGCACTGGACAGACTCAAGGCCGGGTCTTCCGGGGCCGCCCTGATTGATTCAGTGGCTCAAGCAACGCGCATGCTGGGAAACCGCCCGGCTGGAAATCGCCGAATCATCCTGCTTGTCAGCCAGGATCGGGACAAAGGCAGCAAGGCGAAGCTTCCGGAAACCGTCCGCGCGCTGGAATTCAAAAGCGTTCAAATCTATGCGGTAGACGTTGCGAAATATTTCGCTGCGTTGATGAAGACGCCTCAGGATCCGCGCCCTGCCTACGGTGGCGCCCCCGCCTCGTCCGTGCCGAGCTTGCGCGAAACCCCAACTGACAACACCATCATGCAGAATAATCAGCTTGGCAACTGGCTCAATGTCGTGCCCCCGGTGATTCACAGCCTGGTGGACATCTTCAAGCTCACTCCGGAACAGGCCTTCACCAGATACACGGGAGGCACCACATACACTTTTGCAGCGAAGACCAGCTCACTCGAACGCGCCATCGATGAAATCGGCAAGGAAATTCACACTCAGTATGTGTTGAGTTATAAGCCGAACACCATCAGTGAACCGGGCTATCACACCATCAAGGTCAACGTCGATAAGCCCGGACTTGAAGTTCGCACGCGGCCCGGCTATTACTGGGGTGGCGGACAATTTTGACGCCAGACCCAAGCGGGCTCCGCCCTTCAGAGAGCCGCGACGTCAGGAGCGACCGGTTGGTTGGTTGCTCTCTCCGTATTGCCCAAGGAATCCATAAGTTACGCGAGTCTCAGTTTTCTGACTTCGTACCACGTGTATCCGTCCCTAGGGGACCCGATTTACTGTTGGGACCGAAACTGCAACGTAATCCGAATCGCAACTGAAACGGTTCGACGGGGTGGTAAACGTCTGTGAATGCCGCATCGGCCGTTGGGGTTATTCGGGAGGTATAGGCGTAGTCAATGTCGTGGTCCCTGCGGTTCAGCAAATTCAAAGCCTCGACGAAAAAACTCCATTTCCTGGTAATTCGATAACTGACCTCCGCGTTGAGCAACGCCGTTTGCTTTGACCGATAAATTCCATCGGACGTCAAATCGCGTGGGCCAAAGTAGCGCAGCCGCAAACTTGCCGAAAAGCGTTTGTAATCGTGCATGGTGATGCCCGATGAAACCACCAACCCAACCGCTTCGGGTACGCGCGTGCCACCCGGGCTGTTCGGCGCAGCATCGTCCGCGTCGATGGCCGTAAAAAACGCTCTGGAATCCGCAATGTCAAAATCAAAAGCCCAATATTCCAGCGGCGTGTAGTAGTTCGCCCATTCGATGCCATATCGGTTGCTCGGCGATAAGGAAGCGACGGTGGCTCCGGTGTCGCCATCCTGCTGCAGCTCGGATTGGCTATGGAGATACCAGAGCGAAAACGTGCTTTGCAGATGTGAGACGGCCGACGTGCGCACGCCGATTTCCGCTCCCTTGGTAGGGACCAGGGCGGGGATTCTCTGGATGGCCGTGGGAAAGGGATTGTCCGGCGAAATGGGTTCCACCCTTTGCGTTGCGCCCCGCGCGTCGTTGCTGTGAAAACCGAAGCCGCCCTGCACATAGAACTCCGTCTTGGACCACGGGCCGAAAATCAAACTCGCCTTGGGGCTGGGCAGGAACTTGTTGACCGTGCCGGAATTGGCGGCGGCGAAGTTGACCACCGGAGCGCCGGGTAATTCGGTGGCGGCATAACTGGGAGTCACGTTGGTAACGACATAGTTTGCGTCGTCGCCGCGGAGGGCAAGGACGGTGCGGAACTTATCCGCCCAGTGGATTTTATTTTCCACATAAAAACTGACCATTGTGTCGGTAAATTTATTCACATCCGTATCCGCGGGCAGGACAGCCACCAGGTTCGGATTCGTACTGCATGCGTCGATGGGTTCGTCATTGCATGCGTTGCTATCGTTCTTGTCCGTGCGCACGCGGTTTTCTGTCCGGTAAAGGCCGTTGTGGACCCAATCGTTGCGGACCTGCAGGCCAAACGTATTTTCCACCTTACGGCCAAACCATTGGCTGAGAATGGTGTGGCGCGCGTCCAGCCCAGCCACAAAGCGCTTGTCCTGCTGTTCAAACTGATCGCCCTTGATGGGGTCGTCCAGGTAGTACGTGAAATCGGAAAATAAGTCGAGGTCGTAATAAAAACCGTAGAGTGTGATCTTCGTCTTCGATCTTGCGCGTTCACGGTGCCATTCAGCCTGCAGACTATATCGCTGTGAATTGCCCCCGTCAGCCGGGTTCAGTGCGCCAAAGAAACCGACCAGGGGCGCCGCTGTAACGGGGATCTGATCGCTCGAGTTCCATTTTCCGTGGTAACCGCGGGCCGTAATGCTGAAGCCATTGGCGTCGTCGCCGTGGCTGTAGGTGAGCAGGCCGTTGAATTTGGCATAACCATCCGGATGCGTCCATGGGCCGTCATCGTAATACGCCTCTCCGCCGAACAGCAAATTGCCCGAACCGAGCTTTTGCGATACCCCGAAAACGGCCCGCGCATAGCCATACATGCCGCCTTCCACCTGGAAGAAGTTCTCGGGCAGAGCTTTGTAGAATTCCAGATGGGCCGATCCGGCTGAGCCGAAGTTGCCGACGTCGGCGTAATAGGGACCTTTCTCGAAATTCAGCCGCTGCACAAACTCCGGGATGACGGTGTTCATGTCCGAGTACCCCTCCCCGTGCGCGTGCGACGGCAGGTTAAGCGGCATATCGTCCAGAAAAACGGCGAAATCTGTGCCGTGGTCGAGATTGAAGCCGCGTAGAAAATATTGGTTGGCCTTGCCGCCGCCGGCGTGTTGAGTGATGATGAGGCCAGGAACCGTCTCCAAAACTTCTCCCGAACGAAGGATCGGACGATCTTCGATTTCCTTTGCGCCCACCGTTCCCTGGGTTGCGGATTCGGCAATACCGACAAGGTCATCCTCCCGGCCCTGCACGTTTACGGTGGTGCTGACGGAGCTCACAGCCAGAGAGATGCGCAGCGGGGCCGGCGCCTCGCCGGTCCCTACGGTGACGGGGATTTCTTTGGTTTCAAAATCGGTACGAGATACCACGAGTCGATAATTACCTGCCGGGAGTCCCGAAATGATGAAGGAGCCGTTCGCGTCCGACTGGGTCGCAATTTGGACAGTACCGTTCGCGCTTAGAACCTGCACGGTAGCCCCGGCAATCACCGAGCCAGACGTGTCAACAATAGTTCCCGATAGCTGAGGCGGCTGGGCGCCGAGCCTCTCCTCCGAACAAAAGAACATGAACAGAAGCGCGCAACAGAACAGCGCGAACCTTGCGGCCTTTCCTCGCAGATCGCTAAGCCTGCCCGTAGCGGCAGCGCCGGCGGCTACGAGTCGTGCTGCACCCGGAGTCAAGAAAAAGACGAAATCGACTGCCCCGATTAACCCCGATCGGACGATCATCGAAAATCTCCTTGTGACGTGCTATGATCTGCACTTTCGCGACAGGCCATAGCACTAATTTCAAAATAGTATTACGCCTATGGGACAGTTTCGGATTTGCTGACACGGCGCACGCTGCCCCGGAAGGAATCAAGACCTACGCAAGGATGAATTTTCTGACTTTCGTGCCACGCCACTCCGTCCCCGGAGGCCGGGTGGGAAGCAGGAGGGTAACGCGGAGTGCTAGTTCTGGCCGCCGCCAGCCAGGATGCTGGCTCGGAACTTCGCCAAATCTTCGTATTGATCGGTGGCGATCATGTCCACGCCTGCGTCCAACGTCGCTTTCCACCGAGCTTCGACGGCCGCGCGTGTGCCGAAGTTGTAGGTTTGGTTCCAGCCCTGGCTCTCGTCATTTGTGAAACCATCCAGCGTGTAGAACCTGATCCAATACCCCAGCCGATGGGCATGCTCAACCACCCGCGCCAACCGCTGCTGGTCTTCGGGAGTCCACTCGCCGGCTTTGTTCTGTCCGCCCTCTTCGATGACGGCCCAACCGTTATTCCACCAGCGCCGGTAGTTGGTGGGCGGCTCGGTCAGCAGTTGATCGGGTGCCGCGTGAGCCAGGGCGTACGCGGCCTGCGGCTGGCTGAGGCCTTTCGAAACGGCTTGATTGGTGTGAGCAGACCCGAATAACCGAAGACGCCGGCCGGCCGGGACCTCATCGAAGAAGACTTGCTGCTGGGTGTCGTTATCCTCTGTCAGCACCAGCAGCGGCTTCCAGGTGAACGGCTCCAGGCGGTGGGGGTCGCCGCCTTTCGGGGCCGTCGTGATCCACGCCTCATACTCGCCCAGTAGCTTCCACACGGCGTGGAGCAACTCGGGACTGTTGTCTTTGAAGTCGAAGTGCAGCACGATCGCAGGCCACTGCTTCTTGTTGCCCGCCAGCGCCTTCTCGACAATCGGGCGGACCCGCTCAAAGAAATAGGCACGCAGCGCCGGTTCCGCCCCACCCACCTTCGGTCCGTGCGCCACCTTGGGGATCAGTTGACCGGTCGTTGGATCGCGATATCCGGCGATATCCTGCTCAATCGCAACCGGAAGGCCCGTGGAAAGCGCCCGGTCAATGCGATTCGCCCAGCGGCCGTCTTCCGGGTAGCAATTGTGGGCGTCCACCAGAGGCTTTCCGCCGTTGACTTGAAAGAGGTCGTTGTTGGGGCGCATCCGCTCCGGCGCCTGCGCCCACACGGACGCGATGATCACCGTAAGGAATGGGACAAGCTTCTTGCGCATGGCGGCCTCGTTGACTTTAAGTTGCGTCTCGTGGAAAAACAGAGCATCTTTTAGCCTATGGCAAAGGCAATCGAAGAACCCGAATCGTCACTCAAAGAAGGCGACAAAGCCCCCGAAATTACGCTCGATACCGACACTGGCGAGCCCTTCCGGCTCTCGAGCCTCAAGGGCAAGAACGTGGTGCTTTATTTCTATCCAAAGGCGGACACACCCGGCTGCACCAAGGAGGCCTGCGAGTTCCGCGACACGTCGAAGAAGTTCACCAAGGCGAACACAGTGATTGTCGGCGTCTCGCCGGACACCAGCAAGGCCCAACTCAAGTTCAAAGAGAAGTTCGACTTGCCGTTTACGCTGCTGGCCGATAAGGAACACACCGCGGCAGAGGCGTTCGGCGTGTGGAAAGAGAAGAGCATGTACGGAAAGAAGTACATGGGTGTGGAGCGCAGTACGTTTGTGATTGACACGAAGGGCATCATCAAGAAGATCTTTCCGAAGGTGAAGGTGGAGGGTCACGCCGAGGAAGTGCTGGCCGCGCTGGGGTAAAGAGTGCGGCGCGGGGAGGGTCTCGCGCGTCAGGAGAAGATCTCTGAAACGCCGATGTCTCCGCCAAACAACGGAAGCGGAATTCGCTCGCCGCCTTTGTAGACGAGCGCCCCTTCGTGCCGCACGACGGTGACGTTCTTGAGTTTGGCGTCGACGAGCCAAAACTCCTGGGCCCCTGTAGCAAGGTAGAGGGTCGCCTTCTCCTGCATCTCCCGCTTGGAATTGGAAGGCGAAAGCACTTCGATCACCAGCTCAGGAGATCCCCGCAAGTTGTCTTCGTCATCCGCGGACTCCCACCGTTCACGTGAGACAAAGGCCACGTCGGCGCCGCGCAAGTCGTACTCGGCGAGGGCGCGGAACGCCACTTCCGATTCAACGACGCCCAGATGCTCCGCCCTCGGGCGCAGAAGGCGAACCAGACGGGACTGCAATTTGGCGTGTCTCATCTTTGGACGAGTCACAGTGACCGCCTGACCCCAACGCAATTCGCTGATGACATCCGTCCGCTGGGGCAGTTCACGATATTGTTCCACCGTCATCAATAATGGTTCTGCCGCGGCGGCCATCGCTCACCTCACTATCAGTGTAAATGCCTTTGGGGGACGACGCCAACGGGCCGGGAGCACTCCCCGGTTGACGCATCTCCCAGCGACCTTCGAGCGAGCTATCCTTTGCTCCGGCATGCGAGTATAGCCAGGGCCTTCTAAAGGAGCCGGAGGGGATGCGATCTCTCCCCCCATACGCCAGTCCGACGTTGCGCGCAACGCTGGCCAAGGCAAGTCGGCATCGCGGCGACTTTGTGCCGCACGAGGACGTCCGGACAATCGTTGAGACGATATTGCAGTCCTGATGCACTTACGATGGACGGCACCCGCAGCTCAAGACCTCTACAGCATCACTCGGTACATCCGACGCGATAATCCAAAATCCGCTCGCGCTGTGGCCAAAACTAACTATGACGGATGCGAAAGCCTTATCGATTCCCCGAATCGCGGACGCTTGGGAAAACAACCGGTACGCGCGAACTGGTGTTTTCTCCGTTGCCGTACACTGCGGTTTACCGCGTGGCGGGAGACGTAGTTGAAATCCTGCCCATCTGGCACGGCGCTCAGAACAGGAATTGAGCAAGCAGCGCAAACGTGGCATCGAGAACTGTCCATCTCAGCGGCCGCCGTCATTGCCTTGTCATCGGTGCGTTTCCATGTCAAAGTTGAGTGGGTTTGTGATGAGCCGGTTCATTGGCTCAATGCCTTGAGCTGGCCCACGAGCTCGATGGCGGCGGTTATCGGTTTGCCGTGTCTTTACGGCAATATGGCCAGTGGTCTGAGGCTTGGACAATTGCCTTACATTTCAGCGTCAGGTGAACTTTGGCCGCCGGCGGCGCTGGGCCCTTCTCCTCGGCATGCCCGGCTCCCGAAATGGGTTGTTTCCGCGAATGACGTGAGCGCGGTCTGGACACCGACAGTTCAGGAGCGGACTTATTTTAGCCCTTCGTTTGGGCCGCCAACGCCTCGGACTTCTTCACAAACTCCGCCAGCAATTGGACCATAGGGGCCTTCACCTCCGCGGGGGCCGTCTTCATTGAGCCGGCGTTGAAGGGCGGGTCGGGATCGTACTCGCTCATGAGCTGACAGCATTCGGCATAGATGCGGTCGCGCAGTTCCGCGACCATGGTAAGGCCAAAGTCGAGTCCGGCGGTCACGCCCGCGCCCGTGATTCGGTTGCGGTCGCGCACGACGCGAGCGTCGGTTGGGATCGCGCCGAACCCAGCCAATACATGGCGCACCGACCAGTGCGAGGTGGCCTTGTAGCCCTTCAACAGCCCCGCCGCGCCAAGGATCAGCGAGCCCGAGCATACGCTGGTGACGTACTTCGCCCGCGCCCCGCGATCGGTCATGAAGACACGCGTCTCCGGGTCCACCGCCGCCGCCAGCGTGCCGTCCGTGCCGCCAGGAGTAAACAGCACAGTGAGGTCGCGGGGGCAGGTCTCAAAGGTTGCGTTGGGCGTTATTGTTACCCCGGTGTCGCTTGTCACAGGATCTAGCGACTTCGCAACAAGGAATATCTTCGCGCCCATGAGCGCGCCTAACATGCAGTGCGGCCCGATGAGGTCCATCACAGTCATCCCCGGGTACATCAGCAGTGCAATCTGCTCGTCACCCGTCCAGTGCACATTACTTGTATTGGGCATTTTATGTTGGGGCTCCTGCCTCTGCTCGCCCGCGGCGCCGATGGCGTAAGGGGCAAAAGGGGTGAGGAGCGATAACAAAACAGCTTCGCGGCGGTTGATGTCGGTCATATTCTGGTTTCCTCTCAGCAATGAATCTAGGGGACGGCAATATGCCAGACTTTGCCTACTCCATCGCCCGTGGTTTCTCCGGGTTTCGTGTCTTTGATCCAGCCATACAGCGGCTTCCCTTTGTAGGCCCACTGTTTCGAGCCGTCGTCGCGAGTGACAATCGTCCAGTCGTCCTCGGCTTCGGCGCCGGCGCTTGCCAACACGGGCGGCCAGTTAACGGCGCATTTGTCTTTACAGACAGACTTGCCGGGCGTGTCTTTATCAAACGTGTACAGTGTCATACCCTTTGCATCGGCCAGCACTTTTGCCCCATTCGCCGCCTTTGCTTCATGGATGCCATCGGGAAGTTTATGATGGGCAATCGCCGTGCCCGCAGCCAGCACAAGAGCCAGCGTAGCTCCCACTGAGAATTGCATTTTCCGCATGTCGATACTCCTTACTTGCGTTTGAGAATCAATCGTCAGTATGGTTCACCGGAGGCGGGAAAGGAGTGCGGCAAATTGCCGCACTTACGCGCCCCGATACGGCCTCGCCGAGGAATGGTCCCATTGCAACAATGAATCCATATGGCTACCGATCGACTCCCGCCAACTCCGCGTGAAAGCCGCCCCGAACTGGCGCCCAGCATGGCGTTTCCCTGGGTTATTCGTCTCCGTTTCGGGCTGGCCGTGATGGCGACTGCCATTGTCATCGTGGCTCTGCTGCTGGGCGAAAAGGTGCCGATTGTGCTCGCAGCCGGGGTCGTGGGTCTGACGGTCATCAGCAATGTGGCTGTCTACCGCCTTCGCGACTGGCTGACAGACTTCATGCAAGTGGTTACCGCTGGATTGTTTTGCCTCGACATTCTCTGCCTGACAGCGATTCTTATGTTGACCGGTGGCGCCAGTAATCCATTTAGTTTGCTATTTCTGGTGCAGATCACACTGTCAGTGACAATTCTCAGCAAATATTGGACATGGGTGCTGGGACTTCTTTCGACGATTTGTTTCGGCAGCCTGTTCTGGATCTATGTGCCGCTTCCGGCGCTGGAGGGGCGCCACCATTCACGGGGAACCGTCGATTTTCATCTGCTGGGGATGTGGGTGGGGTTTGCGGTGGCTGCCTTCCTGATTGCGTTTTTCAGCGGAAAGATTTCAGAGTTGATTCGAGCGCGCGAACAGGAATTGCAGCAACTCCAGCAACAACTCGAAAAACGGGAGCGTCTGGCTTCCCTTGCTACTATGGCCGCGGGCGCTGCGCATGAATTGGCCACTCCGTTAGGCACCATTGCTATCGTCGCCAAAGAGCTGGAGCATTATTCTTCGCATGTGACTCGCGACGAAACAGTAGCGGAAGACTGCCGTTTGATCCGCTCGGAAACAGATCGGTGCCGGCGAATCCTTGATGGAATGAGTGTTCAGGGCGCGGAGCTTCCCGGCGAGATGCCTCTCCGCCTCACAACCCGTGAACTGGTAGATCGTCTGCTTCAAGACATCTCGCCGGAGTTGGGGAGCCGCCTGGAGATTTCAAATAAAGCGGAGGGTGTGGTGGTGGAAGTCCCCATCGGCGCGGTTATTCAGTCACTAACCGCGCTGATCACCAACGCGATTGAAGCAGGAACGCCCGGCAAGGTCGAGCTTCGTATCGGTGCCGGAGACGCAAAGATCAGGTTCGCGGTCCATGATCGTGGGGAAGGCATGACTGCCGAAGTCCTGCACCGGGTCAGCGAACCGTTCTTCACGACGAAGCCGGCGGGCATGGGGATGGGTCTCGGGACATTCTTGGTGCGGGTCATGGCCGAGCGCCTGGGCGGGACGCTGGAGTTCAGTTCAGCGCCAGAAACCGGAACAGTGGCTACTCTCAATCTCCCCTTCGAACCAGCGGAGGATCGCGTTGGCGCACGATGAGCAAAGCGCCGCCGTCATCGTCGACGACGACGAGATTTTCCGCGAACGCCTGTGCCGTGCGTTTGTTAAACGGAACTGGTCAGCCCGGGCGGCGGCAACCGGGGAAGAAACCGTGGCGCTGGTGAAGGAGCACCAGCCCGACCTGGCAGTAGTTGACCTGAGGCTGCCAGGCGAGAGCGGACTTGACATCGTCAAACGAATTCGGGAAGTGGACCCGGCCATCAAGATCATCGTGTTAACGGGATATGGCAGCATCGCCAACGCTTTGAGCGCCGTCCGGCTGGGCGCGGACCACTACCTGAGCAAGCCGGCTGACGTGGAACAAATTCTGCTTACCTTTGCAAATCTGGTTGCCGGCGAAAAGGTTCAAACCGCGGATGACCGCTCGCCGGTTCCTTCGCTTGCTCGCGTCGAATGGGAACACATTCAGCGCATTCTGGCTGACTGCGGCGGAAACATTTCACAGACGGCGAAAAGGCTTGGTATGCACAGGCGCTCTCTCCAGAGAAAGCTTGACAAGTATCCTCCCCAGCAATAGCGTCGCTGGGGACTCTGCGTCAATTTGCCGCAGGCTGCTACCCGTTAAAACTCCATAGACTGGTGGGTTGAAGCCTTCACCTTTTCGACGGCGGAGAGTCCTTTCGGCAATCGCTCTGATCTCAGCGGGACTAGCCTCTCCTGGTCTTGCGACTGCTGAACAGGCCGGCCCGCTGATTTCCCGTGCTCAGCAGCAGCGCGCTGAACGGCTCTATCCGATGTTTGTCGCACCTTGTTGCTGGAGGCAGTCTGTGGCTGTTCACCAGTCGCCGGAGGCTGAAAGCGTGAGGGCTCAGATTAACGAGGCGGTGAAAGCGGGCCGAAGCGACACGGAGATCAAAGCGGCACTGATCCGCGAGTATGGCCACGGTATTCTCATGGAGCCGGAGGGGATGCGAGCTCTGGCCGCATACGCCTGCCCGCTGATCGCTTTATTGCTGGGGTTGCTGGGGGCGCTGAGATGGATTCGTTCCAAAGCCACCGAACCCCACGACGGGGTTGGCGAAGGAATGGATGCACTCACTTTGTCTGAGCTTCCTGATCTGGAACCTGATTCCTAGGTCTCTTCGATTCCCAGGTCTCTGATTCACATGTTCAGCGGTAGCCGCGGGGTCGGTGAGAGGGGTTTGTGATGAGACCGTTCAGTGGCCTAATACTTTCCACAGCTCTGTGTCTGACGCTGAGTCTCTGCCTGTGCGGTTCAAGCGATGGCACGCGGGCGCCTGGGGTCCGCACGGTGTCCACTCCGGCTCCCACCGCCACTTTGGTCCCTCAAGTAACGGCGTTGTCGAACGGAGGTTAGTCCTGAGCTGGCCAGCAGCGGTTCGATGGCGGCGGCTGTCGGTTTGCCATGTCTATACGGCAAGGCGACCAGTGGTCTGATGCGGGTCTCGCAACTGACGTTGCGATTGGCGGCTATTCCCGCAGCTCAACAATCGTTGCTCCCGCGCCGCCTTCCGATGCCGTTGCCGGATAGAAGCGCCCGACATGGGGATTCTTCTGCAATAGCTCACCGACAGCCTTCTTCAGAATCCCCATGCCGTGGCCGTGAATGATGCGAACACGGTTGATGGACGCCAGCGCAGCCGAATCCAGGAACTTGTCCACCTGCTCCAGCGCCTCTTCGGCTCGCTGCCCGATGACGTTGATCTCGCGAAAGCTGGTCTCGAAGCGCGGCCCCAATTGAACATTGACGTTCTTCGGAAGGCTCGCCGTCTGGCCCGCGCCCAGCACTTCGACGACATCGTCAATAGAAACCTGCACCTTCAGAAAGCCCGCTTCCACTTCCAACACGCCGTTCTTCAGCACGCGCTTCACGGTGGCGAGTTCGCGGAAATCCTTCAGCCGGACGCGGGCGCCTTCTTCAATCTTCGGACGTGGCGGCGGCGCCGGAGCGCCCTCCGCCGGAACGAACGCTTCGGCTGCTCCTTCGCGAATCTCGCGTTTCGTTTTGCTGATGAGGCGCTGCGCCTGTTCCGCCGCTTTGCGCTGATCGCCCGCTTGCACCACGCGGTCCATGGTGGCGCTGGCTTGCTGTTCAAAGGTGCGGATCAGTTCTTCGGTCTTGCGCTCCCATTCCTTGCGGCGCTTCTCTTCTTTGCTCGCCATTTCGCTGCGCAGCAGAAGCTGCTGAGCCGCCAGGTCAATGGTCTGCCGGTCTAGCGCCGCTTGGCGTTCGGTGTTCTCTTCAATCTGTTTGTGAAGTTGAGCCAGCAGGCTTTGGAAATCGGCTTCCAATCGTGGCATCACTGAGCGCGCGTGGGCAATGACATCGCGCGGCAACTCCAGGCGCGTGGCGATATCGATGCCGGCGGATTTTCCCGGCAGGCCGAGGCGCAATTCATAGGTGGGCTGCAGCGTGGATTCGTCAAAGCCCATTGAGGCGTTCAGAACACCCGGTGTCTGCGAGCCGTAGAGCTTCAGCGGCAGCAGGTGCGTGGAGGCAAGACAAAACGCTCCGCTTTGGCGGAAACGGTCAAGCACCGCCACACCCAGCGCGCCGCCCTCTTCGGGATCGGTGGCGCGGCCGAGTTCGTCCAGAATGACGAAACTCCGTGACGTGGCCACTTCCATCATCAGCTTCACATGCAACAGGTGGCCGGAGAAGCTGGAGAGGCTCTCGGCGATGGATTGGCTGTCGCCGATGTCAGCCAGCACGTCGTCAAAGATCGGAAAGACGGCCTCGGTAGCGGGCACCGGAAGAGCCGCGTGCGCCATGGTGGCCAGCAACCCGGCGGTCTTCATGGTGACGGTCTTGCCGCCCGTATTCGGACCGCTGATTAACAGGCACCTCTGCTTATCGTTCAACTCAAACGAAATGGGGCTGATGGGCTTTCGCTGTTTGCGGAGCACGCTTTCAAGCAGCGGATGGCGCGCTTCGCGCAAGATGAGTTTGCGGTCCGTCTCCGGACTGAACCTCGGGATGGCTGCGTTGTAATCTGACGCGAAGCTGGCTTTGGCGAACACAAAATCCAGATGAAACAGCATTCGCGTGGAGCCGTTGATCTCATCGCTCTGTTGACGCAGCGCTTGCGTGACCTCGGAGAGAATTCGCTCCACCTCGCGGAGCTCATCTTCGCGGAGCCGAACCAGCGCGTTATTGAGTTCAATGGTCTCAAGCGGTTCCACAAAGAGCGTTCGCCCCGAACCGCTGGAGCCGTGAATGACGCCATCCACGCGGCCGCGCTGTCCCGCGACAATCGGCACCACATAGCGGTCGTCGCGAACAGTGACAAAGTCTTCCTGCAGGGTTCCATCGGCCCGGTGGGAGCGCAGAAACCGTTCGAGCGATTGCTGAATCGATTTCTGCTGCTTGGCGAGTTCGCGGCGGATCCGGCCCAGCGCCACGCTGGCGTCGTCGGAGAGCGATCCGTCCGGCAGGAAGACATGGGCGAAGCGTCGAGTCAGTCCGCGGAGATCGGTCATTGCATCGGCACGGCGCGCCAGACGCTGGAATCGTTCACGAACATTCAAAAGAACGGCCCGATATTCGCCCGCAAGATTGACAACCTGGAAGAGATCCAGAATCGCGCGCCCATCAAGCCGTGCGCCTTCAACGCGCAACAACGCAAGCGACGGACGGATATCATGCACTCCTCCGAAGCGCAAGCGAACGGGCGCGCTGCGGGAGCCTTCAGAGCTGGTGGCTTCGTGCAGGTATTGGATGGCCTCGCCGGCCTCGGCTAACTCGAGTTCCAGGGCCAGTCGATCGGTGCGGGGTTCCAGTTCGTAAATGAGTTCGCGGCCGGGATCGCTGCCCGCATAGGAGGCGACCAGATCCTTAAGTTCGTCGAACTGCAGAAGCGATTGACTTCGGAAAGACATGTCAGGCGCGGAACACAGGAAGCTTGACGCCACTTCCATTGTGACGCGACAAGGCGTCGATCACCTGGCGAGTGCCTTCTGTGAGGGAGAAACGATCCAACTCAGAGAGTGGCACCCACTCGGCTTGCGCCGAATCGTCGCCGGCTTCGAGATTCCCGCCCAGAACATCGCAGAAGTAATCGACAAGCACGTAATGATACTCGGCGCCGCCGGTCTCATCGCGCATGATGCGTTCGAAAACAGTGGCGATACTCGAAGCCTTCACCTGCAAGCCGGTCTCTTCGCGCACTTCCCGGACGATGGCGTCTTCCAGGTATTCGCCGGTCTCCACCGCCCCGCCCGGCAAGGCCCAAAGGCCTTTTAAGGGCTCATTGCCGCGCTGAACCAGAAGGATGGAATCACCCTGATAAATAAGCGCTCCCACCCCTAAAACGGGCCGAGGAGGGTAGCGGCGGCTGTCCTGCGAGGGCAAGATTCAGTGTAGCCCCTTTCTATGGCCGGTCAGGATCGGTTAGAATCTGTGGCATGCCCCTTAAGTTGATCGGGATTCTTATGGCAACTTCGTTGATCCTCTCGGCGGCTTCTCTTGACGAGTACAAGGCGGAAGTATTGAACTGGCAGAAGCAGCGCGACGAAAAGCTGAGGAAACCCGATAGCTGGCTCACGCTCGTGGGCCTCTTCTGGCTCAGAGAGGGGAGAAACACTATCGGCTCGGGTGGAACGAATGACTTCGTGTTGCCCGCGGGTTCGAGTCCCGCCGCCGTGGCAACCTTGCAGCTTGACCAAGGCGTGGTGACCCTTGTGCCACCCCCAGGCATTTCGGTGCTGGTGAATGGAAAGCCGGTCTCGACGGCGACAACCTTAAGCTACGACGATGACAAGCCGGATCACGTGACCGTCGATCGGATTTCCTTCTTCATTATCAAGAGGGGCGAGCGTCTGGCGGTGCGGGCGAAAGACAGTGAGAGCGCCGTGCTGAAAAACTTCAGCGGAATGAAGTACTTCCCGGTGAATCCGGCCTATCGGGTTGAAGCAAGGTTTGTTCCCGATGAGAAGAAGATTCCGGTGCCAAACATCCTCGGCGAGGTTGAACAGGAATTGAGCCCTGGCTATGTCGAGTTTGAGCTCAAGGGGCAGCCGTTCAGCATGCGGCCGGTCTTCGAAGACGACACCCTGTTCTTCATCTTCAAAGACGAGACCAGCCGGACCGAGACGTATCAAGCCGGTCGCATGCTGAACACTCCGTTGCCGAAGGATGGCAAGGTGGTTCTCGATTTC
The DNA here is from genome assembly GCA_903970405.1 of Acidobacteriaceae bacterium. GTDB lineage: Bacteria > Acidobacteriota > Terriglobia > Bryobacterales > Bryobacteraceae > CAJCIT01. The sequence continues at coordinate 20,674 of CAJCIT010000057.1, read as the reverse complement.
AATCGCTCCTACAATCCTCCGTGCACCTTTACCCCCTACGCCACATGCCCCCTGCCGCCGAAGGAGAACATTCTTTCCACGCGCATCGAAGCCGGCGAACTCCGCTACGGCAAAGGCCACGCCGAGTAGCGGCTTACTTTCGTTTGTAGATCACCGAGTACGGCGTCTGGCCGACCTTCTCATAGTTGCTGGCGAGCCAAGCACGCAGTTCCGGATATTGGTCAAGCGCCAAATGCGGATTCATAGGACCCAACCCATCGACTAGGAAAGTCGGCCAAGTTTTCACCAGATCCGCCCGATTCTGCGCGGCTTCGGGGATACTGACGTGCGTCGACATGAGATGCCGGTCGCCAAGAACGCCCGTGAGCAACTGGCTGTCGAGAAAGCGAGTCCCCGATGAAAAACGCGTATAGGCGAATAAGTCAGGGCGATAACCCCACACAAAAAGCGTCGTAGGGGTCAGATTTCCCCCCGAAATCGGGTCTGTCCCCTTTCCAGAGGGGTCTGTCCCGTATTTCTCTGGGTGCTTCAGAAGGCGGGCGACGGCCTGGCTGTCTTGGTTGAGCGCCAAGTCGGCCCAGTGATGCGGATGGCCGGTCAGTAGATCAGAGGCGAGAAGTGCATACCGCGGTCCGAATCTTCCCAAGGGGATCAGAAGAAGCGCTACTGCGAGAAATCTGAGCATCTTGCCCCACGGTATAGCCAACGCCGCCGCGCTCGATGGCGGCCAAAGCAACGCCAGGCCGCGCGAGGCCAACAACACCAGCGGCGGAAGAAGCATCAAGTAATAACGTGGAAAGAAGCGGAGGCCGGCGACTACACCCACAGCCCCGGCAGCCAGCCACACCGCAAATTTGATCCGCTCCCAGGCGGGCTGTTTCCCAAACGCCAAGAATGCCGGAATCAAGAGCGCCGCGTGAAAGCCAAGCCAGTTTGCCGTCCGTAATGCGCCCTCGCGCCATGGATTCGTAACGAAAGTGTCCTGGGAATAGACCCGTCCGAACTCCCAGACCTGGTGCCAATACCCAGGCAAGGCGCCCATCGCCGCCAGCGCGCCGAGACCAACCAGGAAAAATCCCATCGCGCAGGCAAGCGTCACAAGCCATCGCTTCTCCGCCCACAACAAAATCACCGGTACCAAAAGAAGTCCTTTGGCATTCGAGTGAACCGCCAGCGCGCAAGCGAGCCCCGCCCAAACCGGCGCGCCCGCATGGGCACAGGCAACGCCCAAAAAAGCCAGCGGCACGGTTAACAAGTCGGGACCGATGGTCATGACAGCCGGCGGAATGTCGAAGATTTGAAAGAAAGCTGTGAGACCGGCCGCCCAAGTGCCTTCGCGCGGGCTCCACAGAGCCGAAGCGCACTTCCACGCCGCTACCGCGGTGAGGAAGGCGAATGCCGCCCCCGCCAGACGCAGCGGCCACCCCGGAAACGCGCCCCACAGTACATAGATCCACGCCGCCAGCGGTGGCTTGTCAAACCAGAAGTCGCGGTAGATGACTTTGCCAAGGATCGTCTGCACACCGGCCGCCGCGCCATAGCCTTCTTCGGCCCACAGAATACGCAGGTGACAGACGCGCGAAATCAACAGCAGCAGGGCCAAGCCGGTGAAGAACCAGACGCGCCCCCGGCGAGCCGCCAGCGATTCGGGCCTTTGCACCCCACTAGAATACGAGTGTGCCCCCGGGAGTATGAGTCTGGTTATTCAGTTGGAGCAGCGCGACCATGGCAAGCGGCTCGATTCCGCGCTGCATGACCGGCTACCCCAATACAGCCGGTCGCGATTGCAAGGTTGGATCAAGAACGGCCGCGTGCGCATCAACAGCGAAACCACAAAATCCTCGCTCATCGTTCGCGGGACTGAAACCGTGGAAGTGGAGCCGGGAACGCTGCCGCCCCTCAAGGCGGAAGCAGAGGATATTGCGCTCGACGTGCTTTATGAAGATGCCGACGTCCTGGTGGTGAACAAGCCCGCCGGCATGGTGGTGCACGCGGGGGCAGGCTACCATAGCGGCACGCTGGTGAACGCGCTGCTGCATCGTTTTGACAAGCTCTCCACTGTCGGCGGCGATCTGCGGCCCGGCATCGTGCACCGCTTGGACCGGGAAACCAGCGGGGCTTTGGTGGTGGCGCGTACCGACCAGGCGCATCAGGCTCTGGCGCGTCAGTTTCAAACGCGCGAGGTGGAAAAGGTCTATTTGGCTCTGGTCCACCGCGCGATGGAACAGAATGAGGGCCACTGCGCGCGCCCCATTTCCCGCGACCCCATCCGCCGGACCCGCATGACGGCGAAACTCGATGAGGGCCGCAGCGCCCGCACGGAATGGTCACTGCTGGAACAGTTTCCGGCACTGTCCTACCTGCGCGTTCGGATCGGAACAGGCCGGACCCACCAAATCAGGGCTCACCTGTCTTACCTGAAGCATCCTATTTTCGGTGATACCTTGTACGGGGCGCCGCGACAGTTGCCGGGCCTTCCTCAGTTGGGCCGTTTCTTCCTGCATGCCCACCATCTGCGGTTTCGTTCCCCGTCAGACGAATCGCGGTGGATTGACGTGAGGTCACCCTTGCCTCAGGAGTTGGAAGAGTTTCTCAAAGTTGTCAGGTCGGGCATGGGCGCGACGCACGGATAGAATAGAGAACGACATGACCAGGCGCGCTGTATCACTATTGACTGCCGTTCTTCTTTGCGGCGGCATTCTGCTTATCTCAAGCAAGGCACAAACCACAAAGCCCAAGAAGCCGGATGCGGCGCAGGACGCCGACAACCCGAACGACTCAGGTCGCATTGTCTATGACGTCACCCGCGTGAACATGCTGTTCACAGTGACCGATAAGCGCGGCCGCTTTATTACCGACCTATCGCGCGATGATTTTGAGATATTCGAGAAGAAAAGGCCCCAGAAGGTGCTGGAGTTCACGGCCGAAAGCGACCTGCCGTTGCGGCTTGCCGTCCTGATCGACACCAGCAACAGCATTCGCGACCGGTTCCGGTTCCAGCAAGAGGCGGCTACGGCCTTTGTCAATAGCGTAGTCCACGACAGGGACAAGGCCATTGTGGTCAGCTTCGATACCGGCGCCGAACTGGTGGCCGACCTCACCAACGACACGAATAAGCTTGAGAACGCCATTCGCGACCTGCGGCCGGGCGGCGGCACGTCCCTCTATGACGCCATTTATTTCGCCTGCAAAGAGAAGTTGATGCTTGACCAGCCGCTCTATAAGTTCCGCCGCGCGATGGTAATTCTGAGCGATGGCGAGGATAACCAGAGCCGGTACAGCCGTGACCAGGCGCTGGAGATGGCGCAGCGGGCTGACGTGGTGATCTATTCCATCTCCACCAACAACAGCCATATCGAAACCGACGGCGACAAGGTCATGAAGTATTTCGCCGACCAGACCGGCGGCCAACCCTTTTTCCCCTTCCAAGCCAAGGATTTGAACCAGTCGTTCGAAAACATTGCGAACGAGCTGCGCCATCAGTACAACCTCTTCTACCGCCCGGAGCCCGAGCACGACGATGGCCTCTACCATACCGTTGAGATCAGGATCAAAGGCCGCAAGGATCTGCTGGTGAAGGCGCGTAAAGGGTATTACGCGAAGCGTGCGGTTTCGTAAACAAAAACCCCATCGAAAACAGAAAGCGCGACATTTGTTTGGCGTTATACTGGGAAGACCCCCGAGAGACGGCCTCTGGCCGCCACAAACCCACCATTGACAAGCAGCGGGAAGGAAACACCCATGGATGAGAAAGAGCGCGCCAGAACCCTCAGCGCCACGTTAAGCCAGATTGAGAAACAATTTGGTAAGGGATCGATCCTCCGGCTCGGATCGAACGAAGCAATTGTGCCGGTTGCCGCCATTTCGACCGGGTCCATTTCAGTGGACTACGCGCTCGGCGTCGGGGGCCTTCCGCGCGGGCGCATTTGCGAAATCTTCGGTCCGGAATCCTCCGGCAAAACCACCATTGCCCTGCAAGCCGTCGCGGAAGCCCAGAAGGCCGGCGGCATGGCCGCCTACATCGACGTTGAGCATGCGCTCGACCCCGGCTATGCCAAGTGCCTGGGCGTAGATGTCGACAACCTGCTGGTCTCCCAACCGGACTTCGCTGAACAAGCTCTCGAGATCACCAGCGCATTGATCCAATCCGGTTCAGTGGACATCCTGGTTGTGGACTCCGTAGCGGCTCTGGTCCCCAAGGCCGAACTGGATGGCGAGATGGGCGATTCGCACATGGGCGTGCAGGCGCGGCTGATGTCGCAGGCCATGCGCAAATTGACCGGCAATGTGTCGAAGTCGAATACCTGCCTGGTCTTCATCAACCAGATCCGCGAAAAGATCGGCGTCATGTTCGGTAACCCGGAAACCACCACCGGTGGCCGCGCCCTGAAGTTTTATTCATCGGTTCGCTTGGATATCCGCCGCATCGCCGCCATCAAAGATGGTGAAACGGTCACCGGCAACCGCACTAAGGTGAAGATTGTGAAGAACAAGGTGGCTGCGCCCTTCCGCGAGGCCGAGTTCGACATCATCTACGGCGAAGGCATCTCCCGCGAAGGCGACCTGATTGACCTGGGCGTGGCGAAGAATCTGGTGGAAAAGAGCGGCTCCTGGTACAGCTACAAGGGCGAGCGCATCGGCCAAGGGCGTGAGAATGCCCGCCAGTTCCTTCGTGACAATAAAGACATCTGCGCCAAGTTGGACGCGGAACTGCGCAAGACGCTGGGCATGGGCAAGGCCGCCGGTGAGAGCGAATCGGCCGCAATGGCCACAGGGCCCGTCATGGAGTCAGCGCCCAAGGCCGCGGCAGGCCGCTCAAAGGCATTAGTTACCTAAGGCAAGCCGTTCAAGCCCGCCAGCAGAAACACGAACGGCGCGTTCCAATTGATGGCGACTTCGTTGCACGCAAAGGCCTCCTGATTGTCGATATAGGATCGTGCGGGCGCTGTACCGGCCGGGACTAAGCGTCTCATCGCCGCATCCTGCCGCCCGCGGTTCGGACCGCCCGACAGAAGACCGGGCCACGGCAGGTCTGCTCCAGGTGCGCCGCTCGGCCGGTGGTGCGGATGCAGCACCGAGTGCTCCCCCACCCGCGTCACGAACGAAAGCGAGAAGGTGTTTCGACCCAGCAGGTAATGCAAATTATCGAGCGCGGCGTAGACGAACTGTCGCGACGGCTGAAACCGGTTCGCAATCAATAGCTCCAGCCCATAGTTCGCGACCTCGCCATTCGAACCCCAGTCATAGTCCGAGGTGCGCAGCGAGAGACGGTAGCCTTGCGTGGCGCGCTCGGCCAATTCAGTCGCCGACGCCAAGGTCTGTCTGCGAATCTCATCGACGGCGATTCTGTTGGGTCCGTTGCCGAGGGCGTAAGTCCAGAGCGCCATCGGAGCGACGAAGCTCCACGCCAGACGCCGTCCGGCGTGTAAGTAGTCCTGATAATGACCCAGGAAATACTGCTCATAGGTCGCGTCATGGGTGGTGCGGGCCAGTTCAGCGGCGGCCCAGAATAACTCGTCATGGCAATCGCCGTCACCATACTCGCCCGTGACCACGCCGGGCGGATTGCGGAACGTAACGCCGGGGTTTGCGGCAGCCCATGTCCACGCTTTGCCTGCGGCGGCGCCAAGCCGTTCCGCGTAGGTTGGATCGAATGGCCGGTAGACGCGCGCGCCGATGGCGGCGACGGCAGCCAGGTCCGCGGTTGCGCAGGTGCTTTTGAAGGGCTGTTTTCCCGTGCCAATGATGAAACTGGTTTGCTTGTCCTGATCCGGCATGACGAAGCCCGCAAAGCCTTCGCTGGTTTGTTTGTGCCACACGCCGCCGTCCGTATCCTGCATGGTCAGCATCCAATCCAGGTTCCAGCGAACCTCGGTCAACAGATCGGGAACGGTCCGCTTGTGATCCGGCAGCGAAAGTGAAACGTCCTTGACTCGGTCGCCAAAGATTTCCCAAGTCCAGAGAAGTGTGGCCGTGCTAATACCGGAATTGACCACATATCGACCGTAGTCGCCGGCGTCGTGCCAGCCTTTGCTAGGCGGCACTGTACCCTCTTTTCCCGACGAGGAGTGGAAAGCGGCGGCCGTATGGCAGATCGGGTGTTTGAGACTGGGGAATTCAGGTCCCATGTTGACGGCGGTTCCGCAACGCTGGCCGTAAAAGGAACGCATCGCCAGATAGTAAATCGGGCGATACAAATCCGGCTCAATTTGAAAACTCCAACTTGTTCCCACGCCCGGTACATCCAGGAAATAGACGCCCGGTTTCGTGACGCTGCTGAAGTCGGCGGCGCGGATAGAGTCGCCCGAATCGCGATCGATGGTGGGCGCGGACAGGGCGCCGCGGAATCTGATGGCGCCGGTGGTTGCTTCGTGAATGACGAAGATCGTTGCGTCGCCCGAACCCGTCACGAAAGCCAGCTTCATCGAGCCCGGCAGGTAACCCACCTGGTCCACTTTGATAGCCTCCGTCGGTTGGCGCCCCACCGCCGCCCACAAGGAGACGCAGAGGACGCCGGCGAGCGAGGTTGGCAAAAGCGCGCGGGCCGCATGCCGCAGGCCCGCAGTCCACACCCCCCTACTGAACCGCGCGCGTAACCAAGCGGATAACCGGCGGCACCCACGCCAACTGAGCCGCGACCGTAAGGGAGCGACCGGTTGGACCACCACCGCAGTCCCTTCCTGACGGTCGCCGCTCGTGGGCCGCCCCCCGCTGAACCGCTCGCGAAAGCAAGCGGGCAACAGGCAATGACTCCCTCCCGCGGTCGGTTCCTCCGTCGGGGTTACGCCCGAAAGCTCATAGAAAAATCGAAACATCTCTGCCACAGTATGTCATTTAAGCCCCTCGCGTCAGACCCCAGAGAAATAGGCATGCCCGGCCACCGGTCCCACCAACGGACGCGCATAGTCGCGATAGGCCTCAGTGACGTCGTTTCCCTCGGCGCCGATGAAATGGTCCGGCATTTTTCGCTCGCGGCCGGCCACATCTTCCAGGCTCGCAAGGAATGTTGACGACGCGTATGGGCTGTTCGAATCGCGGCGCAGCGCGATCATCTGTCCGCGTGCGCCTGCCGCGGCGGCGCGCACCGCTGCGCGGCCACACTCTTCGGCCTCCGCCTGATCGACATATGAGACGTAGGCGGAACTCGAACGTCCCAGCAACCCCGGCCGCTCACTGCGCGCACGAAGCCCCGTTTCCTTCGTAATGAATTTTGCCACCGCGTGCGCCAGGTTGCTGGCCAGGCGGTCCTTCGGGCTATCGGGCCGGTCAACATCGGCATCGAAGGCATGGCCGTTCTCATCCAGCTGCCCCTCACATAAGCAAACAAAGACCCGCCCGATGCGCCGATAGACCTCTTCCACATCGCCGATCAACTTTGCGCGCGGCAGAGGGCGTTCCGGACAGTAGATCAGATGGGGCGCATCGTCAGGGCGGCTGCGGGAAAAAGACGTGGCCGCCACAACCCATCCCACGTTCCGGCCGATAACCTCCGCCACCAGGATCGGCGAAGGCAGCGCCCGGTGGTCCATGCCCATATCGCGCGCCGCGTGAGCCCAGAATCGTCCCGCTGAGCCATAGCCCGGCGTGTGATCGGTCACCGCCAGATCGTTGTCCACGGTCTTCGGAATTCCGATAACCTGCAGTTCATACCCAGCGTCGCTGGCGGCCTGCTGCAGCTCAAGCGCTGCGCCCATCGATCCGTTGCCGCCGCTTGTGAAGAACCAGCGCACATCTCGCCGGCGCAATTCTTCAATGGTACGCTCCAGTTCGCCGCTGGTAAGCCGCTCCCGCGAGGAGCCCAGCGCCGCGCCGGGCGCCACTCGAATGCCTTCCATTAAACCCGGCGGTTCAGATGTCAGATCGATGAGACTTCCGGTGAGGAGCCCTTTCAAGCCGTGGCGGCATCCCCAAAGCTGTGGGGGCGCTGTTAAGTTTCGCAGTTCGGCCCACACCCCATACAGGCTGCCGTTGATGACAGTGGTGGGTCCGCCGCCCTGGGCGATGAGTGCACAAGCCATCCATCTATTGTTGCCAGGTTCATTTTCCCGGACTGCCGCGGTCCAATCCAGCCAAAACGGCTCGGCTGTTACTTTTATTCTTTCCTTTTCGGTACTATTCCCAAGTAGTTACCCAAGGAAAGCAAACCATCGACACTTGCCTTTCTTCGGAAGGCGTTGTTTAATGAGGCAAAAAGAAAAGCCGTCCGTGGCAGCGCTACTGAAGCCGGACGCTTATGGAACACACCCATGCCGGTGCAGATCCTTAAAACAAGACTCTTGACTGAAGAACGCCGCCGGGAAATTGCCGGCCTTGTTGAGCGCCAAGGGCGCGTCACCGTGAGCGAAATCAGGCGCCTTTTCGGCGTTTCGGCCGTGACGGCTCGTAGTGACCTGGATACTTTGTCCGCTAGCGGCGCCGTGGTGCGCTCGCACGGCGGCGGCATCCGGCCACTGGTGGCGGGCCCTGACTATCCCCTGAAGGTGCGCGAGTCGATCCGCCACGAGGAGAAGGTCCGCATCGCCAGAGCGGCGGTGCAACTGGTGCATCCATCGCAAACCGTGAGTCTGTGTACCGGCTCCACGTCGGCCGAACTCGCGTCGCAATTGCGGAAGGCGAACCTGGAGCATCTGACGGTGATCACCTACGCGCTGAACATCGCCATGCAATTTGCCGATTCCGCCAACGTGACGCTGGTGATGATCGGCGGCATTCTGCGGCAGGTGTCGAATGCATTCGTGGGTCCGCAAGCCGAGCACATGATCGGGTCGCTCCATGCCGACCATCTCTTCCTTTCCACGGTGGGCTTGGATTTGGACGCCGGCCTGACGACGCTCGATATTCTCGAGGCGCAATTAAATATGCGGATGGTGAAGGCGGCCCGGGAAATAACCGTGATCGCCGACTCATCGAAGTTCGGGCACCGCAGCCTCTCCGTGTCAGCCCAGTGGAATCATGTTCACCGGGTCATTACCGACGACGCCGCGCCTGCGGACACTGTGGCTGCGCTGCGGGCCAAGGGAATTGACGTGGTGCTGGTGTAGGCGCTGAAATCCTCACTGTTAGAATTCTCCAAACGCGATGACTCCTCAAAAAACCGGCCTCTTTATCGGTGAAGACGGCAAAAACCTGGCGTTCACATTTGTCTTGGTCAGCTCCCTCTTCCTGCTCTGGGGCGTCTGCAACGGCATGATCGACACCATGGACAAGCACTTTCAGGACGAGTTGGGCCTCACCAAGTCGCAGTCGGCCTCCGTGCAGTTTGCCCATTACCTGGGCTACTTCCTGATGTCCATCCCCGCCGGTTGGCTTGCCAGCAAGCTTGGTTACAAGGGCGGCATCATCGCCGGGCTCCTGCTTGTCGCCGCCGGCGGCTTCTGGTTCGTCCCAGCCACGCACATCAACTCCCTTGTGCATGAGGGCCGCGTCACGGCCAACATGGCTTTCGTCGCCTTCCTCGCCGGCGTCTGCATCATCGCCACCGGATTGACGTTTCTCGAAACCATCGCGAATCCCTACACCACCGTCCTGGGCAACAAGCGCTTCGCGGCCACGCGCATCAACCTCGCCCAGTCCTGTAACGGCGTGGGCTGGATTCTTGGCCCCATCATCGGCAGCAGGTTCTTTTACTCCAAGGATGCCGCCGGCCACAGTACCGGCAGCCAGACGCTTTATATCCCTTATGTCTCCATCGCCATTGCCGTCATCGTTCTGGCCGCCATCTTCTTCTTCGCCCGCGTGCCTGACATCAAGTCCGAGGATGATTACCATCTGGACGACTCCACGCCGAACGTCTCCCACTCCATTTGGTCCCATCCGCACTTCGTACTCGCTGTGGTCGCGCAGTTCCTCTATGTGGCCGCCCAGGCCGGCATCTTCAGCTTCTTCATCAACTACATGACCACCGAAACGCCGGCCATTCCCTCTGCGTGGAACAGCGCTCTGAACAACGCCGGTGGGGGCTCGGGCATGATTCATGACTGGCTCAGCGGCTGGTTTGAAACAGGCAAGAACGGCGCGCTCGCCCTCAGCAACGCGGGCGCGGCTAACCTGGCTTCCATCGGATCGTTGTGCTTCCTGATCGGGCGTTTCACGGGCGCCGGTCTGCTGCGGCGCATCGCACCGCACAAGATGCTCGGCCTTTACGGCCTTGCGAACGTTTTTGTGACGCTGCTGATTTCGCTCAAGCTGGGCTGGCTCTCCGTGATCTGCGTCTTCTTAAGTTACTTTTTCATGTCCATCATGTTCCCCACTATCTTTGCGTTGGGAATCTTCGGACTCGGCGCCCGGGCGAAGCGGGCATCCGCGTTCATCGTCATGGCCATCATGGGCGGTGCCCTTCTGCCCAAGCTGATGGGCTATGTCGCCGACATTTCAGACATGTCTCGCGGCTTCTTTGTCCCGATGGTCTGTTTTATCTTTGTGGCCTATTACGGCTTCAATTGGGCCAAGCTTGCGAAGACGGAGACGTCTACCGGCATGCCGGCCGTCGCCAGCCACTAAGACTAAGGAAGTCGAGATACAGCTATGTTGATCGGCCTACCGAAGGCCTAATTTGGTCCCGGCGGAACTGTTAATGAGAGGACGGTTGCCCCGTTGGTGTAGGTTTCTGCCATGAGAAAAGAGCCGCAGGGGCGAAAGACACGCGTTATACCTGCCAACAAGACCGTCAAAAAACAAGGGCCCTTGAAATCCCGGGGTCCATCGTTCACGCACAGCCCATGCTTCTGAACCGCGCGCGTAAAGTAAGTAAGCAGACTGGTGACAGCGGCTATTCGCTCTGTCCAGACGACCGACAGTGGCCACTCGTCCGTTCATTTGGTTCCGCTCTTACTTACGGGCCGCGGCTCGCTCAACCAGTCTCGCCACGTCTGCTTGCTGCTTGACAGTTATGCGAGATGATCTCTCAGATTGGCCGGGGCTAGAAACCTAATCTTTAATCGCTTCCAAAATGGCGTCTCTAAAAACCCGAAAGCTCCTTGATCGGTTCCGCTCAGGGTCCATGTGCAGGGCGATTGATCTTGCGGCTTCGATCTTGCGTAGTCCGGTCTGAAAATATCCGTGCCTTTTGAGCACCTTCTCCAAGGCCTCCCACGTACCACCCTGAATAGCATCTGGGTCTCTGTATCCTTGCTTTTCAGGGATGCTTGCTGGCACCTTTGGGTATGCAGCCTTAACCGCGTCCCAATCCCCAAAGAACCATGCTTCCAACTCCTCAATAGCCAAGCGATTGACCACATGGATTGCGTTGCCGGCTGCTTTTCTCGTTTTTAATCCTGCCGTAGCCGCCGCCCTTTCAAGTACACCCTTCAGTTTTCTGCAGTCATCATCGTCCCGGTCAACAATGACAATGATGCGCCAATCGGCAGGCAGCCACGCGGCATAGCCACGTAGCCTGTTAGGCAGACTTTTTAGTAAATCGCTCTTACATTGATGTGGGTACACCGCGAAGGTCGCATCACCGATCATCTTTGGAACGATCAGTCGAAGCGCCGATTCCATGGACAATTCTTCAACAAGAATCTCCAAATGCTGAGCCATCTAGCGCCTCCGGCCCTGTCCTTGCGGGGCGCCAGAATTGACCAACGGATCACCCATGCCAAACCGGCCCTCAAGCCACAACTGACCTAAGGAAGCGCCTTCGCTGATGAACGCGTCCACACCCTCTATGTCCGAAGCCCGAACAGCGTTGGTGTAGCCCTGCTCATTGCGGTATAGCACTCGCACTTCCTTGGATTTTGCCGCATTAAGAAAGAATGGAGAATGGGTTGTCACAAGCAACTGCGTATGTTCAGTGGCAGCCCGGCATTCCTCGGCTAGCTCGGGTAAGAGCCGCGGATGCAAGAAATTTTCAGGCTCCTCAATACCGATGAACTGGGGAGGCTCGGGGTCGTGCAACACGGCCAGGTACGCGAGCATTTTAAGCGTCCCGTCAGAAGCAAATCGCGCAAGGATCGGCTCTTCGAAGGGAGCATCCTTGATCTGGAGTAACAATCGGCCATCTGGCATTGCATCGGCAAGTACCTTCTCCAGGCGAGGCACTCGCCGCCGCAGGATCTGGAAGATTTGTTCCAGCCGGACCGGGTGGGTTTCCCTCAAGTACTGGATAACGTTCGACAGGTTGTCCCCCGTCTTGCTAAGCCGCTCCTGTGGACCAGCCTCCGGCTGACTGCGTGTATCTTCAATCGCAAGATATGACACATACCAATCCGTGATGAATTCACGCAATGCTGCGACGCGCGGGTGATCGGAAAACTGGCCGAGTGCGTTCACGGCGATTAGGTCTGGCGATTTGAGGGGGATTTCTTTTCGCTGATCTTCCTCATCCGGCTGCTCGCCGCTTACTGCGCGGCCTTTTCCTTCTTTGTAGTCAAGAAAGCGGAACGGTTTCCCCCGAACACCGCGTCGCCATTGGAGCCACTCTTCCGCAATAACGGGCCCACGTGGGCCCTCCTTGATAGCAAGATGGTAGGTGATCATCGGCTGCCCTGCTCGTTCGCGGTACTTCAGCTCAATAAGTATGGGCCCTTGCTGTCCACGGGTCCTCAATTCTTTGGCCCTGCCGCGACGGTCCCACGCGTGGCGGAGTCCAAACTGAAAGCATTCTGACAGAAAATTGAAGACGTCGAAAATTGTTGATTTACCGCTACCGTTAGCTCCTAACAACACGGTCAACGGGGTAATCTCTTTAAGTTCGATGGCTCGAAGCGCCCGATAGTTCTCAACCCTCAATTGTTCTATTCTAGGGGGCGATAGTTTGTTCCCGCTTCTGGGCATAGATCCAAGCCTACCCGATGCTTGCCGGGTTGTCGTACTGGACCGTTGCCTGAAGGATCGCAACGAACGCTCTTAGAGCCGAAGGGCAGGAGTCGAAGTAAAGCCCAAGGAGCCGAATCACGGGGAACTTCCGGGACGTCCATGATAAGTCCTTGATGGCGCTCGGGAGGAGCGCAAAACCCGCCGCGCTACGATTTCCTCAGTTCGCGTTTCTACCTCTCGGTAGGTGTTCCTACGCCTCAGATGGTGCGCAGAACCAGACGTCCATTTGCTAGTTCTCGGCGCCGTCGCCCAGTCCCCGAAAACGGCGTTTGAAGGAATATTCGTACCCATCCGATGGATTCGCAATCAAATTTCCTTACGCTCCGCAGCCGCATGCGGATTCCATTCACCCGGACTTCAAAGTGTGGACTATTTACCTGAGCCAGCGTGCCGCAATCAGCATAAGGCACACGGTGGACTCCCAACCTTGCGACGTTGCGCTCGAAAAGCTTAGGAGCATGGCAAGCAGGCCCATAAGAGTCTTTTCTGTGAGCGGGCGGCCTATGTGGGAAGAAAAGGAGCACCTTCGCGGCGACGCGATGCTCCTCGATCGCTATGAATGCATGGGGCGTTGGCCGGTACTACGTGCTCACTTTCGTGTGGCCGGCCAGCGAGCCTCGGCCGCAACTCGGAATGGAAATACTTGATTCTTTTCGTCTTCTCAAATGACAGGCATGCAGTTGGCGACATATCCCCTTTGCGCCCACGTCGATTGTGAAAAGGCTCTGATTTGGCAGATTGGGACGTAAGCTTCTCGCCATGGTGTCTGTCCCCCTTCCTCTTTGGAACCGGCGAAGGCCATACGGAGTCCAATCGGTCATGGCGCGCCCGGTCCGGTGGCAACTCAAACTTTGCGGAGCTGTTGTCAGCTTGTCAGTAGCCCTAGAACGGCTTCAAGACAGTAGATGAGGCCATGGCCATCGCCGAGCGTGAACGGCTAAGTGGCGGGGCTTCGGCTCTAACTCTGGCGAACATTTATCAAAGTATCGGACGCCAGCTTGCGGCAATGGGCCAACCGGCGCAAGCCGCCAGGATGGTTTCTCGCATTCGCGACCTAATGCTAATGGACGGCGACTCGGGGTGGTGGACATTCCGCCGCCACCAATTGATAGGATCCATTGATTGGGCGGCGCCGGCGCGCGGGATAGGCCGAATCAGTATGGGCAGTGTGGCGCAGTGTCATGTTGCCGCACTCAAGCGAAAGGTATCCCCGGCATTCTACTTTATGATTGGAGGTTTGGGGGGAAACCGATGGGAAGGGCACCGATTGCGGTCAGGAGAACCTTCGAACCACCAGCCTCGCCCCCTCGGATTGCGCCGGGATGGCGCATCCAAACTCTTGGCGGGAACTATACCGAGGGAACCAACCGCGAACCCGAGGCCTACAGCCACCTCCCCCGAGATTACCTGCAAACCCCGAGTCCGCGATGGATCTGTTTAGGTTGTAGCAACCCTCCGCTCCTCGCGCCAGCGAATTAAGGGCACTCCGAGTCCCTTTTGCACACGTTTTATTGCGTGAGTTCACAGCGACATAGCGCGATCGTACTGTGAGGATGCTGTGAATAAAACGGAGCGTCGCCGAAATGTTCTTTTTGCCAACACCTGCCCGCTAGGTAATATTTGTTTGAAGGGAACACGCATGTCCAATAGTTGGGTCGGCCGCGTTGCCGGCGGCCGCTCAGTGGTTGAAGTCCGCGCCACATCGACCATCGATTTAGTGGACGACCTGATCTCGCCACCGCCCACTGACGATTTCCTGGCGCCCGGTTTCATCGATCTTCAGGTCAATGGCTTCGCGGGCGTCGATTACAACGATCCGGCCGCTCCGCACGAGGCGATCGCCCAATCCATCCGCACCATGTTCCGGACTGGTGTTACACGATTTTTCCCCACCCTCATCACCGGATCCTTCGAACGCATCACCGGCGCTCTCCGCAATCTCATCGCAGCGCGAGAATCCTTTGGCGGCTCACCCGAAGCGGCAGCCGTGCATGGGTTTCATGTGGAAGGCCCGCACATCTCGCCTGAAGACGGACCGCGTGGCGCTCACCCGGTAGAGCACGTGCGGCCGCCAGACATTGAGGAGTTCAAGCGATGGCAGGATGCCGCCCAGGGTCACATCAAACTGGTGACCATTTCGCCGGAATGGCCCACGGCGCCGGCCTACATTGAGATGCTCTCCCGCAGCGGCGTGGTGGCGAGCGTCGGGCACACGCGGGCGACTCCTGAGCAGATCCATGCCGCGGCGGAAGCCGGCGCCACAATGTCCACGCACCTGGGCAATGGCGCGCACGCCGTGTTGCCGAAGACCGCCAGCTACATCTGGGCGCAGCTCGCCGAAGACCGTCTCTCTCCCAGCTTCATTGTGGATGGCATCCACATTCCTGGGATGTTCCTGCGCAGTTGCCTGCGCGCCAAAGGCGTGGAACGCAGTGTCCTGATCACGGACGCCGTGATGCCCGCGATGTGTCCGCCCGGCTTCTACGAACTCGGTTCGGTGGCCGTCGAGTTGCTTGAAAATGGCAGCGTCGTGATGCGCGGCGGAACCCGTCTTGCCGGCGCCGCGCTGCGCATGGATCATGCCATCGGCAACACAGTACGGCTGGGCGAGGTTCCGTTGCATCACGCGCTGGCCATGGCCACCACCAACGCGGCGCGCGCCGGCCGCATCGCCGGACGCCAGCGCGGCTTAACCACAGGCGAAAAGGCTGACATTGTCCGCTATCGCTGGGACGAGATCGCTAACAAGCTCACCGTCGTTGAAACGGTGGTGGGCGGCGTCACCGTCTACGATAATGAAAGAACAGCCGACACGAATGCAGGCTCAGCAGATTAAAAGCCGGATATAGCCCGTTATAGCTTGGCTTTCTTCCACAGATCATCCACCCGCTTTACAACGTCCGGCGACATCTCGATCACGTTCGGCCATCGCCTTGTGAACCCTTCCGTCTTCCACTTGGTGGTGGCGTCCACCCCCATCTTCGAGCCATAGTTCGGCAGCCGGCTGGAGTGGTCAAGCGAATCCACCGGTCCCATCGCAAACTCGATGTCCCGTTGCGGATCGATGTTGTTCAGTGCTTTCCACGCCACTTCGCTCGCGTTCTGCACATCCACATCTTCATCCACCACCACAATCACCTTGCTGAACATCGCCTGGCCCAGACCCCAGATTGCGTGCATCACTTTGCGCGCGTGGCCCGGATACGACTTGCGGATGGAAACAAGAATCAGGTTATGGAACACGCCCTCGGGCGGCATACAAATATCGCGGACTTCCGGCAATTGCATCCGCATCAGAGGGAGGAAAATGCGCTCAATCGCCTTCCCCATGTAGAAGTCTTCCATTGGCGGCGGACCCACAATGGTCGCTGCGTACACCGGCTGCTTTCGATGAGTGATGCACTCGATATGGAACACCGGATAGTCGTCATCCAGCGAGTAGAAGCCGGTATGGTCGCCGAACGGCCCCTCATTCCGCAATTCGCCCAGGTTCAAATACCCTTCCAGAACAATCTCGGCGTTCGCCGGCACTTCAATGTCGTTGGTCTCGCACTTCACCATCTCCACGGCTTTGCCGCGCAGAAAGCCCGCAAACATCATCTCGTCGATTTCGGGCGGCAACGGCAGAATCGCCGAATAGAGGGTTGCCGGATCGGCCCCGATGGCCACCGCCACCGGCATCTTCGCCTGCTTGCCTTCCTGCGCAAGACGCCGGTAGTGGTCCGCGCCCTGCTTGTGCTTCTGCCAGTGCATGCCGGTGGTCTGCCCATCATAGACTTGCATCCGATACATGCCGCAGTTGCGCTTGCCTGTCTTCGGATTATTCGAAAACACAAGCGGCAGCGTAATGAACCGTCCGCCGTCATGCGGCCAGCAATGCAGAATGGGAAACTCATTCAACGAAAAATCCGTGCGCCGGATCACTTCCTTGCAGGGACCGCCGTTCACTGTCTTCGGAAATGCGGAACCGATCTCAGCCAGCTTAGGCAGCATTTTCAGCTTGTCCAATAGACCATCCGGCCTTTGCATCTGCAAATAACCGGCAATGCGGCCGGCAATGTCCTCAATGTTGTCGACGCCCAGCGCGATCTCCATTCGCCGCATGCTGGCGAAGGCGTTAATCAGCACCGGGACGGTGCTTCCCTTCGGCTTTTCAAACAGGAGAGCCGGGCCTTTTTGTTTCACCGACCGGTCCGCAAACTCGGTGATCTCAAGATAAGGGTCCACCTCAAAAGGAATCCGCTTGAGCTCGCCATTTTTTTCCAGCGCGCGAATGAAATCGCGCAAATCGTTGAGTGCCATATCCGGAACGTGCGCCACGGGCTGGTTGCAATAGGCCGCGCCAAGCGCCTTACCCATTATGATGACGGGAAAGCCTGAAGGGGCTATTACGAACTGAGGTTTATGAGTAAACGAGTCGCATTTGTGACGGGTGCCAGCCGCGGCATTGGCCGGGCGTGCGCCAAGGCATTAGCCGAGGCAGGGCACCGGGTGGTGCTGGCCGCGCGGGCTGTAGATAAGCTGAATGAGGCCGCCGCCGAACTCACGGCCGCCGGAGCTGAAACGTTCGTCGTCGCAATCGATGTTGGCGTCAAAGATTCGATTGCCAAAGCCATTGACACCGCCGCCACCCAGTTCGGCCGCATTGACATCCTGGTGAATAACGCCGGCGTCACCAAAGATGGCCTCGCTGTGCGCATGAAGCAGGCCGATTGGGAACTGGTCCTCAATACCAATCTCTCCGGTGCTTTCTACGCCATCCAGCAGGTGTTGCAGCCGATGATGAGGGAGCGATGGGGCCGCATCATCAATATTTCGTCCGTGGTGGGCGAGATGGGCAATCCGGGCCAAGCCAACTACGTCGCTTCCAAGGCTGGCTTGATCGGCCTCACCAAGTCGCTGGCGCAGGAGGTCGGCAGCCGCAATATTACAGTGAATGCCGTCGCGCCCGGCTTCATTGAGACCGATATGACCCACGGACTGTCTGAAGAACTCAAGAAGAAGATGCTCGACAGCACGCCGCTCCGCCGGATGGGAACGCCGGATGATATTGCCCACGCCGTCCGTTTCCTGGCAAGCGACGAAGCCAGCTTCATCACCGGACACGTTCTTGACGTGAACGGCGGTATCTATATGTAAGTCGCCCCGCGCTCCATGTGATGCGCCCCAGGCTTCCGCTGGTGTAAACTCACCCCTATGCGTGCGCTATGCATCCTCCTCTTTTGCTCCGCCTGCCTCTGTGCCCAAGGCGATCCCAAGACTCTTGAGACCGTGGGCAAGATCAAGGGCGAAGCATTCGACCGCTCCCAGGTCATGGATACGCTCTCATACCTGTCGGACGTCTACGGCCCGCGCCTCACCGCCTCCCCCGAGTTCAACGAAGCCGCCAAGTGGGCCAGTGACCGCCTCAGTTCTTACGGCTTGGTCAACGTGCACCTTGAGCCCTGGGGTCCCTTCGGCCGGAGTTGGTCGGTCGAGTCATACACCGTCGACATGCTGTCACCTCGCTATTCGCATCTCGTCGCGTCGCCACTCGCCTGGAGCGCTCCCACCAACGGCGTCGTGAAGGGCGAAGTCGTGATGGCCGTTCTCCCCGGCCGCGAGTACGACGTAAAGAAACTCGCCGCCGGCATCGAGGCCTTTGAGACCAAGTGGAAAGGCAAGCTGAAGGGCAAAATCATTCTGGTCAGCGCCCCTAAAATCAGTCCGCCCCGTATGAATCCCAACTTCCACCGGCTCACCGACGGCGAGCTCGCCGATATCGCCAAGTCCCCGGCGCCGATCAAGAGAGAGAAGATCGATTGGGACCACTTCGAATTTCCGGAGGATCCGGAGGCCCAAAGCCGGTTCTTCATGTCGCTGACCAGCGCGGACATCGATGAGTTCATCGATCGCCTCTACGGGCTCCGGAACAAGCTGAGTAAATTCCTCGCCGATGAGGGGGTGGCCGCAATTATCAGGACTGACCCGCGTGACCACGATGGAATGAACCACGCCGAAGCAGCCGGCTCTGAAAAGGCGGCGAACACGCTGGCGCCGCCTACTTTTGTGGTCGACGAAGAGCAGTACACGCGAATCACCCGCCTGCTCGACAAAAACATCCCGGTCACGATCAGCGCCGAGCTGAAAGTAAGAACCTCATCCGTTGACGAAATGGGCAACAACATAGTCGCCGAAATCCCGGGCACGACGAAGCCCGATGAAGTCGTGATGGTAGGCGCGCATTTCGATTCCTGGAACGCCGGCACCGGGGCAACAGACAACGGCGCGGGAAGCGCGGTGATGATGGAGGTGGTCCGCATCCTGAAGGCGCTGAATCTGCCCATGAAGCGGACTGTCCGCATCGGCCTCTGGAGCGGAGAAGAAGAGGGTATCTACGGTTCAGCCGCCTACGTCAAGCAGCACTTTGGCGATCCCAAGACCATGCAACTCAAGCCTGAGCACGCGAAGCTCGACGCATACTTAAATCTCGATAACGGCAGCGGCCAGATTCGCGGTGTTTACCTGCAGGGAAACGATGCGGCGCGGCCCATCTTCCAGCAGATTCTTGGTCCTTTTGCCGACCTCGGCGCTTCCACCATCACGCTTAAGAACACCGGTGGCACCGACCATCTGTCTTTTGACGCGGTCGGGCTGCCAGGCTTCCAGTTCATTCAGGATCCGCTCGACTATGGCACTGTGACGCATCATTCGAACATGGATACCTACAGCCATGCGATTCCCGAAGACCTGATGCAGGCTTCCGCGATCATTGCGACAGCGGTGTACGAAATCGCCAACCAGGACGAAATGTTTCCGCGCAAGCCGCTGACCGTTGTCGATACGAAAGATTCGAAGTCCACCTCCACCGGCAGTCGCTGACACACTATGCCCCGGCGCGTTCCACCCCAGCGCCCATCGGCCAAGCGTTCGTCCGTCAAGAGCCCTCCGGTGGCGGAAGGCGGGAAACGCCCGCTCAAGACTCTCGAACGCGTTCTCTCAAAGGCCGGTTTCGGTTCCCGGACTGAAGCGCGGGCTTGGATCGGCGACGGCCGCGTGTCGGTCAACGGCCTTGTGATGCGCAATCCCGATCAGTGGGTCGACCTCGAGCGCGATTACATCACCTTCGATGGTAAGCAAGTCCGCGATCAGGCCCGCCGCTACATTCTTCTCTATAAGCCCAAGGGATACGTGACCACTTACCAGGATCCCGAAGGCCGGCCGACCGTTTACGATCTTCTCGAAGGCGTGGATCAGTTTGTCGCCCAGGTGGGCCGTCTCGATCTGGACACCAGCGGCTTGCTGTTGCTCACCAACGACACCCAACTCGCCGAAGCGCTTACCAATCCTGAACGCCACTTCCCAAAGACGTACCTCGTCAAAGCCGCCGGCCTCCTTACGGAAGAGCAACTGGAGACACTTCGGCGCGGTGTCGAACTCAGTGACGGTCTTACTCGGCCGGCGGAAGTGAAGCTGCTGCGCCACACGCCCACCTGCACCTTTCTTGAGATGGCGATTACGGAAGGCCGCAACCGGCAAGTGCGCCGCATGATTGAAGCTGTCGAGAGCAAAGTGCTTAAGTTGGTGCGCGTCCAGATCGGTCCACTGACGCTCGAGGGTCTCTCCATGGGCACGTTCCGCGAACTGACGGCAGAAGAGGTCGCGGCACTGCGTGCCCTGACGGGCGGCGCGAAGTCCGGTCAACGATAAGCGCAGCGGCGGCCTGCCGGAACAAGACTGTAGCCACCCGCTTTCCGGTTATCGGAGCAGATCTTCCAGTGTCTTCGCTTCGAACAGACGAACACCAATCTGTTCAAGATCCTGATTCGGGCGCTCCGATAACTGCGGTCCGACCCAGGGCGGCAGAGGACCGAATTTG
>CAJCIT010000056.1 GCA_903970405.1 Acidobacteriaceae bacterium | reverse complement strand
AGCTATCACGATCCGCGGCTGGTGGGCGCGCCGATCGGGCATTTTTTCGACGTCATGACCAACGGTTACGGTGCGATGTATAGTTACGCGTCCCGCGTTCCGGTGGACGACCGCTGGCGGATTGCCGCCTATATCCGGGCTCTTCAGTTGAGCCAGAACGCAACACCGGAACTCGCGCGGCAGAGTTCCACCGCGGGCGCCGGCGCTGCTCCGGGAGGTCAACAGTGAGTAACCCTCACCGCGGAATTACCATACCCGTCGCGCCGGAACGCCTCAGCTCCAAGGCAACGGGCATTGAGCGGGTTTCGGGAGTGGTCGGCTCGCTGGCCCTCATCCTGTGCGTTGCCGGGTTTTTCGGGAACCGGCCGGCCTTCTTTCAATCCTATCTATTTGCGTTCATTTACTGGGCGGGATTCAGCCTGGGCGGATTGGGAGTGCTGCTGATGCATCACACCGTGGGCGGCCGCTGGGGTGTAACCATCAGGCGCTTACTCGAGGCGCAGATGCGCACTTTACCCCTGATCGCCGTGCTCCTTCTTCCCATCCTCTTCTTCGGATTGGCGCAGATTTACCCGTGGGCGCGGCCGGACGAAGTCGCCCGTGAGCCGATCCTGCAGCATAAGCAGGGTTACCTGAATGTTCCGTTCTTCATTGCCCGCGCCGTTGTTTATTTCGTCATCTGGCTCTTTTGGGGCCTGCGCGTTTGTAAGATGGCCGATCGGCAGGACGAAACGGGAGACCCATCCCTCGTGAACCGGATGCGCGCTTTCAGCGCCCCGGGAGTGCTGGTTTTCGTGCTGACCGCGACTTTCGCCTATATCGATTGGGTTCTTTCATCCGATACGCAGTTTTTCTCTACCATCTATGGCGCGATGTTGTTGATCGGCGATGTGCTCCAGACGTTTGCGCTTGCAATTATCGTGCTGGTCCTCGTTTCGGGAAAAGACGGCTTCCAGGGGCGGGTAAATTCGAAAGTCCTGCACGACCTTGGCAATCTGATGTTTGCCTTTGTCATCTTTTGGACTTACCTGTCAGCCTCGCAGCTCATCATTGTCTGGCCGGCCAATTTGCCGCAGGAACTCCAGTGGTATCAGGTGCGCGTGCATTTGTTTTGGAAGTACGTCACGCTGGCCATTGCCCTGTCGATGTTCGTTCTTCCGTTTCTCCTGCTCCTCTCGCAGGGCAGAAAGCGCAATCCGGTGCGGCTGATGCGCGTCGCCATCTTCATACTCTGCGCCCGCGTCATCGATTTGTTTTGGATCGTGGAGCCGACCTTCCGGAGGAACGGCTTCGCGCTTTACTGGACTGATTTCGCTGCGTTCATCGGCATCGGCGGCCTTTGGATTTATGTGTACATCGGGCAACTGAGGCGGCGTCCCCTGTTGCCGCTGCAGGACGCGCGCATTGCGCCCGCGATACCGGAGGCGGTGGTATGAGCGAAACGAACGGTCTCCCCGTGGCGCCGCACCCGGCGCATCCACCTGCGCATGGTCACGTCACGGGCGCTACCCGCTTTGAGGAAAGCGACGCCAGCGCCAAAATGGTGATCTCGTCCCTTTCCATCATCGCCCTTGTTTTGGTTGGCTCCTTCGCGTTGACCATCGGTATTCAGAAGTATCTCGAGAAGATCAATCCGGTTGGGGATCTGCCGAGTCCGCTGGCGCCGGCTCGAGTCCTGCCTCCCGATCCGCAAATCGAAGTTCATCCCTGGGATTATCTTCCGCAATTGCGTGCCCATGAGGATCAGGAATTGAATAGCGCCGGGCGAGACGCCAACGGCCGGACGCATGTTCCCATCGCCAGCGCCATGGACGCGGTGCTTCCCAGTCTCAAAATCAAGCCGGGAGCGCCCGCTGGCATAACGACCCCGGGAGGCGAGGGCCGGTCACCCGCCGGCGGCGACGGCGTAAGTCGTGTCCCATATCGCATTGAGATTAGGGGAGGCGCCCAAACCAATGCGCAATAGAGTATTGTTGAGCGCGTTTGTTTTGTTAGCCGGCGCCGTGGTCTTACGGGCGCAGTATCCACGGCCCAGCATCACCAAAGGCGTGGACATTGAGCAGAAGCTGAACTCGCCCGTTCCGCTGGATCTGGTCTTTCAGGATGAATCCGGCCGGCCCACGCCGCTGCGAGCATATTTTGGCGAAAAACCAGTTGTCATCCAGTTTGTCTACTTCAAGTGCCCCAGCCTCTGTCCCCTCAGCCTTCACGAGGCCGTCACCAGCCTGCGCCGGGTGCCGCTTGAACCGGGCCGCGACTACAACGTGATTGTGGTGAGCTTCGATCCTTCGGAGACGCCCGCGCTTGCCGCGGAGCGAAAGGCGGATTACGCCAAGGAATTCCGCCGGGCCGGCTTCGATTCGGGATGGCATTTTCTAACCGGATCGCAAGAATCCATCGCCCAACTTGCATCGGCTATCGGCTTTCGTTACCGGTGGGATGAGAAAACGCGGCAGTTCATTCACGCCGGCGGAATCATGGTCGCCACTCCCGAGGGGAAGCTCTCCCGCTACTTCTACGGAATCCAGTACTCGCCGGCCGATCTGCGGATGGCTCTGGTCGACGCTTCACAACACAAGATCGGATCGCCCGTCGATTTCATTTTGCTTTTCTGCTTTCACTATGACGTGACCCAGGGCAAGTATACGCTGGCGATCGTCAACTTACTCAAGGTTGCCGGAGGATTGACTGTTTTGATGCTGGCGGGGCTTGTCTTTATGTTGACGCGGAGCGACCGCAAGCGGCATGTGCCGCCCGTGGTTTGGAAGGAGCAGCAGGATGTTGGCTAGGCTACTATTTCTCGCCGATCTCGAGCTGTTCCCCCCCGCCGCTTCCGCGCAAGCCGGCCCAATTGACGACCTCTATTGGTTTGAGGTGATCGTCTCGGCCATCATGACGGTCCTGATCTTCGCCGCCATCGTCCTGTTCGCGTGGAAGTACCGGCGAAGGCCTGGCGTCGAGGCCGTGCAGATTGAAGGATCCACGCCCCTTGAGTTGACTTGGTCCATTCTTCCGTTCCTGGTGATGCTGGTGATGTTCGGCTGGGGAGCGCAGCTTTATTTCGCCGCTCAACAGCCCCCCAAGGATGCGATGGAGATTTTCGTTACCGGCAAGCAATGGATGTGGAAGATCCAGTATCCGGACGGTAACAGGGAAATTGATGAGCTTCACGTTCCGGTGGGCCAACCGGTGAAACTCACCATGGCCTCCGAGGATGTCATTCACAGTTTTTCCATTCCCGCGTTTCGCATCCGCCACGACGTAGTTCCGGGCCACTACGATAGCGTTTGGTTTACTCCCACCAAACCGGGCCGCTATCACTTGTTTTGCACCGAATACTGCGGGAACCAACACGCGGGTATGATCGGCTGGGTCACTGTAATGGACCAGCGTGCCTATAACAATTGGGCGAGCGGGGGCGGTTCCCAGGGGACGCTGGCCGAGCAGGGCGAAAAGCTATTTCAACAGTTCGGCTGCGCCACCTGCCACTTACTGGATCAACAGGGCCGGTGTCCCGTGCTTCGCGATCTGTATAACAAGCCCGTACAACTGAGCGACGGCCGCACCGTACTTGCTGACGACGCATACCTTCGGGAATCGATCCTTGAACCGAACGCTAAGATCGTACGCGGGTTTGAGCCCAATGTAATGCCCAATTTCAGGGGCCAGGTTTCGGAGGAAAACGTCATCCAACTGATCGGCTACATCAAGTCGCTTTCGCCACAGACCCCGGCGTCGCAACAGGGATCGCAGCAGCCGCCGGTAGTCCTGGCGCCGCCTGGCACTCCGGCAAAGGCATCCCCGAAACCGAAGCCAGCCCCAGGAAGGTAAAACGAATGGCAACTCTTGCACATCATTCAGCCGAAACAGAGATCGAGCCGGTCGATTACCTCAATGTGGAATTTGGCTGGAAGAGCTGGTTACTCACCACTGACCACAAGCGCATCGCGATGCTGTACCTCATCTCGATTACGCTGATGTTTTTCGTCGGCGGCGCCGCCGCGGTAGCGTTCCGGATTAACCTGCTTGAGCCGGAGGGAATTTTCGCGCCGGAGACGTACAACCGTTTGTTCTCCATGCATGGCATCGTGATGGTCTTTTTCTTCCTGGTGCCCTCCATTCCCGCCACGCTCGCCAACTTCTTCATACCCATCATGATTGGCGCGAAGGATCTGGCCTTCCCGCGTGTGAATCTGCTGAGCTGGTATCTCTACGTGATAGGCGCGGCGTTCACGATGTACGCCGTTCTGCGCGGCGGCGTCGATACCGGATGGACCTTTTATACGCCCTATAGCAGCACTTACTCGAATTCGTATGTGCTGGCTGCCGCTTTTGGCGTATTTACGGCGGGATTTTCGTCTATTCTGACCGGCCTTAATTTCATCGTCACCGTTCACAAGATGCGCGCGCCGGGCATGACCTGGTCGCGGCTGCCTTTGTTTGTCTGGTCGAATTACGCCACCGGCCTGATTCAGGTATTAGGCACGCCTGTGCTGGCGATTACGCTGCTGCTGTTGGCTTTTGAACGAATCGCGAAGGTTGGCATCTTCGATCCCAACATCGGCGGCGACCCGATTCTGTTCCAGCATCTCTTCTGGTTCTATTCGCATCCCGCGGTTTACATCATGATTCTTCCGGGCATGGGCGTTATCAGCGAGATTATGGCCTGTTTTTCCCGAAAACGCGTGTTCGGCTATAACTTCGTCGCCTTCTCGAGCATGGCGATTGCAGTGCTCAGTTTCGTCGTGTGGGGACACCATATGTTTCTCACCGGCGAGAGCATGTATACGGGCATCGCCTTTTCCATACTGAGCTTCCTGGTCGCGGTGCCCTCCGCCATCAAGGTCTTCAACTGGACGGCCACGATGTACAAAGGCTCGGTCTCCTTTGACACGCCGATGCTTTACGCGTTCGGATTCATCGGCCTTTTCACCATTGGCGGATTAACCGGTCTCTTCCTGGCGTCGCTCGCTACCGACGTCGCTACGCACGGCACATACTTCATCGTCGCCCACTTCCACTATGTGATGGTAGGCGGAATGGTCATGGCATTCCTGGGAGGCGTGCATTTCTGGTGGCCAAAGATGACAGGGCGCATGTATCCGGAGGCTTGGTCGAAGTTCGCGGCCCTTATTATCTTTCTCGGATTCAATCTTACATTTTTTCCGCAGTTCATTCTCGGCTATCTGGGCATGCCGCGCCGGTACCACGCCTACCCGCCCGAATTTCAGATGCTCAACGTGCTCTCAACCGCCGGCGCATCGGTTCTGGGTATCGGGTATTTGATTCCGATCGTCTATATGCTCTGGTCGCTAAAGTACGGGCCCAAGGCCGGCAACAACCCATGGGGCGCGACTGGATTGGAGTGGAAGATTCAGTCCCCGCCCACCACTTTTAATTTCGACGAGACGCCGATAGTCACCGAAGAGGCTTACAACTACGGCGAGGCGGAGGGAGTGCATGGCTGACGCAACTGTTCCCGTAAGCCACGAACCAACCGCGGAAGAGACTCATCTCCGTCACCACTTCGCGAACTCCGCCCAGCAGACAGATGCGTCCACCTTGGGCATGTGGACCTTTCTGATCACTGAGGTTCTTTTTTTCGGCGGCATGTTCATGGCCTATGCCATTTATCGGGCCACTTTCCCCGATGCGTTCGCCAGCACCAGCGAGTACATGAACGTGATCCTGGGCGGAACGAACACGGCCGTGCTCATCTGCAGCAGCTTGACCATGGTGCTGGCCGTGCGCGCCGCGCAATTGAGCAGTCGAAAGGGTCTCATTCTCTTTCTCATCCTGACCATGATCTTCGGCACCATCTTCCTGGTCATTAAGGGATTCGAGTATACCGACAAATGGAGAGAACATTTGGTGCCCGGCTTCAACTTTCACTACGCGCCGGCCCAGTTTGAGCACAACGCCCAGATTCTATTCTTTCTGTACTTCTGCATGACGGGCATGCACGCGGTGCATATGATCGTCGGCCTCGGCCTGCTTACTTTCTTAATCGTGCAGGCGCAGCGCCGGGTGTTCAATGCGAACTATTTTGCGCCGGTTGAGATGATCGGTCTCTACTGGCATTTTGTCGATATCGTCTGGATCTTTCTCTTCCCGCTGCTTTACCTGATAGGACATCGCACATGAGCGCACACGTACCCATCCCTACCTTGCGAGCCCTGGTGTCGGTTTGGGCCGCCCTGATCGTGCTCACCGGAACTACCGTGGGCGTGTCATTCCTGGAGCTTGGCGAATGGAATGTCGTGGTGGCGTTGCTCATCGCTTTGTTCAAGGCCTCGCTTGTCGCCTGGGTGTTCATGGGCATCCGGCACAGTAACGCGATGACCAGGCTCTTCTGCGTCGCTGGCTTGGTGTGGTTGTGCATCATGATGTTCATCACGTTCAGCGACTACACCACTCGCGGTTGGACCTATCAGGCACAACCTTGGTCCCACCCAAAGGCGGGCGGCAGCCACTGATTTGGCGCCAGTCGTCAACCGGAAGAACTAATCCAGCGCCGGGTGTAGGGCAGGTTGGCAGGCTGGATTCGGTCTGCGCTTGCGCGAACGAGAAATGCTCGTCTCGCGGCTGCGTCAAAACAAAAAACAAAATCCAAACACTCTGTTTTATTGCCGCGTATACCCATTTGCCATCCGTCTGAAACAGGAAGCGATGATCCTGTTCTTGTGAGACTGTTACAACGCGGCAATTCGATTCGCCCTCTTCTCCTTGTTAGCGGTCATGTAAAAACGTATTTTTTTGAACGGCAGCCGCGCTGCCATTGTCGAGGAATGGTCGGAAAGGGATCGATCCAGAGGCTATGGCGTCCGCAAATCGCGCACCGACACGTAGGCGGCGGCTGCCGAGGCGGCCCGGAACTGGTCGGCGCGATAGCCTGATCTGTCACGCTGGGCTGCAGCAGCCGATCCCGATAGCGCTGCTGGCAACGGCGGTGGGCACCTCTGCCCTGTTCGCTTTGCTGGTAGCGACGGTTGGCTTCATATCGCTGCCGACGCCGCGCTTCTAATCGGCATTCCGTACTGCAATAGCGCTGACCACGGTCGCAACTGGTACAAATCGTGAACGCCGCCCGGCAGCCCGCATGGGCGCAAAACCGAAGGCGCAGAATGGCGTCGGCGCTCACGAAAAATGACCCATTTGTGCTTGGTTAAAGTGACCCACCTGAAGAACAGGATCTGGCCTGAGTGCGCATTATCATCCACGCCGAAGGCGTGTGCAGTTGTTTGCGGCATTAAGGATGCGGGGGCTCGATATCATTCGCGCCGAAGGCGCGTTCGGGTCTCTGGATTTGTGTAGAAAGAAGGAGCTATGGAGCGGACGTGGAACGCTGGAGTTTGTTGCGGAGATGCTGGAAGTATTCCGGGCCGACTTTGAGTTGCAGAACTTCCTCGATCACCGGCGCGAAGTACGCCAGTGACCGGATCGTGCCGAGAGGCGCAGTATCGGTCGGTCTCGCGGAACGCCGCGCCACAGCAAGTATCAGCGCATTCTCGACTGTGGTCAGAGGCACGCCGTGGTCATGCAACTGATTCGCAAAAGAACGATCAGCACGTCGAACCACGCCTGCTGTGCCGGGCGTTGCGCAATACGCTTCGAGAACCTGCCGCACATACTCGCTTTGCTCCATCCGGCCGCGACCCTCAGCCCTGCGGCTCGCGCAACGACGGACCGTTGATAGTGACGGTGTGACAGTAATGCCGCACGCGACTCAGCAACGCCTCGACCATGGACTTGTTGCCGAGGAAGTTCTGCCACTCGTCATAGCTAAGGTTCGTCGTGATGATCGTTGAGTGTCGATGATAACGCTCCTCCATCAGCTTGAAGAACGAGTTCGACTGCTCGGGCTTGAGATTTAAATACCCAAATTCATCGATAAATGTTCAGCTGAACATTTTGCGATTAATGTGAAGTTTCCAGAAATGTGGAGTTGACGCGCGGAAGCCGCGGAATCCGTTCTTGCACTCGTTTTCAACTCCACATTTAAGCGCTAGCATCGGAACGGCCACCGTCCGGGGGTCAATCCATTCTTATCGAGGTTCCGATGCTACGCTCCCTTCTACCGAAGGCTCATCACAAGTTTCTGTCACTGCCGCTGTTGGGGCCAATCACTGATGGTTTTGACGATTGGCTCGCCACTAGCGGCTACACGACCGGTTCACGCGAGTTCGCGATCCGCACGCTGCCGCACGTGGATGCTGATTTGCGCCGCCGCCGAGTTCGTGATGTCGCGAACCTAACCCACGCGAAGCTTCACGCATGCTGGCGTGGCCTCATCAAGGTCTTCCCGAGCAACGCGGGTACCGTGCGGTCACTCGAGAGATATCTCGAGACTACAGGCGTGATCGCCGCCGGCGGAACTGATACCGCGGGGACGGCCGCCCTGAGGAATCTGAGCGAGGAGTATGCGGATCACTTGCGTGAAGTTCGTGGATTCGCAGCCTCGACCGTCTGCCACCATCGATACGCATCCCAGTGCTTTCTGAATCACCTTAAGACGAGAAAGATCACCCTCGGTTCGATCCAGCCCAAGGACGTGGAGACATACGTCAACCAAACCGGCAAGCGCCTCAGCCGGGCCAGTCTGCAACACGACATCGCTGCCCTGCGTGGCTTCTTGCGCTTTCTTGCAACAGATGGGAGGACTCCCACCGGACTGGATCGCCGGATCGACACCCCGCGGCTTTACCGGCTTGAGCAACTGC
>CAJCIT010000055.1 GCA_903970405.1 Acidobacteriaceae bacterium | reverse complement strand
ACCACCGCCATATTCAGCAGCCAGAAGGCAAAGAAACAGATCCAGGGCGCAGAGGCGTTCGCGGCGAGCGCAGGCGCCAGCGTCTTCAGCATGGAAAAGATAGCCTGCCCGCCGATCCAGGTTTGAATCCCGAACCAGCCGCAGGCGACCAGCGCGCGCAACACCGCCGGCACGTTCGCGCCCTTGACGCCAAATGACGCCCGCACAAACACAGGAAACGGAATGCCGTACTTCGTGCCGGCGTGCGCATTCAGCAGAATCGGCGCCAGCAGAATGATGTTGCCCAACAGAATGGTGCCGATGGCCTGCTTCCAGCTCATGCCGCCGGCAATCAAGCCCGAGGCCAGCATGTATGTGGGAATGCAGACGCTCATCGCCACCCAGAGCGACGCGTAATTATAAGTTCCCCACGTGCGCTTTTCGGGCGGCACCGGCGCCAGATCTTCGTTGAAGAGCCCGGCGCCCGTATTCTCCTCGTTCAATAAGACAGCTTGCTCCGGCCGTGACTGGGCCGCGTTGACGTCTCCTGACGGAACCATTAGCTCAGAGTAATCGTCAGTTCGCTTATTTGCAAGAAAACAGCGGGCGGGGAGAGACCCCTGGCGAGGGTTTCGTCAACGTAGCGCGGGGGCATGTGGCATGTGGCAGCCCATTGCGGCTTCAATGCCCGGGTCTTTTGCGTGGCGGCGTATCACCCTTCAGGCCGGGACGTACCGCTTGATCGAGATGTCCCGCGCGTGCTCCCGCGTTTTCCCCACGTCGCAGGCGAGTTGCATGCGGAGAAGGTGGTTCATGTCCGGGCCGAACGCCTTTTCGATGCGCAGGGCCATTTCAGGCGTCAGCGCGGCCTTGCCGTTCAGAAGGCCGGAGAGCGTGGCCCGGCGTACTTTCAAAATATCCGCCGCCTTCGACACTGTGAGGCCGAGGGCATCGATGACTTCAGTTCTAATTAGGTCGCCCGGATGGGGCGGGTTCTTCAATGGCATTGCGGCCTCCTAATGGTAGTCGATCAAATCAATGTCACTGGCGGTGTTCGTCTTTTTGTCATAGCAGAGAATCAAACGCCAGTTTCCGGTGACAGTAAGGCTCCAAAATCCTTTCATGTCGCCTTTGAGCGGATGCAGCTTCCAGCCTGGAAACCGCCCGAGATGCTCCAACGTCTCGGCGGTTTCCAGGGCGAAGAGAAGCTTGCGAAGCTTGTCGGCCATCGCCGACGGTACCCCTTTGGCGGTCCCGTCTTCGCATGTCCCCCTTCAACCCACCTTCTTGCACATACTCATCTAAGGTGCGGACGGCTTTCAGGCGATCAACAATCAATTTGAGCATAAACTGGCGAGTGGCGCTTCGCTACCATGGCATAATCCAGACCTGCCCTGTTGCAGATCAATAAGGAGCGAGTCTTGTCTCAGTGGAGCGACCCACCGCCGGAACACGCGGCATTGGCGGAGCAATTCCCGCCTCTTACGAATCACGAAGCCATTGTCGAAGCCGACCGCTGTCTCTTCTGCTATGACGCGCCGTGCACGCATGCCTGCCCCACCCACATCGATATTCCGCGCTTCATCAAGCGCATCTCCACTGGCGACCTCACCGGTTCGGCCCGCACAATTCTCGACGCCAATTTGCTGGGCGCCACCTGTTCGCGCGTCTGCCCGGTGCAAGAACTCTGCGAAGGCGCATGCGTTCTTGGCGCGGACCACAAACCAATTGCCATCGGCCGTCTTCAGCGTCATGCCATGGATCATCTGCAGGCGAGCGGCGTCGACGTGCTTCGCGCCGGGCCGCCCACCGGCCGCAGCGTGGCCGTCATCGGCGCCGGACCGGCAGGCCTAGCTTGCGCAGGCGAACTCGTTCGGCGTGGCCACGCCGCCACCGTATTTGAGAAGCGTGAACTGGGCGGCGGCCTTTCAACCTACGGCATTATCGGGCTTCGTGAGCCCATTCGCGTGGCCCTCTCTGAAGTTGAGATGCTGGAACGCCTCGGCGTCACGTTCCGCACGCAAATGGAACTGGGCGTCAATCTAGATTTCGCGGAACTGCGCGAGAGCTTCGATGCCATCTTCCTCGCTGCCGGATTGGGTACCACCCCCAGCCTCGGCATCGAAGGCGAAGAGTTGCTCACCGATGGCCTCTGGTACGTGGAACAAAGCAAGCTGAATTGGGGCGCCCTTCACGTTGGCCGCAACGTGGTGGTGATTGGGGCCGGGAACACGGCCATTGACTGCGCCACCATCGCCCGTCGTCTGGGCGCGGAACGGGTCACCATCGTGTACCGCCGGACTAAGAACGAAATGAGCGCCTATCCGCATGAGTTCGAGTTTGCCCTTGGCGAAGGCATCGAATTTCAGTTCCTCACCCAGCCGGTCCGCGCCCTCGCGAAGGACGGCCAGCGTTTTGGCCTTGAATGTGCCCAAGTCCGGTTCACTGACGGCGCATCCCGCCGCCATGCCCTCGAATTCGTTCCAGGGTCGGAGTTCCTGATCCCGGCGGATCAGGTTGTGAAGGCAATCGGCCAGCAGAAGCCGCCCCTCGCCGCGCTGCTCGGTCTCGAAACTGCCGGAGGTTACATTCGAATCGATGTCGAACATCGAACCAGCATTCCCGGTGTCTACGCGGGTGGGGATGGAGTGCGGGCCGCCGGCGCCTGCTCCACCGTGATGGCCGTTGAAGACGGAAAACTCGCCGCCCAAAGCATCCATCGAATGCTCGCCGCAAAACCTGTAGCCCAAGGAGTTTGACCATGGCCGATCTACATATAGACTTTGCAGGCATTCGGTCGCCCAACCCGTTCTGGCTGGCGTCCGCGCCGCCTTCGAACTCCGGCGCGCAGATCCATAAGGCGTTTGAGGCCGGCTGGGGCGGCGCGGTCTGGAAAACCATCGGACCGCCTGTGCTCAACGTGTCGAATCGCTATGGCGCCTGGCATTACGGCGGTCAACGCATGCTGGCCATTAATAATGTTGAGCTCATTTCCGACCGGCCGCTTGAAATCAATTTGCGTGAGATTGCCGACGTGAAGCGGCTCTGGCCGGACCGCGCCGTGATTGCGTCCGCCATGGTGGAGTCGCAGCCGCAAGCCTGGAACACCATCGTGCGGCAGATTGAGGATACTGGCGCCGATGGCATTGAACTCAACTACGGTTGCCCGCACGGCATGAGTGAGCGCGGCATGGGCGCGGCCGTCGGCCAAGTGCCGGAGTATTGCGAACAGATCACAGGCTGGGTGAAGGCCGCGGCGAAGATCCCCGTAATCGTCAAGCTGACTCCGAACGTCACGGATATCACTCATCCGGGCCGGGCCGCCGTTCGTGCCCGCGCAGATGCGCTGTCTCTTATTAACACCATCAATTCCATCGTGGGCGTGGATCTCGACACGCTCGAAATTACTCCCAGCATCGCCGGCCGCGGCGGCCACGGAGGCTATGCCGGCCCGGCAGTGAAGCCCATCGCGCTCAACATGCTCTCGGCGCTGGGCAAGGACGCCGTTGTCGGTAAATCGGGTCTTCCCATTTCCGCGATGGGCGGCATCTCCACTTGGAAGGACGCGGCCGAGTTCCTCCTCCTGGGCGCGTCCAGCCTGCAAGTTTGCACGGCCGTGATGCATTACGGCTTCCGCATTGTTACGGACCTGTGCGATGGACTATCGAACTGGATGGACGCCAAGGGATTTCGCTCCATCGCCGAAGTCAGCGGCAAGAGTCTTCATCGCATTTCCGATTTCAAGGACTTCGATCTGGCGTTCCGCGCCGTCGCCCGCATCGACGACGCAAAGTGCATCAAGTGCAATCTTTGCTATATCGCCTGCAATGACACTGCTCACCAATGCATAGACCTCAAGTCGCCGGATGGAAGCCTGGTGGCCCCCTATGCCTACGATGTGCGCTCCAACGGGAAACAGGATGCCGTCTCCGCTCGTGCGCAGCCGGTGGTTCGCGAAGAGGATTGTGTCGGCTGCCGTCTTTGCTACAACGTCTGTCCAGTGAATGACTGCATCTCCATGGTGGAGTTGCCGCCCATTCATGAATCGTTCACCTGGGACCAGCTCTCTACGTCCCAGCGCGAAGTCACGGAGCAGTGGGACGCCATGGAGAC